>CAMZIK010000073.1 GCA_947307175.1 uncultured Clostridia bacterium
TATGGAAGCAATATCTTCTGCCTTAGCGTTCATTATGTTGTCAAGGTCTCCGAATTTATCGCACAAAAGCTTCGCAGAAGCCTGACCGATATTTCTGATGCCAAGTGCAAACACAAGCCTGTCAAGTGAATTGGATTTGGACTTTTCGATAGCAGTTAGAAGATTATTAGCCGACTTTTCTTTAAAATTTTCAAGCTCAGTAATATCAGGGAGCCTGAGTGTATAAAGGTCAGCAACAGAACCGATCAGCTCGTTATCAAGAAGAACTCTGACTATCTGAGGACCGAGCCCGTCGATATTCATTGCACCTTTTGATGCGAAATGAACGATGCTCCTGAATATCTGAGCAGGACAGTCTACATTCGGACAGCGAACAGCTGCCTCTTCCTCGCTCTTTACAAGATCAGTTCCGCAGACAGGACACTTATCAGGCAGCGTAAAAATACTGTCCGAGTGTTTTTCAACACTTCCAAGCACCTCAGGGATAATATCTCCTGCTTTCCTGACACGTATTATATCACCAATACTTATATTCTTTTCCTTTATGAAATCCTGATTGTGAAGTGTTGCCCTTGAAACGCTCGTACCTGCAAGAAATACAGGTTCAAATACAGCAACAGGCGTAACAACTCCTGTCCTACCGACATTCAGCTCAATATCAAGGAGCTTAGAGTTTTTCTCCTCAGGAGGAAATTTATATGCAACAGCCCACTTAGGTACTTTTGCAGTCGAACCAAGCAGTTCACGCTGTGCAAAATCATCGACTTTTATTACCACTCCGTCAATATCAAAAGGCAGATCAAAACGCTTTTCACCTATTTTTTCGATCTGTGCGATGACCTCATCAGCAGTTGATACCTGAACATAATCAGGTATAGTTTTGAAACCGAGTTGCTTGATATAATCAAGAGACTGTTTGTGGGACGTAAGTGTTTTACCATCTATCTGCTGTACATTGAACACAAAAATGTCGAGCTGGCGTTTTGCAGCGATCTTCGGATCTTTCTGTCTGAGAGAACCTGCTGCGGCATTTCTTGGGTTCTTGAAGGGCTGCTCATCGTTTTCCTCCTGCTCCTTTACAAGTCTGAGGAAAACATCTTTTGGCATATATGTTTCTCCTCTGACCTCAATAAGCGGCAGAGCTTCATTTATTTTTACAGGTATGCTTTTAACAGTCATCAGGTTTTTGGTCACATCTTCACCGACAAAGCCGTCGCCTCTGGTCGAACCGATGACAAATTCGCCTCCGTGATACTCCAAAGACACAGAAAGTCCGTCGATCTTAGGCTCAACAACAAACTTAGGATCATCGACCGTTTTCCTGACAGTATCAATAAAGCTTCTGACCTCATCAAAAGAGAAAACGTCCTGAAGCGAGCCCATCTGCACCTTATGTTCGACCTTTTCAAATGTCGAAACAGGCGCACCGCCAACACGCTGTGTCGGAGAATCCTTGCGGATAAACTGTGGATACTCAGTTTCAAGCTCTTTAAGTTCCCGCTGAAGCATATCATATTCATAGTCTGAGATCTCATTGCGATCCTCAACATAATACAGATGAGCATGATAGTTCAGTATTCCGACGAGTTCGTCTATTCTTTTCTTTGCTTCGTTCATTTCCATATCGATCACCATTGAATAAAATACAGATAGTCTTTGATTAAAAATCCAAATTATATTATACCACAGCAGAAAAGAAAATACAAGCATTTCAAGCCGAAAAATAAGTGTTCGGAACTTTTCCGACTATCACCTTTTCGCCTATCAGATATTCCTGCTCAACGCTTACATCTATTGAGCTTATAGGCAGAACAGCTCTTAATTCGACCATAATGTCAACATAAACTCTGTATTTTGACTGATTCACTCCGCATGAAACAAATTCAGATCTGATATGAGTTGATACAGCACCAAGCTGCTGAAGTCTTATGTCAATATCAAATCCTCTGCCATTAAAAAGAGTAACACCTGAAAGAGTACCAACAGGAACACTGAATCCCTCGTCTTCATATTCTTTCAGTTTGCTGCTGATCGTATCAGATAGGATATAATTTATCCTGTTAGTGTTTTTCGGGTCAAGCGACAGCGATGCTATCTCACCGCTTTCGCTCAGGTTTTCCTTTATCAGCTCATCAGGTGAAATATTATTAATAACTGTTTCTACCGCAGAATTGATTATCTTTACAGCTAAAAGCTTGCTTTCATATCTGCTTATCTCGTCAATGTGAACTGCAAGCTGACAGCAGAAAAAAGTTACAGAAAGAACTAATACAATCATAACAATAAGCAGGAAATATGAAAATCGGTGTTTCTTTGTACTCCTATATGCACTCACAGCATCACCTCCCTGCACATTATACTCAAATTTTTGCAGAAAGGTTAAAAAAGCTGCCGCTTTTTCAGCGACAGCTTTAAATGGATAGTATTACTTTGACTTTACAGCCTCTGTTGCCTTAGCAACGATGTTTTCAGCGCTAAGCCCGAACTGCTTGAGAAGATCGACCGCAGGACCTGAATGACCAAACTCGTCATTAACGCCTATCTTAACGACCTTTGTAGGATAATTCTCACTAAGAACATCACATACAGCCTCTCCAAGTCCGCCTATAACGCTGTGTTCCTCAACGGTAAGAACAAGGTTTGTCTTCTTTGCAGCTTCAATGATAATATCCTTGTCGATCGGCTTGATAGTATGGATATTGATAACTGTTGCCTCAATTCCCTGCTCTGCAAGTGTCTTTGCAGCCTCGATAGCCTCATAAACCATAAGACCTGTTGCAACGATCGTTATGTCTTTGCCGTCACGCAGCTTGATGCCCTTGCCTATCTCAAACTTGTAGGTCTCAGGATCATTGAAAACTGGAACAGCAAGTCTGCCGAATCTCATGTAAACAGGACCTTCATAATTGATAGCTGCTTCAACAGCGGCTTTTGCCTCAACATCGTCAGCAGGGATAATAACTGTCATACCCGGTATCGTTCTCATAAGAGCGATGTCTTCGTTGCACTGATGTGTAGCGCCGTCCTCACCGACAGAGATACCTGCATGAGTTGCACCTATCTTAACGTTGAGATGAGGATAACCAATAGAGTTTCTGACCTGCTCGAAAGCTCTGCCGGCAGCGAACATTGCAAATGTCGAAACAAAAGGAATTTTGCCTGTTGCAGCCATACCTGCGGCAACACCCATCATATTTGACTCTGCGATACCGCAGTCAAAGAATCTGTCGGGGAACTTTTTCTTGAATATACCTGTCTTTGTTGCAGCTGCAAGATCTGCATCAAAAACATAGAGATTTTCGTATTTATCACCAAGCTCAGCAAGAGCATTACCATAGCTCTCTCTTGTAGCGACTTTCATTATATCAGCCATTGATCAACCCTCCAGTTCTTTAAGCTGTGCAGTCAGCTCAGCGACTGCCTGATCGTACTGCTCTTTATTAGGTGCGGCGCCGTGCCATGAAACGTTATTCTCCATAAACGAAACGCCTTTGCCTTTTACGCTCTTGAGAATGATGACAACAGGCTGATTAGCAATGTTTTCTGCCTCGTTGAATGCTTTTTCAAGAGCATCAAAATCGTGAGCATCAACACTGATTGCATGCCAGCCGAAAGCCTCAAACTTATCAGCGATAGGATATACGCTCATAACGTCCTCGACCTTACCGTCAATCTGAAGTCCATTGTTATCAACGATCGCAACAAGATTGTCAAGCTTATAGTGAGCCGCAAACATTGCAGCCTCCCAAACCTGACCTTCCTCGATCTCACCGTCGCCAAGGATAGTGTATACCTTATAAGTATCATTTGAGATCTTTCCTGAAAGAGCCATTCCGCAGGCAACCGAAATGCCCTGACCAAGTGAACCTGAGGACATATCAACACCAGGGATAGTTATGCAAGGATGTCCCTGAAGCATTGCACCGATGTGGCGCAGGCTCTTCAGCTCGTCCTTTGAAAAGAAACCTTTCTCTGCAAGAGTAGAATAAAGTGCAGGAGCTGTGTGACCCTTAGACAGTACCAGTCTGTCCCTCTGCGGTTCATCAGGCTTATCGGGATAAACATTCATTCTTGCAAAATACAGATAAGTCATAACATCTGCAATTGAAAGAGAGCCGCCCGGATGACCTGATTTAGCATTGAAAACGCCCTCAATGATACCGAGTCGTATCTTGCAGGCCGTGATCTCAAGCTGTTTTTTCAATGTAGCGTCCATACTGTAAACCTCCAATTTATAATTATGATAGTCTATCAAAGATATACTCGACTACTGCCGCAACAGCGTCCTGTTCACAGGACTGTTCAAGAACAATATCAGCGGCTGCTTTTACGTCAGGTGCGGCATTTGACGGGCAAAAGCCTATATCTGCCTGCTGTATCATTTCAATATCGTTATTGTAATCTCCCACAGCAACAAAGGTATAGTCCTGCATATCACAGACCTCACGCATCATCTTTAGTGCGTAACCCTTTGAGATATTCTGAGGAAGGATCTCATAGTATTCGGGAGCAGACCTTCAAAGCCTTTTTGCTCCACATAATCTATCAGCCTGTCCATTTGCTCAGGCTCAACTGCAAAAAGAACTTTATACCAGTCATCGGTAATATCCTGTATATCACAGAAAACAGGATCGCTGACCTTACATATCTCAAGATGCTTTTGTTCAAGAGGTGTGAGCTGCGGAACATAAACATTATCAAGCTTTAGTACTTCACAGCCGACATAGTCGTTATCAGCAAGTATCTGCCTGACGATCTGTTTTGTTTCACATGGAACATATACATCATATATCTGTCTGCGGCTGTTAATGTCATATATCATTCCGCCGTTGCACATGATGATAGGACAATTTACACTTACAGAATCAAAATACTGCTGTGAAGCCTGTAATGATCTGCCTGTCGCTATGGAGAAGCGACCGCCAAGCTCCTGAAATCTCTGCACAGCTTCAAGTGTTTTCTTCCCAGGTATCTTGCTTGAAGGCAGAAACGTTCCGTCCATATCAGTGATCAGCAATACCTTATTTATATCTTCAAACATATTTTCCTCAACAATTTTTTCTGAGCTTTTCAAGCACGCTCTTAAAATACTTGGGCAGTTCGCTGTCAAATTCCAGATATTCGTTGGTCGTCGGGTGGATAAAGCCTATCTTTATTGCATGAAGGCATTGACCTTCAATCCCTTTAACAGCTTTTCCGTAGACATCGTCGCCGTAAACGGGATGACCGGCATAAGCACAATGGACTCTTATCTGATGCGTTCTTCCCGTTTCAAGCCTGAATCTCATCAGAGAATAGTTCCCAAATTCTTCAACTACTTCATAATGTGTTACAGCGTTTTTTGAATTAAGCTCGGTAACGCACATCTTTTTGCGGTCATACTTGCTTCTGCCGATCGGTGCGTCGATCGTGCCCGTTTTATCCTTGAATCTGCCTGTTACGACAGCCATATACTCTCTTGTAAAGCTATGAGCCTTGATCTGCTCTGCAAGCTTATTGTGTGAATTGTCGTTTTTTGCGACGATAAGCAGACCGCTTGTATTCTTGTCGATCCTGTGGACTATACCTGGTCTTATCACACCGTTTATTGATGAAAGCCTGCCTTTACAATGGAAAAGCAGCGCATTTACAAGCGTACCTGTATAATTCCCAGCTGCTGGATGAACTACCATACCTTTTGGTTTATTAACAACAAGAAGGTCATCGTCTTCATAGACTATTTCCAGGGGAATAATTTCGGGTTCAACATCAAGTTCTACTGCTTCGGGAACAACAACTGTGATCTCATCGTTTTCTTTCAGCTTATAATTCTTGCTGACTATATTTCCGCTGCAAAGCACGTTTCCATCTTCAATGAGCTTCTGTACAGCACTTCTTGTTAGCTCTGCATCGCTGTCTGCAAGGAACTTGTCTATCCTCGTTCCCACATCGTCAGCGCACACCTTTAAAAAAAGCTCATTCATCGCTGTTCTCCGATGCTTCTTCAACCGTTTCTGCCGGTTCAGCTATATCCTCGTCAGCAGTCTCTTTTACAGTTTTTTCTTTCTTATCAGGTTTGTCAAGGAAGATCAGGTATATCGCAAAAATGATCGCTCCTACTACGACACATATATCCGCAAAATTGAACACAGGGAAATTAACAGGTTCAAACTTGATATAGTCAATGACCTCGTGGAGCCTTACTCTGTCGATAAGATTTCCCAAGCCTCCTGCAACGAGCATAGCAAGCGAAACAAGCTGTAGTCTGCTTTTATCCCTTTGTTTATACATATAATAAACACCGAAAGCACAGACTACAAGAGGAACACCTACAAGGAACCATGTTTTGCCCTGCATGATGCTCCATGCTGCACCGCTGTTTCTTACATGATTAAGGCTGAACAGCTTAAAGTCACCAAACTTGACGACCTCTACTACGCTGCCGATTTCAAGACAAGAATCAACTATTATTTTAATTATCTGATCTGCGGCGATAAGTACAGCGATCAGCACAAGAGAAAAAACAAACATCAAACTCGTCCTCCGCAGATGCAAAATAAGCTTCTGCAATTTGTATACAATCAGTAAAAGGCTCTGTATTCAAACTTATTTGTTTGTTTACAGAGCCATTTTGTCAATTATTCTTTCCAAACTGCAGATCATTGAGGGTGCTCTTTGGAATTACCGGCTCAAATGATCCTGTGTTGAGTATCTTATCTACTCTTGCTTCCTCTGAATCAGCACGAGTCTGGACATTCTCAGCTATCGGAGCAGTTGTCTGCTCTGCAGCCTGCTGAGTCTTAACTGCTTCGGGTTCTCTCGGAACATAATTTCCATTTTCATCGAAAGAAGCTTCATACTCATCAAGTTCTTCCTCAGTCATCGTAGGAAGATCCATAACGAGCTGGATCTGCTCTTTATACAGCTCTATAAGATTAGCCTTGAAATATGTAACATCAGCCTGGAGCTGCTTATATCTTGCAAGCTCGTCCTCATATGCTGCTCTGATAGTATTGATCTTCTTTTCAGTGATAGCTGTATTATCTCTGATAAGCTGAGCGCACTTTTCCTTATGCTCGGTAACGATCTTTTCGCACTCTGCTGCACTCTGCTCAGCAAGTCTCATCTGTTCGCTCTTAGCGCCGTCAACCATTTCCTTTGACTGCTGCTTTGCGTCATTTATTATCTTACGAGCTTCCTTCTGTGCATTTACAAGGACATCAGTGATTGCATCTTTATCAGCAAGAAGCTCATTTACCTTCTCAACAAGCTTTTCGATTTTAGCATCTTTTTCCTGGTTTTCCTTTAAAAGTGCTGCATAGTCATCTGCAACATCATGAAGATAATCAGAAACCTCATCTGTGCTGTATCCGCTTTTCTGCACACTGAAACCTTTGTTTCTGATATTATTTGGATTGAACATAACAAGACCCTCCTAAATAAATTTACACAACGTAATGCGTATCCTATCTTTTTTTGACACGCCGTTTATTGATCTGAGAATATACTTTCCATGCCCTTTCACCGAAAAGACATCAGCTTCCTTTAAAACGCTGTCGGTTTTATAACTTATCATATGATTGATGCTGATACCAAGCTGTTTGATCATAGTGCCTGCCTTTTCTCTTGAGACACGAAGCGCAAAGCCTAAAAGGCAATCAGCTCTGAGCGAAGCGACCGTACCGACAAGCTCTTCAAATCTGATCTGAGGCTTTATGCTTTCATCAAAGCCGTACTCAGCTTTAACTCCTACCCTTCCGATCTTATTGATCTCACATATTACTCTGTCTGAGATCTTATCGGAAAGCAGGACATTTGTGCTACCTTCGCCGACAATTATGTCACCGACACATTCTCTCTTGATCTGTATACTCATCAGAGCGCCAAGAAAGTCCCTATGTGAAAGCTTGTCAGCCTTTCGGTAAGAAAAGCATACAGACCTGACAGGGAATCTATCTTTATCCGCACTTTCTGCATCATGAAAAAAGCCTATCATTTTTCTCTCGGCAAGGTCATAGCCTCCCCAAAAGCAATAATTATCAAGCTTTTCAGACGCAAGAACCTGTTTTGACAATTCCTGCTGCCTTTCATCAAGAAAAAGCGTAAATCTTTCCGCATACTTTTCCCGTGCATAGGCCGCCATATCGATGACATGACTCAATAGCACCCGGTCATCATCTGTGATATTATTGAGAAAAGAAAACTTCTTTTCGGTCATTATCAGAAGTTATAGCCGTTCTTCTCAAGCTCCTGTGCAATATCAGCACCGCCGTAAGCAACAACCTCAGGAAGGATCGCAAATGTCTTTGCTGCTATAAGCTTCATTGTGCCTCTGTTTGCATATGAAACACCTGAAAGGAAGTCAACGATCCTTGTTCCGACATCGTTGCTGACTGTTTCGAGATTAAGTATAACTGTTTTCTGAGAGTTGATCTCATCACCTATTGACTTAACTTCCTGGAAAGTCTTAGGTCTTGCAAGAACGAGCTGCATAACAGGTGCAGGTTTTCTCTCATAAGTTGTAGTCTGTACCGGAGCCTGGTTATACTCCACATTATTATCTCTGAACATTTCGCTATCCTCCTGTATGTCATTATTTTCCGGATGTGCCTGATAGATCTCAGGTTCTTCGTCTTCACCGATGAAGAAATTCTTAAATCCCTGAACAAATCCCATTGTTTTTACCCTCCAAAATATTTTCTTGCTCCAAAGAGCTTAGTTCCTATCCTCACGAGATTTGAGCCATGTTTTATAGCCAGCTCATAATCTCCTGACATTCCCATTGAAAGAATGTCCATATCCACACTATCAATAGACATTTCACCGAGCTTCAAATAAAGCTCATGCATTTTTTCAAATACATCTTCGCCGCAGCCTATCGGCGGGATCGCCATAAGTCCTCTGACATGAACGTTTTCAAGTTCCGAGATGCCCTCAACAAGCTTTACACACTCATCAAAAGCAACACCGCTTTTAGAGATCTCATCACCGACATTAACTTCGACCAGCACATCCATAACTTTATTGTTTTTTAATGCAAGTCTGTTTATCTCACCGGCGAGCTTCAAACTGTCGACAGATTGTATCAGTGAAACATCATTGATAATATATTTGACTTTATTAGTCTGCAAATGCCCGATAAAATGTACCTGAGCGCTTTTGTCGTACTGATCTTTCTTGGACATGAACTCCTGGACACGGTTTTCACCGAGGAGCCTGATACCCTGACTGATCGCAAAATTGATCTTTTGGGGTTCAACGGTCTTGGTAACCGCCATTATCTGTACATCAGCGCTGCTTTTAGCATACTTTGCTTTAGCATTCTCTACATTATAACATATTTCTTTATAATTTTCAAGGATATATTGAAAATTAAGTGAACTATTATCAAGAGGATTCATCTTTTTCTTCCCCTTTGCTATCAGAACTCTCGTCATTATCGCTGTTGTTTAAACTTGAAACATCTTCCGATTTTACATTTTCGAGCAAAATCTGATCATAAAGCAGCAGATACTGCTGATCATCAGTGTTCCTTGAAAGCACAAAATCATCACCTTCATAAATTACGTCTATCTTTTTGAAGGTAATATCCTTACCGAGAATGACATAAACGCCCTTCTGGTCGCCGTTGAAACGGATCGCTTTTCTCGGAACTCTGATACCCGTATACTCGTCAAACACGATCATACTTGAAGCGATCCTTGCAGATGCAAGCTCCTCATCAAGCCTGTCGCAGTTCATAACCACAAGTATCTTGCCGTCGTCACAGCTTTTGACAGAATCGACATGGACATCATAAGTGTTTTTTGAAGCGCTCATCGCAAGCTTCAGATCAACCCCCTCTGTCACACGCTTATCGGGATCCATAACACCCACGATCTTGCATGAATAGCCGTCAAAGATCTTACCTACGGCATTTGTAAGCTTTTGTGGAGTTGCCTTTACGATCTCATTGATCTGATACTCAGTTATAGAATCAACATTCTTGATAGAAAGCTGATTTTCATAGCCATCGGCGGATGATACAAAATAACCTGTTTTTGTAGCCTTTATAGTATCTCTGATACCTGATGAAGCAGAGCTTTGCTTGTTCTTCTCGCTTGTAAGCTCAGATATTCTGCTGTCAAAGCTCGATTCAGACTTTGTGACAACATCATAGATGTTCATAGTCATCGAAAGATCGCTTTTATCGCTTCTGAGCTGTGAATAGTCACCCTTTGCGATACGATTGAGCATCTGCTTATATTCACTGTCTATCCTGTTTCGGATAGCTTCCGGCTGTACAAAATTAGTTGTACCGGGGTTCTGAGCTTTTCCGAGTTTTTCGATCTCGGTCTCAAGCAGCTTAGCTTTTTCTTTTGCAAGAATCTGATCTTCACTATTGTAAACTTCTGCGACAACATCATCAGCCTTTACCTTGCTTCCGTCCGGGTGAAGATAGTCAACAACGCCCTGTCCGCTGTAATTGATGACAGTTTCATCTCTGACGATGACACCGTCAAAGGAGATATTCTCATTTATCGTTGAAACAACTGCTTCCTCGGTATCATGCTTTTCATTGATCACATAATAGATCTGACTTCCCAGCATCGTGAGCATAAGCACACACAGCAAAGCACCAAGTATCTTTACGGTCAAAGAATTCATTTTACCTGTCCTTTTTATTGATCTGCGTTATTATCCTGTTCCTGAATACTGATCGGTCTTGAAGGCGAGATAGTTGAAATAGCATGCTTATACACGATATTCTGCTTGCCTTCACAGTCAAGAATAACAATAAAGCTGTCAAAGCCCTTTACTATGCCCTTGAACTGATAACCATTCATAAGAAAAATGGTCACACAAACCTTCTCTTTTCTTGCCTGATTCAGGAATACGTCCTGCAGATTGATGTTTTTTGTCATTATAATGCACCCCTTTGTTTATATTCTGACACCATATGCAGCCCGAACATGACTGCTCAAAGTATATTATAGCACATAATTTTCGTTTTGGCTACAATATTTTTAATATTTTTAAGAATTTTTTCAAAAGAATCGAATTTGTCTGTTTCGACCCAGTTGATACCGTTCAGATTTCTGAACCATGTTAGCTGTCTTTTGGCGTAATGACGGGTTTCAAGCTTGATCTTATCAATACACTCATCAAGTCCGCACTCATTTTTGAAATAAGGCACAAGTTCCTTAAATCCTATCGCCTGATGTGCTGTTTTGAGTTGTCCGCCCTCATAGACTTCCCTGCACTCATCTACAAGTCCTTTTTCAAGCATAAGATCAACTCTAAGATCAATCTTTTCATAGAGCTTATTCCTATCCTCGCAAGTAAGTCCTATTATGCAGGCATCATACGGTGAAGCTTCTCTCCTGCTGTTTATTTTGTGCTGAGAAAGCTTCACTCCGGTAAGCTCATAGACTTCAAGCGCTCTTATCACTCTCGGAAGATTGTTTTCATGGACTTTTTCAGCTGTTTCAGGGTCTATCTGAGCAAGTCTTTCCCACAAAGCGTGGTTTCCAAACTCTTTAGACTGCTCTGTAAGGCGTTTTCTTATATTCTCGTCACTGCCTGTATCATCAAACTTTACATTCTCAACGAGCGAAGATATATAAAGACCCGTTCCGCCGCACAAGATCGGCATTTTCTTTCTTGAATGAATATCTCTGATGACTTCGGAAGCCATGCTTACATAGTCTGCAACGCTGAATGACTCACCCGGATCAAGGAAATCTATCAGATGATGCGGTACTCCGTGCATTTCCTCTTTGTCAGGCTTTGCGGTAGCTATGCTTAGACCTTTGTATATCTGCATAGAATCGGCAGAAACGACTTCTCCGTTATACATTTTTGCAAGCTCGACAGCAATTTTTGTCTTTCCTGATGCTGTCGGACCGCATACAACTATCAGAGGTATTTTATCCATGTCCGCCGCCACCCTTCTGCTTCAGACTATCCTCCTGAACTGTTTTTCAATATCCCGTTTTGAAAGTTTTATCATAACAGGTCTGCCGTGAGGACAGTATCTTATATCATCGTTATCGTAGACCTTGTCGATAAGCGCCTGAAGCTCGATGATACTGGTCTTATCATGCGCTTTTATGGCTGCTTTGCAGGCAAGCGAATGATACAGGTCATCAAACAGCTCTATCTGAGGATCAAGTTTGTTTGCAATGAAATTCTTAGCAAGATCGCTTATGACTTCGCTCGGATTCTCATCCCCAAGTATTATCGGCACGCCCTTGACGGCTATCGTCGGAGCAACATCAGGTTCTATCTCAAAGCCAAGCTGTCTGACTTTTTCAACATTTTCAGACAAAGCATCATATTCATCATAAGGAAGAACTACCATAACCGGATCAAGCAGCATCTGCGGATCAAGCTGGTTTTTATCACTTTTTATCTTTTCAAAGATGTATCTTTCGTGTGCTGCGTGCTTGTCCATAAGTATCATTTCGTCTCCGCACTGCGCAACAACAAATGTTCTGAACAATTCTCCTATAACAACAGGTCTCGGTTTCTCTTCGGTATCATCAACTATGATCGGAGCCTGCTGCTTTTTTTCAAAGCTGTTATCAGCAATATACCTGAACGGCTGTTCAGACTCGTTCTCGTCAGGCAGAGGTATCTCACTTACTATCCTGTTTATATCATCTACCGTCATTCTGCTTTTCTCTGCGGCTTTTTCAGGCGCAGGGTCCTGAGGTTCAATATCACGGACAGGTGCAGACTGAGGCTTAAAGTCCTGACGAGGATACTCCGAAACGGTAGGAACAGCGCTGAAGTTATTTCTTACAGGCGGTTCGTCATATCTGTTTTCAACAGGTCTTTCTGGTTTTACAGGCTCAGTTTGCTGCGGAGCAAATTTAAGCTGTACTCCGCTGTCCGAAGGGACGTTATAAAGCTCTTTATCGGTAAAATTGCGCTTGTTTTCAAACTTTATCTCATTTGGTTTATCGTTTTTGAGCAGAGCATCTTTAACGGCAAAATAGACCGCTTCATGCATAAGGCTCTCATTTGAAAAGCGCACCTGTATCTTTGTGGGATGAACATTGACATCGACCGTATCCGGCGCTATGTCGATATAAAGGACACACGCAGGGAATTTTCCCACCATTATCTGATTGCGGTAAGCGTCCTCAAGAGCGCATGAACAGGCAAGAGATTTGATATACCTGTTATTCACAAAGAAATTCTGAAACTTCCTGTTCGGCTTTGATTCAAGAGGTCTGACTGTAAAGCCACGGATATGTATACCTTTCCAGCTGTAATCAACAGGTACGAGCGATGATGCAAACTCACGCCCGAAAACCGAATAGATCGCAGAATATGTTTTGCCGTCGCCTGCGGATAAAAGCTCGACTTTATTATCCCTGATGAATTTAAATGATATTTCCGGGTGAGAAAGCGTCAGCTTGGTCACTATCTCAGCAACATAGTTTCCTTCGGTCGTATCTTTTTTTAGGAATTTCAGCCTTGCCGGAACGTTATAGAACAGGTCTCTGACAACAAAAGTAGTGCCGTCGGGACAACCGCTTTGCTCATTGACCTTTTCTTCTCCGCCTTCGATCTCATAATGAGTTCCGTATTCGTCACCGACTCTTTTAGTAAGCACGTTGACTCTTGAAACCGCACATACAGAGGCAAGAGCCTCACCTCTGAAACCCAAGGTGAGTATCTTTTCAAGATCGTTCTTTTCTGAAATTTTGCTGGTAGCATGGCGCAGAAAAGCAGTGTGAAGGTCATCTGCGGCAATACCCTTTCCGTTGTCGGTCACACGCAGATAGGTCCTTCCGCCGTTTTTGATCTCTATTGTTATAACACTTGCGCCAGCATCAACTGCATTTTCAAGCAGCTCTTTGGCTACTGATGATGGTCTGTCTATGACCTCTCCGGCAGCGATAAGCTCGGAGACCTCCTTGCTCAGGACTCTGATCTCAGACATTTTCTTTCCTTTCTAAGTCTTTAAAGATAAGTAGTAAGCTCTTTTATAAAGCTTCTAAGCTCATCGTCAGACAGCTCGTCAATATTGGTTTTTCTTAATCTGTCTATCACTATGGAATCGTTTATTTTTTCAAAGGACACCTGTTCGGAATC
>CAMZIK010000074.1 GCA_947307175.1 uncultured Clostridia bacterium
ATAGAACTTTGTGCTGATGTAATATGAAACAGTATACAGCGTAACATCCGACATAAGTATCTTGCCGAAAACGCTCTTCCAAAGACCTTTGACGCTGATACCTGACAAAAACTTAAATAATTTCTCCATAGCCTCGTCCTGACTGCCGAGCCACGAGAGATCAGCAAACAGAAAGTAGATCGCGGTAATAAATATCACAACGAACAGTAGCAGCGTCTTGACAAGTCCGCCGATCTTTGAGCCGAATGCATAGAAAAACGGCAGCTCAATAGCTCGCAGCAACAGCACGAGCAGAGCCATTGCTATCATCATACCTGTTACATTTGGTACATCAGAAGACATTTTACGCATTATGAAATTCATAACTAACGAGATAAAAAAGCAGCAGACAAGTGCAGACAGGATAATGATGTAGATGCTGCCCACCTGAAGCTTAATGCCGTGCGGTGCGGCGGCGTTGTAGTATCCCCACTTTTTGCGCTCATCGGTCTGAACTAAGCCCGATGCACACATACCGATAACGAGGAACGATGAGCCTGACATAATAAAGAATAATGCGTAAAACAATACTCCCTCGGGTTTATCATCACCTGTTGCTGAGGCAGGCAGGAAGATGTTGAAAAACAGCATAAGACCGAACATAACACCGAGGATAAGCTTGTTGGTCTTTAACTCTTTGTAAAGGTATCCCAGCATCAGTTCTCATCTCCTTCCGCTGCTTTCTTTGGTTTTGAAAGTGAGCTGAAAAAACTCTTTTTCTCTTTCTTATCCTCTCTTGTCTGCCCTGCAAGGTCAAACGGACGCTTGAGGGCACTGATGCTTACTACGTACAGAACGACTGCCAATGTAATAAGAAGTATTGCAAATATCCACCAATAGCTTACAAAAAAATCTTTAATAGCACTAAAGTCATCTTTGATGTATTTTGCTAAATCCATTGAATCAAACGAATCTTCGGGCACGCCCATTTTTGCGGCAAGGGCTGCATTTTCAGTTTTGGCTTTATCCTGATAAGTGAGCAGTCTGCCAAAAACAGCAAGGCAAACTGCAAGATACAGACAAAAGAATGTTGCCGTCCAGACAAGCTGTGCTTTTTTCTGCTGCCTGAAACGGTAAAAACAGAACAGACGATAGGCAAACATTATAAAAGTTATAAATGCAAAAGCAAAAAACGCCAATATAAAATATACATGGAAGGTCTTATCGAAAACAGCACAGAGCATCAGTGTCATTAAGGTATGGATAGCTGTCATTGACAAAAGCATTAAGCCTGTTGAGATGTACGCTGCGCTGACTACCTGCTTTTCGGTCATTGCTGTTGAGCGTTGAAATTTGCTCCAGCGAGACACGATGTCGGAGTTGATATTGTCTGCAACAAAGCCGGAAAGAGCAAGCACAGTGCCGAAAACAGCCAGGTAAAAAGTTATAGTCGTAGTGTTTTTGACTGCTTCTTCACTGAGCAGCCTGAGGTTTCCGTGAACAGCCGAAAGCTTGACAAGCACGCAAAGCAGCATAAGAAAAAAATATATACCGAGCGATATGAATATCTTTTTTCGTGAAAGATATATCTCTTTAAAAATGAGTCCTTTCATATCAGCTCCACTCCTTTTTCTCACGGTTAACGTAGAAAACCATTATCTCTTCAAGCGTGGTCGGGTCGATAACAAGCCCTGAATACTTTCTCACAAAGGCTGTCCTGTCTGCGACCATTACCTCAACGCTGTAGTCCCCTATCATTGCGGAAATATAATCCCCTTTCTCTATATTGTTGAAATCAGCTTTTGAGCATTTTACAACACCGTGACTTTCAAGTATCTCATCCTTGTAACCCGAAATAAGCAGCTTGCCTTTGTCAATAAAGGTAACGCTGTCGGCTATCTTTTCAAGGTCACTTGTTATGTGAGAGGACATAAGGATAGAATGCTCCTCGTCCTGAAGATATTCAAGAAAGATATCGAGTATCTCGTTTCTTACAACGGGATCAAGACCTGTTGTAGCCTCGTCCATTATCAGAAGCTTTGCGTTATGTGAAAGAGCTGCGGCGATCTGAAGCTTCATTTTCATACCCTTGGAAAACTGCGCAAATCTCTTTTTGACCGGCAGCTGAAATCGCTCAAGATATTTAAAGAAAGTCTCGCTGCTCCAGTCCTTGAAAACATGGCGGAGTATCTTGTCGAGAGACTTTGCGTTGAGCTGCTCATGAAAAGGAAGCTCGTCAAAAACGGCTGCTATATCCTGTTTGATCTCACGCTCATTCTTGCAGTTGTCAAGTCCGAAAACCTTTATCTCTCCGCTGTCGGCTTTGATAATATTGAGTATAGTGTTTATCGTTGTGGACTTTCCAGCTCCGTTTTGCCCGATAAAACCCATAATAGAGCCTTTGGGTACATTGAAGCTGATATTGTCAAGGGTAAATCCATCATAATGCTTGGTCAGATTTTTTATCTCTATTGCATTTTCATAGTCTGACATCACAGTCATCACCTTTCTTTTGTTCTGCAGATCCTTTATTTTTCGCTGTAAAGAATGTCGAGCATATCGTGAAGTTCCTGCGCTGTTGCTCCCGCTTTGTGTGCCTTATCGCAAGCCTGCGCCATAAGCTCCTCTGCCTGACGCAGATATTCCTCACGCAAAAGCTCAGTATTCTGCGCTTTGACAAAGCTTCCCTTTCCGGTGAACGACTCGATAAAGCCGTCACGTTCAAGCTCCTCATATGCACGCTTTGTCGTAATAACACTTATGCGGATAGACTGAGCCAGCGCTCTCATCGAAGGCAGGGCGTCCCCTTCCTTCAGCTCGCCGTTCATTATCTGCTCTTTGATCTGGGATACTATCTGTTCATAGATAGGAACTCCCGACGAATTTGAAATGATTATGTTCATGTGATCACCAACATTGTATATACTTGATATATACATTATATATTTTATATATACATTTGTCAAGAGGTGAAAAGATGAATCCTGCACAATTTTTTCAAGGAGATTTACTGCAATACTCACAAAAAATACCGACACCTACCTTAAAAGCAAATGTCGGTATTATTCATTCAGTTCAAATCAGTTCTGCTCCTGCTTTTTATTTCTGAGGAATCTAAGCATAAACCAAGTTCCAAGAAGAACTGAGATCAATGCGATACTAACTGTATCGCTCACGCTGATACCTGTCGGGACAATGCCGTTGAGCGAATTGGTAACGCTCAGGACCGAGTCTCCTTCAAGTTCAAACTCATAAGAATCAGTCTCAACTGCATCTTCATCATCAAGCTTGAAAGAAGTTGTATAATTCTCATTGCTCTCTGTAAGCGTTATATCTGCACCTGCTGGAAGCGTGATCGTAACAGATTCGCCGTGACTGAGAGTAAACTCTCCGCCTGAAACAAGAGCAGTTGTTTGTGCAGTTCCATTCTTGCTCCATTCAAATTTGTCGCTTTCATCTGCACCTTCTACGGTGAGAGTAAAAGTAAACTGCTTTGATCTGTCTCCGAGTGAACCTGAAACAGTTTTTGTGATCGTCAGTTCTGCTGTTCCTGCCAGCGGAACGTTTGCTATGGTCAGAACGTATTCATTGTTTTCAGCGTTCACATCAAGTCTGACATTGTTAGATTCGCTGTCAAGAGTGACCACGCCAAGTTTAGAAACTGTAAATTTAACATCCGAATCCAGCTCTGCAAAATCATCAGGAGCTTCTTGCTCTGCAAGATAATACGTATCTGGTTCAAGTGTGTTGTCAATCTTAGGAATTACTCCGTCATCAACACCGTCGCCCGATTTAAGAGAATCATAACCAAGAAGCGGATTAAAGTCCTTCACCTTCTCACCGTACAAAGTGATCGTCCTGTGAAGTGAGAAAACAACATCATTTATCGGATCGTTGTTCCTTTTATTGACCTTTACAGCTCTGAGAGTATAAGGTCTGTTATAAACATCGATCTTTGCAGCGATACCATAACCGGGATCGTTTTTGTATTCTACCCAGAACTTTCCGTCGGAGTTATCGGTATCATCGTCTGTATCGTTATCATTGCTCCATGTTGTGATGCTGTATTTGCCGTTATCCTCGGTGATAGTAAATCTAATCGGTTCAAGCAGACCTGTATAACCTACAGGAGCGATAGTTTCGGTAAGAACATACTGTTTATCAGTCTGGAAATCATACAATACGGTAACGCTTCCCGTTTCATCGGAAACGAATGTACCCGCATTATTTCCATCACAGGTAAGAACGAAAGTACCGCCTTCAAGAGCCACATCTTTTTCTGCACTTGTGTTCCACTTATAAAGATCGATCGTGATACCGCCCTTACGTATGTTGCTTATCAGATCTTTTCTTATATTGTTTTCATCAAGTGCTTCAGCGGTTTTCTTTTCTGTACCTTCAGTATACTTTGCAGTATATGTCTGCGTTGAAACATTGCCATCATTATCTGTTACGGAAACGTTGATCGTCTGGTTCTCATTCAGCGGTCTGATTAAAGAATAGCTTGTGACTACTCCGCTGCTGTTGACAACAGGATCAGTAAGCTCAACTTCCTTGATAACATAATCGGAAAGAGTTTTGTTTTCTTCAAGATGCTCAAAGAAATAGATTACTGATGTATTGTCTGAAGTGATCTGCCTGATTGAACCATCAACAAGGGTATCATCGATGTAAACAGCTGTATAGACCGGACCGTGTGAGCTTGTAAAATCATAATCGCTCCACTTCTTCTCGACCTCAAGACCGTAGCCTCTGCGGTTGTTGAGAAGCATCTCGGCATCGTATCCTGCTCTTATAGTGCCGACGCTGTTATATGTCTTATCAGTTTCAGCTAAATCATATGTCTTACCGTCATAATAATATGACTTTTCAACATAGTAAGTAGATGTGCCGTTTGAATCTGTCTTACAGTCATAATCAATCAGATCGTATCCAGTCGGTATCTCGTAGTCTCTTTCTTCTACCATGAACTTTGTTCCAGCTGGTAATCCCGGTACCCTGACAGTATAGCCGGCAGGGATATTTGAGATCGCACCGTATCTTGATGAGTGGAATGTGACCTTGGCTTTATCAGCATCTGAAAGTGTTGTAACATCAGATGCAAGAGTATCGGTAGAGATAAAGACCTGAGAATCTGCGTCCCAGATACAAAGATGCTTATTCGGATCAAGGACATAATATCTGCAGAGATCGGCAAGTTTCAATTCATCGCTTGTTCCGTTTGAAAGATAAAGTCTTATGTCAAATCTGGTCTTATCTACCTTGTCAGGGTCAGCATTTATGTAGTAAAGCTCGTTTTCAGCACCTTTGCCATTTCCATCATAAAGCTTTTTGGTAATATTGAGCGTTCTGATATTACCTTCGCTTACACGGTTATCAAAGGTTATGGTAGGCTGCTCACTTACCTTAGCTGCATTAGAGATAAGATCCTTGATATTTCCGCTGACCTCAGTGCCGATTACAGCATTTCCATTTATACTAACCTGATCATAATTATCTGTATTGACAGCACACTCGACTATCTTATAGTACATTGCGTTATCAGGAAAGCTTATCTCAATATTTTTGTTCGGGATCAGGAAGAAAACATTCTGATACGGCTCCCGATCGTTTGGGTAATTAGGAGGAGTATAGCTTGACTCAAATTTTACAGTCTGTGTTGAATTCTGATATGAAACAGACGGCTGATCCTGATCATTTTTGTTATCAAGAAGTCTCCATTGTTCTTCTTCGTTATCCGTGTATTTATACATTATCTGGAAAGGATACTGAACAAGATTATAATCCATATCATCAAGATCAGATTCGTGTCCTTCATGACTGGACAGTTTCTTGGCAAACAGAACATTACCAGGTGTTACAGATGAAAGATTGAATTTCATATGAAGGTTTGATGCACCTGCACCACGCTCCATATAGTATATCTTCATTTTATGCTCTGAATAATCCTTAAAGACATAGCATTCCTTGTTCTCTGTTGTTCCGTCAGCATTAGTTATCTCAACGGTTTTCTTAACAAATTTTTCTTCTGCTTTATCTTCAGCTTGCTGCTGTGTATCTCCTCTTTCGATATAGTGATCTATAAACAGCTGTCTTAATGTTGTATTTACTTTGTTGTCGCCATTATCCTTATCATAAACGACTTCACCTGTTCTGAAGTTTACTTTTCCGGCCTCTGCCGAGTGAGTACCGCCGAGGTCGATTATAAGCTCATTATCAACATAGAGCCAGAAATCATCGTCACCTGTGAACTCAAAGATAACATCATGTCCCCATGTATCAAGACCGCTTGGTGTCTGGACAAATTTAGCGTCCATTTCCATACCAAGATAATAATCAGTCTCACCGGTCACCACATGAAGCTTTTCATATTTCCTCGGGTCGTCGTCACTTAAAACTCCTATACGCTCATTTCCCGCTCCGAAACGGGCAAAAACGCTGTAAAGGTTTTCTCCGTTTTTCTGAGAATAAACGCCCGGCTTGATATAGTTATAAGGCAGGAACTGTCCGTGTTTAAGTGTCGTTCTGTCAGACGTATCAGTTGTTCCAAGCTCTTTGAAGACTGTGAAATTATTAACGGTCTCTGTTTGTTCTTCATTATCTTCATCTTTATACGTGCGCTGATATGTCTTTTCCGTACCGTTATAATTACCGTTTCCGTCTTTTCCGCCCTTGATAGTAGCGAAATTCTGGCAGCTGTCATACTCAAAATATCCGCTTGAATCATGAACAGCTTTGATAAAGATATGATTTACCGGAACTGAATTATTAAACGCATCACCAAAATCTGTATCTAGATTCTTAAAGGCAACATGAGGATGACCGTCTTCATCGAGATTCGTTGAAAGAAGCCCTTTATGCTCACCTATTGAATCAACTCCGCCGAAATAATCTCTTGTTATCACACTTTGATTATTATTGCCTTCTCTGTAATAATCAAAGTCAATAAGTCTCATGTTGATACCATAAGTATAGTTATCTACTGTCTCAACTTCATGAAGTGCGCTCTTGTTTTCAGTTGTATCGACCGATTCAAGGATCGCAAAATAGAATGAATCTGCCTGAGCATATACTGACGAGGTAATAACTCCTTCATTATTCTCCTGATCCTGGATCACACCTTTGACAGCAGCATAGTCATAGTATCTCTTATCCCATGCAATGATGCTTGAATAATACTCACCGTAATTGTATGATACTCCGTCTGATGCAAGCTCATACTTTCTTCCCGGAAGCTGGATACCTATCTTTTTATTTGAAAGTATCTGTCCGCCTGTAAGCTGAGGTGCGATGAATTTTCCCGAATAGGTATTCTGAAGTTCATAATAACCTGTTTCCTTGCCTTTATTATCTGTATAAACAGTAAGCTTCCACATAAGTGAATTCGTTGCATCATCAAGCCACATCAGCTTATCTCCGGTTGCGTAGCAAGGCATAAGTGATCCGTCGTGATCGATCGCATAGAAATTATATTTCTTGTTCACATCGTCCCAAATACGGGTATAAACTATGACTTCCTTTCCGTCACAAGCCTGTTCTCCATCTGAAACACTTATCCTGTTTGCGGTATAGGTGATACTGTCAGTATTATTAAGCTTGGTCTTTTTCACAAAGTACAGAACAGACGCCTCAGCTGACATTGTAAACCCATTTGTCTGATCGAAGGAAAGATACTTACCGTTATCAGACAGCGTAAATGAACCGTCGGTATTATCCTTGGGAGAATATTTGAATGCAGTTGCATCATCGCTGTCATTTACAAGCGAAAGCGATGTGCCGTCAGACTTCAGATACTTGACTGCACCGTTAACAGTTGCAGAGATCGTGTAAAAGTTCTTGTTTACAATGCTGAATGTCCACTCGGTAATGTCGCTGTCATCAGAGACATAAAGCATTTTTATATCAGAAGCATCGTCCTTGTTTCTTGAAACGAGCTGAGCAAGCTTTTCAAAAGTTTTCGTCTCATTTGCCATAAGAGCGTTTCCGACAGAACCGCCTTCATAGTTCATTATTCCGAAAGTCTTTCCGTCAAGCTGATAAGCGTTATCTTTCAGCGGGATATTAGAATACAAATAAAGTTTTGTTCCAGTCTCCCACGCAGCAAAGCTCTGGTTTTTACCGTTAGTGCTGCCGCTCCATGAAGCGCCGCCCTGCTCATTCCAGTAATAATTTGCTGTGTTGTTCTTAATTATGAAACCATCATTGTCCAGAGTGACCAAAAACAGTGTTTTAGCGCCAAACCCCAGACTCTTTTCATTATTGTTTACATACCTCTTAGTCTCACCGTCTGCATCAAGGCAATAAATATAGCAAGTTGCAGATTTTCCATTTTCACTTACGGTAAGGTCTTCAAAATAATATGCAGCAGCTTTATAATCATCACTTACAGCACCGCATTCCTCCAGCTCAGTGCCGTTTACAACTACATAAGCGCCTTTAGTCTTTCTAATACCGGATCGTCCGTTTGTTCCTCCGGCATTATTGATAGTAGTATCAGAAATAAAATGATACCTGTTGCCGTTGCCGCTGTCTTTTACTGATGAAGAAATATATATGCCGTTATTATTGTTACTAACTATGTCAGCAATAGACGAAAGCTTCAGCCAGCCTGCAGAAACACTATTTCCATCAGAAACAATTTCATAAACGCTGAAGCCAGTTGCATAAAAGCTTATTTTTCCCTCTGAAACAACAAGATCAGTTATCTGCTCTCTGTCACCGTTATCCTTTACATGCCAGAGTTCGATCTTGCTTTTATCAGTGATCGCAGGATCTTTTATCTCTACAAAAATAGGATTTCTGCTTCCCGGCTGATATTCTTTTCTGCCATTCATTATGGTAATATCATAAGCAGCAAGCACACGATCGTTATTATCAGATAAAGTATCATCGCTGTGATCATCTGTAACATCTACAGCCTCTGCCTTGGCATTTTCAGGCATAAGACCTTTAAGGGAAACTGTTTTATCGGTATTGTTTTCATCGGGATAAAGCCTGATGCTTTGCTGACAAAGATCCGGATCTGAAGGAACAGCATATGCAAATACGTTTGAAAGAGGCACTGCAAGGCACAGAGCAATAACGCAAGCCGTTAATCCGCTTATAATTCTTTTTACAAGCTTTATATTACGCACGATACTTCCTCCTTTCAAAAATGGTCATTATAATAATGATATAAGATCTTGTCTGATCCCGAACCGATATTTAACGGATCAACGGGGAATGAGCATATTTGATACGCTTTTTACAAGCATCATAATATGCACATTCTCCTTTACCGTTCAATCAACTAAATAACAAAATACAACTACTCTTGTGACAGAATCGCTGTCCGAACAAGTCGAGAGCGCTACGATCCTGCCTTTGGGTTCTGAAATTTTGACCGATGAATTATTATCAATAAAATCCTTTATGCCGCCTGCATTCACATTGAATACAGCATTATCCGAAGCTTTGGCTTTCATGCTTGCAAAAATTCTGAGCTTCAGTTTCTTTGAGCCGTCTCTGCCTATCAGCAGCTCCCCTCTTGAGTGTTTACGAAGATAGCTTTCATCAAGGAATTCATCAAGCGCTCCGAACATTTTGCCATACTCCATATGGTGTCCGTAGATCAGCGAATAATCATCTGAGAAGTCGGGACTATTTCTGCTGTCAAGGAAAATGCTCCCTGTCAGCGAGTATTTCCCATATGGGTCTGTATTAAGGTATTTTATGTTATCATCAGCCTGCATAACAGGATAATCAATATTTGTATCATCAATCGTCAGCCATGCGACCATATCGCTGCTGATAGGAGATGCGGCTGCATCATAGTTCTCAGTTCCCGGTTTATATTTAAGAATGCTCTTGTCCAAAGTATGATTGTATACCCAGTAATTATCATACATACAATAGCAAACGATGAGCAGCACAATTACCAGAAAGAATATTACTACCCTATCATACCAGCGGTTTGCGCCCTTCCAGAATTTCAGCGCTGTCACGTTTTAATCCTCAGCGTCTTCTTTCTTTCTCTTGATGGTCATATAGATGATACCGCCGACAACTGCAAGACCTATAACAGCAGGGCCTGCAATTGAAAGGATAACGCCTGTCGGGATAGAACCGTTTTTATTATTGATAAATCCTGTTGCAATATCATCATCACCTATATCTCCGCTTGCGTCGTCTTTAAAAGTGAGCGTTCCGATCTCAATACTGTTTTCATCATCATCTGTTACAGTTGATGTATATTCTTCTGCTGCCTCTGATACTTCATATGATGCACCAGTTGGCAGACCTTTAAGAGTTATGTACTGACCGTTCTGGAGATAGAAATAATATGTTTTTTCATCACTGTCAATAACGAGCTGCTGACCATCATCAGCATCACCGTTCTCATCAACTGCATTAGCAGCAGCCATTACAGCCTGAGTATAAATAGTTGCATTATTAGCAGTCGGAGCAGCCTCTGCACCTGCCAGATCTACAGTAACTATTGTGTCCTCAGCATCTTTGATCTTAACTGAAAACTTAAAATACTTGTCTTTAGAGCCCTGGTTACCGGTTACCTTCTTAGCAAACGAAAGATTCTTAGTAACATATTCATTTACAAAGCCGTCTGTCTTATCGGTATTATTAGTAGCAGTTCTGTCAACGTCATCTTCAAGAGCAACGACTTCATCAGCAAGCTGTGGCGGTGTACGAAGCACACTATTATAAAGAACATATGATGAAACAGAAAGAGTGCCATTAGAGTCTGTTACATATACATCAAGTGTTTTCTGATAGTTGCCGACATGCTTTATACCTAAGCCGAGATCATCCTCATCGCCTGCATTCTTTTCAGTAAGAACATAGCGGTAAACGCCAGGCTCAGGGAATTTTACCTCAGAAAAATCAAGTTCAAAGCTCTTTTTTACATATTTTTTATCTTCGCTGTTCGTGATACCGTCATTCTCTGCACCTGGTACGGCATCGTCAATATCAGCAGCTTCAAACGAGACATCTCCGACAATAATTTTATCTGCACCTATGCCTGCATAAGCGGCAACTGTACCTGTTGCTCCTTCAGGAGTGGTATAATTAACGGCTGTTCCGGCTGTTATCTCATACTCAAAAGTTGCCTCTGGTACGACAGCGTCGTTATCGATCACAAGATATTTCTGTATCGAGGTCGTTCCGCCTGTTGCTTGTTTGCCATTTGCATAATTTGCTGCACTGGCAGGCATCGCTGCAAGCATTGCGGCTGCTATCGCAGCTACAGTAAAACCTGAAAATATTTTTAGTCTTTTCATTTTCATATCCTCCAAGAATAATCGTTATTTTGTATAGTTGATATGTTGATCGAAAAAGTCATATACCTCGTCTTCTCATCACGAATATGACCTTTCCTTTGCAGTCACTAAGCGGTATCCCACCAAGTGTTCTGCTGTCAGAAGTATCACTTCTGAGATCGTTAAGAACGAAGACCGTGTCTTTGGGTACATTATAAGGGTAGTCTATCTTTGAGCCTTCTGAAGAAGTACTGTAAACTGTATCCTCATACAAACCGATGCCATTAACAAGGACCTGACCGTTTTTGATCTCTACCGTGTCTCCTTCTATGGCAACGACACGTCCGAATTTTATCTCATCTCCCGATCTGAACGCTGTTACATCACCCTGCTTCAGCTTTGCAAGCTTGAATGTAAAGCAGAGATCACCGTCCTTTATCATTGGATAAGATGAATTTGAATGGTTGACATATACACCCAGAACTAATATAAGCGTAAGGCTTATAACAAGAACTGCGATCCCTATCCGTATAAAGAATCTTATAGCATACTGCTTTGCAGTATTTTTCTTCTTTTTTGGGGGTGTATTTTTTTCTATTGTTGTTTTATCAGTCTTGACATCTTCGGCTGTCTCGACTGCTTGTTCTTCGGCAAGTTCATGTGTCTGAGCAGGATCATCTATATCCTGCATTTTATCATCCTGTTCTATCATCAGGCGGATTTTCGCTCTCTGTTTTTTCTTTATCACTTCTGCGTCCGACTATCGCTATAACAGCAAGTATCGGCAGCAGCAATGCGGGAAAAATGTAGCTGAGCTTTGCACCTGTATGCGGTTTTATTTCAGGTACACTGCTGTCTCTTGGATCAGAGCTTGAGCTATGATCAGGCTGTTTTTGTGAACTTGAATCAGGTTCAGAACTTGGATCTGGTATTGAGCTTGATTCAGGAATAGAACTTGGTTCAGGTTCAGGATTTACAGACTTGTTTTCAAAAACGACTCCCATAGGTTTCACCGCAGAGCCCTTCTTTGAGATAGAAAATGCACTTACAAGTTTTCCGTTATCATTATACAATGCAACGGCGTGTACTATATAAACGGTTTTATCAAGTTCTATCCTGCTGTCACTGCACGAGATCTCTCTTATGGTGTATTCATAATCTCCTGGCTCATCAAAAACTATCGGTCCGAAATTATATTCGCCGGAAGGTTCTGCCTCCAGAACTGTTTTTTCAGGCAAAGCAGATGACTTGCTGCTTATTTCCACTTTAATGACTGTACTTCTGGGAATAGTCCCTGCTCTGTCAGAAATGTTGAACGGAACATTCAGCTCGCAGGTATCACCAACTGCAAAAACAGGAAAACACATTATACTTGCCGCAAATATAGCTGAAACTGCCGCAGCGGCAAAGCGGCACAGCTTTTTAAATATCATATAAATACACCACCTCCTTCACAAAAGGCATGATTAAATGAAATGATCAATTAAAATGCAATAAAAAAATCATAGTTAGTCCATAATAATACATTATAAATTATACTACTAAAATTCCCATATGTCAATACTTTGACATACAAAGAATGTGATAAAATTACATTAAAATACATTATAAGTTTTCAACATTAAACTAAATGATAATAGATTGACATTCGGTATCATAAATGTTATAATCTTTTGATGAAAAGGAGGTTCAGATATGATACGTGAAGCGGATAAAAAAGATCTTGATGGACTTTTGCAATTATACTTATATTTACATGAGGACAGTATTCCTTTGACAGATGAGCATTTGCTCAATACATGGGAACAGATAATCTCCGATCCGAATCATCATATTATTATCAAAGAACAAAACGGCATGATCGTTTCCTCATGCGTTTGTGTTATAATACCGAATCTTACAAGGAACATCAGACCATATGCTTTTATAGAAAATGTTGTAACACACAATGACTTTCGTGGGAAAGGCTATGCAACTGAGTGTTTGAACTATGCAAAAGAAATTGCGGTCAAAGAAAACTGTTACAAAATGATGCTGCTGACAGGCTCAAAAAGCGAAAGCACACTGAACTTTTACAAAAAAGCAGGCTACAACTGTACCGATAAGACCGCATTTATACAATGGCTGTAAAACAAAAACACCGCTTCACAGATATAAACTGTGAGGCGGTTTTAACTGCACAAAAAATCCCTCGCAACGTTAATTGCGAGGGACAAGCATGGTGCATACAATGCACTTTTGGCAGGGGCAGAAGGTTTCGAACCCTCGGCACGCGGTTTTGGAGACCGCTGCTCTACCAGCTGAGCTATACCCCTAAATATGATGGACCATCGGGGACTCGAACCCTGGACCGACCGGTTATGAGCCGGTTGCTCTAACCAACTGAGCTAATGGTCCATATTAAAAAAATAACAAGCCATATTTGCGTACAGCTTGTATAGTATCTGCCCAATATGGTCAAGGCAGAGTCTGTGATGACCCGTGGGAGAATCGAACTCCCGTCGCCGGCGTGAGAGGCCGGAGTCTTAACCGCTTGACCAACGGGCCTTTTTACTTGTTCAATTACCTTTCGCTTGGCTTTTAAATGCGAAGATCAAAATCAAAAAAATCATATGCGAGCAATCATTTATGCGAGCAAAATGATTTTTTTTATGATTTTAACGAGCAGTTAAAAGACTGAGTGCACCATCGGGGACTCGAACCCAGGACCCACTGATTAAGAGTCAGTTGCTCTACCATCTGAGCTAATGGTGCATATCAATGTCGGCGACGACCTATGTTTCCGGGCCGTTACCAGCCGAGTATTTTC
>CAMZIK010000075.1 GCA_947307175.1 uncultured Clostridia bacterium
GCCGCCCTCAACAGCTCGCTCAGCCGTTTCCGCCTCATCAGCCGTTCCCTCAACGCTCTCAGCATCTATTATAGACAGCTCAAGCACCAGCGGCCTGAACCCTGCGACCCTCTCGGTCGCCTGCCTGTTCTCTGCTCTGTATCTGTCAGCAGCCTCTGCCCTCTCCTGCGGCAGCTCTGCGATGCCTTCGGGGTCAAATTCGGGAACTCCCTGCTCTTTTTCCTCATTGACCGCAGCAGACTCCTGCCCGCCTTCGCTATTTCCCTCGGCATTATTCTCAGCGCTGCCCTGTTCAGCCTCGCCAAGCGTTTTTTCAGCCTTTTCGCCGGCTTCCGCAGTGATTTCGCCAGCCGCCTCAGCAGTCTTTTCGCCAGCAGTCTCGCCCGAACCAACGTCTTCCGCCGTATCATCAGCGCTCTCCTGCTCCTGCTCAGCCTTGTCCCTACGGTGCTTTTTGCGGCTTATCGTCCTGTCGCTGAACGAGATCTGCGTGTTGTCGTCATTCAGAACTATCCTGCCCGATTTCGTAAGCTCCAGTATCGCAAGGAACGTAGCCACACGCTCGCTCTTGCTTTCCATGCCGTCATATATGTGCGAAAGGTCGCAAACTCCCTCTGTATAAAGCCTTTTGAGTATATAAACTATCTTCGTTCCCAGCGAAACGACCCTGTGCGAAACGATAGGCTGAAATATCTTTGCATTTATCGGCTTCTCGTTTCTTGCCTTTTCCGAAAGCCCAAGATACGCCTCTAAAAGAATTATCGCATCGTGTTCACGGGTATAGGTCTTGTCAACAGGTATCGGCTCAGGCTTTCGCACGAAGATCTCTCCGCCCACATACCCCTTTGCAAGTATCCCCGCAAGGTATTTGCACTGCGAGTATTCAATAAGCCGACCTTCAAGCTCTTTTTTCAGCTCCTGCGCTTCCTCGTCGTGCGGAAGCAAAGAAACAGTCTTTATATATATCAGCCTTGCCGCCATTTCAAGGAATTCCGCAGCGTCCTCAAGATCCTCATGCTCAAGCTGATGCATGTATTCCAGATACTGCTCCAGCAAAAGCGAGATCTGTATATCGTGGATATTCAGTTTGTGCTTGGATATGAGGTGCAAAAGCAGATCCAGAGGTCCCTCGAACATATCCAGCTTGAACTGTGCACAAGACATCTTGTTCTATCCTTTCAGGCGATCAAAGTTTTAGTATGCTTTTCATTATCGGGTCTACCCAGAATGTCAGCTTTTCCATTACCCACATGACCTTATCATCTATCCAGCTCAAAGGTCCGTCGAGCAGTCCGGAGAATACCACCAAAACAAATCCGATCATGATGTAGAAACTGTACTGCTGTATCTTTCTGTCCACCTTGTAGCTCGTGAAATAGCTCAGTATCTTCGAGCCGTCAAGCGGCGGTATCGGTATAAGATTGAACACCGCAAGCCCGATGTTTATGATAACGAAATAATAAAACAGAACCGTTGACCAGTAAAGCCCCTTATTTCCGGGATTGCTGTACATCGAATAAAACAGTATCTTGTAGATTATCGTTCCGAAAAATGCAGCAATAAAATTAGCAATAGGACCTGCCGCAGCACTCAGCGCCATTCCCTTTCTCGGCTTCTTGAAATAGTTCGGGTTCACCTGAACAGGCCGTCCCCAGCCGAAGCCGCACAGAAACAGCATCAGCGAACCGATAGGATCAATGTGATTGATCGGGTTAAGATTGAGCCTGTTCTGCATTCTCGGTGTCGGATCACCCATCTTGTTTGCCGACCAGGCGTGTGCAAACTCATGCAAGGGTATCACCATAAAAATAATCATTATCCTTGCGCCGTATTTCAAAACATTTTCAACGGTAAAATGGAACACCCTTTAGTCACCTCATTCAATAAACTGCTAAAAAAAATACATACACTTGTTATTATACACTATTTTAAAAAGGATTTCAAGTATTATTATGCTGTTTTGCACCCAACATATTAACTTTTTATGATTTTCCGAAAAAATTCAAAAAAAGGCTTGCATTTTTTGAATGGTTATGATATAATAGCTTATGTTGCAAATTCAGTAAGTTAAAAAAGGAGGTGCAAACTGATGGCAAAGTGTGATATCTGCGGTAAGGGTGTAACATTCGGTATCAAGGTTTCCCACTCTCACAGAAGATCTAACAGAACATGGAAGCCAAACGTAAAGAGAGTAAAGGCTATAGTAAACGGCACTCCTTGTCATGTTTACGCTTGCTCAAGATGCTTGCGTTCCGGAAAGGTCGAGAGAGCTTGATAAAGAGCTTGACCTGACACTGCAAAGTAAAAACAGACCGATACAGGATATTCCTGTGTCGGTCTTTTTTTGGTGTAAATAAACTCGTAGAGATAAATCAGTATTTGCTGTGAAATATCTGCCTGGCAACTGAAGATATCCTTTCGTTGTCTTATTGTGGATAGTTCTTCTGAAAAATGTCTTTTTCTGAACTCTCTTTAGGACTCTCACATATTTTTGGCGCATAGAGCTTAATGCTCTGTGCGCCAAAAATCTATAAAAGGTTTCTGAAAAGGGGGGCGACCGCCCTGCGGGCGCTCACGAGGATATTCAATGAATATCCTCGGAGGGGAACAGAGTAACCGTTACCACGGTTACTCTCGAAAAAACGGAGAAGCATCAGCTTCTCCGTTTTTTGCTTCTTCCAAAAGAGTTTTCCCCAATAATACATCAAAAGGGTTTCCCCCAGCTGCCTCGCAAATATTCACACCGAATAACCGTATTTGTTTTTGCGGTTTGAAGGCGGAGCAAAGACATTGTCCGAGCCGTCCGAGCGAGCGCCTGACGGGTCGTCCGAGCCGCCGAAGCCGTCATTTGTCTTTTTTATCATATCGAAATAGATTATCGCATTTGAGATCTTGATGCGCTCATCAGCGTAATCGCAGTATTTCTTGATATACTGCTCATCGACTCTGCCGTTGTTCTTGTGCGTCTGTGCCGCGGCATCGCTGTAACCTGCGTCCGCCGTCTTGTAGCTCGCCTTGATCTTGTCGTTGTACAAAGGCGAAGGGTCGTCCTTGAAAATCTGATTGCAGGAAGCGTATTTCGCAACGTTGTTGTAGCCTTCAAGGTCAAAATAAGATTCCTTCTGGTTGTCGTAGTAAACCTTGTCAGTAACATAGTTTCCATTCGGGAAAATAACAACGTTCTCCTCGTCATCAGGTACCGAGAAAATGTCGTGTCCAAGCGCATACTTGTTCTCAAAACCGAACATGTTTCCTACCGTCGGCTGTACATCGTACATACCCATTACCTTGTCGATCTTCTGAGGCTCGTATCCGCCGTCCTTAGACCAGATTATCAGCGGAACTTTTCTGTTGATGTTGTAGTAGAACGGGTCAACAGGAATGTATCCGGGGTCGCTCGAAGACAAAGTCTTGTCATTGAACGGGTCGTAGTTGTAGTAGTATTCAAATTCTTCTTCCTTGATCTTTGCATCGTGGTCGCCGTAAAGCACTACCACCGCATTGTCAAGCAAGCCTTCCTTATCAAGATCCGAAAGGAACTGGTCAAGCGCCTCGTCCGCATAGTGTACCGACTTGAAATAAGAACCAAGCTTCCTGCCCTCAAGGAACGGTGCGCTCACCTCATCGTAAAGTCCCGTCTGCTCGTTGTATTTCTTGTACTTGAAATCTACCTTGTATGTGCTTACTCTCTCGATGTCAGTAAACGGCGTGTGGTTCGTGAGCATAAGAAACTCGCCCATCCACTTGTTGTTCTTCTCGTTTATGTCCTTGATCTTCGGGATAGCCTGCCTGAACATCGACTTGTCCGAAAGACCAAGACCTATCGTCTCATCAACGTCGAAATCCGTCGTTGAATTGAAGAACTTGTCGTAGCCGTATGATTTGTGAACGTTCAGCCTGTTCCAGTATGAGCCGTTGTTGCCGTGCATGCTGAATACATAGTATCCCAGGCCCTTGAGCAGCTTCTGCATCGTCGTGTAATCCCTGTCCCAGTAGTTTATCGCTACCGTTCCGCTCGATGCAGGCATAAGTGAGGTCGCAAGCGTGAACTCTGTGTCCGAAGTCGTTCCCACGCTTTCCTGAGCGTAGAAATTGGTGAAGTAAAGTCCTTCCCTTGCCAGCTTGTTGATAGTCGGAGTCAGAGGCTCACCGTTTATGTATGTGTCAAGAGTAAAGCCCTGAACGCTCTCCGCATGTATAAAAATAAGGTTCTTTCCCGCAAACATATTGGAATACTTGTTCTTCTTGACCTGTGCGCTGACCTCTTCTACGGACTTGTTTTCGTAGAATTTATTGAAAAGATCCTCGCTCTCGTCATATCCGAACATCATGTGCAGCTGTGCATTAGCACACGACACCGCATCGCTTATGTGATAAGTATACAGTCCGAATGTCGCAAGTACGTATTCCCTGTTCCACTGTTTTTTAAGCCTCGAATAGTCCGTGCCGTTAAGTATGATCGCACATACACCAAGGAATAAAACACCTACGCCGAAAGTTCCCCAGCCTGTCTTTCTGCGGCGCTTTTTCTCCTGCACCTGTGAGGTGTAGTCCTTCGTGTGCCTTTTTATCAATATGTAGCATACCACCAGAGCAGGTATCGACCATATGAACACCAGATCTTTAAGCTCCATGATGTTCTTCGTAACAGCGTCCATAACTCCGCCCAGCTGAGAAGCCGTTGAGATCAGCGAGATGGACATGAACGAACGGAAGTTCGTGTAGTAGATCGAGTTTCCTGCGCTGATAATCGAAAATACTATTGTCAGTATCAAAAGGAAAATAAACTGCCTCTTTCTCTTTTTGAATAGAAACGAGATAGATGCAAAAATAAGGCACATTCCAATATCAGCAAGCAGCGGCTTTATCTGATTATAGTTGAATTTGACCGTAAAAGCTCTCAGTATGAAAGCATTTACCACCGAGCAGATAACGAACACCAGCACAAGCATATTCTGCTCAGCGTAATCGTGCGCCCCTTTTTTAACTTTTATCAAAAAGTTTTTCATTGATCTGTCCTTTCTGTTTTTGTCTCTGTTCTATGTTCTATGATTTTTCTGTTTAAATACACAATCAATTATAGCTTTTTGCGCGTTAAAAGTCAATATTTGCGCCGCCATTTCATAATTTTACACAAAAAAGCGTCCGATTTCGGGGCTGTTTTATTAGACATTTGCACCATTTTTTATAATTGTTATCAAAATAAAAAACGCATAAAAACGTTTTGTGAAAAGTGTACAATGGACAGGCTTTGTTTTGATTAAAAGTATACAAACCTACAAAGTTGAAAAAACAGCTCAAAACCGCTTGAAATTGGGCGTTTTGTAGTATATAATCAAGGCAGAAGAAAAACAGGAACGACAAAATAATAATTGACATGATTCAGGAGGATAGCCATGATAAAAATCGTTGCGACTGATATGGACGGAACACTTCTCGATGACGACAAACATCTCCCCGAGAATTTTGAGGAAGTAATAGCTGACCTTTCCCGCAGGAAGATAAATTTCGTCATCTCCAGCGGCAGAAGCTTCAACGTTCTCAAAAAGCAGTTCAGCAAACACCTTGATGACCTCACCTTCATCTGCGATAACGGCGCATATATCGTTATCGGCGGAAAGAACGTCTACACCTCTGTGATCGGCAGACAGACCGTCATGAACGTCGTCGACCACTGCGAGAAAAAAGGCTATACCGTTATCCTCTGCGGAAAGAAAGGCGCATGGCATAACGCTAAAGAGCCATCGCTTGATAAAGAGATCTCGACTTATTATATCTGCCAGACCTATCTTGAAGACCTTCACGACTGCGACGATGAGATCTTCAAAATAGCCATCTTCAACGAAAACGGCTATACCAATGCCCAGTACGAAGCCCTCAGCGATGAGTTCTCAGATAACTGCACCGCACTTCTCTCAGGCAGCAAATGGGTGGATATAATGAATAAGGGCGTGACCAAAGGCTCTGCACTCTCAACAATCTGCAACCGTTTCGGCGTCGGATATAACGAAGTCATGGCTTTCGGCGACTACCTCAACGATGTCGATATGCTCAACTGCGCATATTATAGCTTTGCAATGTCAAATGCACATAATTCCGTAAAACAGGTCGCAAACTTCATCACAGGCTCGAATAACGACAACAGCGTCATGAAAGAAGTCACCAAATATTGTCTGCAATAACAGAATCAAGAGAGCTTCGCTTTTCAGAAGAAAGAAGCAAGTAATTGCGGCTTTCGCCGATTGGAAATGGTCTTATTTATAATAAAACAACAGCGCTATGCAGCCTTTCATGACCGCACAGCGCTTATTTTATATCTCCTCACAAAATACCTTTATTTCCTGCATTCTCGGTGCAGCATCGGTTTTGTTTTCAATACCGCACAGCCCCAGATGCCCGCAGCATTCTATCTCCAGATGCCCGTAGAAATGCTCGATAGTCTGTATCAGCCTCTCACATTCCTTCATGTTCGGTCCTGTCCGCAGAACCAAAGCATAACCTTTCTTGCCTTTTGAAAGGCTTGCGTGCGGCTCGTGAGTGTTGCTGTAAGGCGTGCAGCGGTCGATAAAGACCTTGAACTGTCCTGGGACATCAGCCCAGTATGACGGAGCAATACATACAATAATATCCGCCCGTTCAAACTCAGCCAAAAGCTCCTGCGCACCGTCCGTCTGCACACATTCTGCTGTTCTGTGGCAGCTCCTGCACCCCTTGCAAAAGGCAACATCATAATCGTCGATGCAGACCGTCTTTGTTTCATATTTTCGTGACAGCTCCGCCGAAACGATGCCCACGATCTCATTCGTCGCCCCGTTCCTGACAGGTGAACAGTTAATGATAAGTGCTTTCATACCGTTACCTCCCCCGAATAATGAATATATAACAAATTCCTCTCCGCAGATAGCAGAAAGAAATTTTTGTTTTACAGCCTTTGTTTAAAATCCTCATATCCGAATTCTCTGACAAGAATCAGCTCACCATTCATCTTTTCCAGATAAATAGCAGGCAAAGGCATACCGTTGAACGTGTTGTTCTTGACAGTCGTGTAAATAGCCATGTCAGTGAATACCAGCCTGTCTCCCTCTTTGAGCTTCTCGCCGAACGAGTAATCGCCGATTATGTCTCCTGCAAGGCAGGTCGGACCGCCGAGACGGTAGGTGTAAGCCTTCTCTCCCGCTTCTGACGAACCGAGTATCATCGGTCTGTAAGGCATTTCAAGCACATCAGGCATATGACAGGCAGCAGAGGTGTCAACGATAGCGATGTCAATACCGTTTTTCAGCGTGTCAAGCACCGTCGTCACCAGCCACCCTGCGTTCAGAGCCACCGCCTCACCCGGTTCAAGATAGACCTGAACACCATACTTGTCCTGCATGTAATTGACGCATTTTTCGAGTTTTTCAAGGTCGTATCCGTCTTTGGTGATGTGGTGTCCTCCGCCGAGATTGACCCACTTCATCTTCCCGATGTACTTCCCGAACTTCTCCTCAATGTGCGGTATCGTCCTTTCAAGCACATCAGCTCCCTGCTCGCACATCGTGTGAAAGTGCAGACCGTCAATGCCGTCAAGCTCGTCCTCCTCGAAGTTTTCAAGCGTGATGCCGAGCCTTGAACCTGCAAAGCACGGGTTGTAAATATCCGTCTCTATCTCCGAATATTCAGGGTTGCAGCGCAGACCGCAGGACACTTCCCTGCCACAGTTCTTTACAGTATCACGGTGTTTTTTCCACTGCGAAAAGCTGTTGAAAACTATATGATCTGCTATCTTCACAAGCTCGCCCATGTCCTCGTCCGTGTAAGCAGGACTGTAAACATGAACTTCTCCCTCGAACTCTTCCCTGCCGAGCCTTGCCTCGTAAAGACCGCTTGCCGTCGTTCCGCAAAGCACCTTTGAAAGCTGCGGATAGGTCGCAAAGTTCGAGAACGCCTTCTGCGCAAGCAGTATCTTACAGCCCGTGTGCTTCATCACACCGTCCAGAATATCCAGATTTTTTGCGAGCGCCCTTTCGCTGATAACGTAGCAGGGCGTTTTTACTTTTGAAATATCAAACATCTTTTCTCCTATACAGAAGTCTTTGCAAATTTAACACTAAGCCTGTCGTTTCCGCTTTTTGCGTTGTAGACCGCACCGAATATCTCCTCGGCAAAGAGCTTCATATCCTGTGGTATCTCCTCGGTGTCATAAAAAGTCAGCTCAATATCGTCCTCAAAGCAGCACAGCACATCAAACAGCGTATCAGCGCTGTTTATTTCATTATCTTCACAGCCCAGAGCCTTGTTTATATACTTAAAGAAACGTTCCTTGCTCTCGAACTGAACATCATCGATCATCACCAACATCGTCTTCACCGCTTTCTCTTTCTTTTCTGCGCCTTATCAGGTGCGTTCCGTATCTTATATCCAGTACCAGCAGCGTCACCGCCACTCCCAGAAAGAACGACGGCAGCGTCAGCGCAAATATCTTCGGCAGCATCGAAATGTTCATATACGACATGATAATGCCGACAGCGATGTAGTATGCAAAAAACAGCACTATCACCAGCATTATCAGCAGTCTGCGTCTGCCGTTCTTACGTCTTATCTTAGCCATTATCCACCTTATCAGTCTACGAGTACAGGGTCAAAGTTCTCTTTCCAAGGCAAGCCCCATTTGTTGAGCGCCTCCATGAACGGATCTGGGTCAAACTCCTCGATGTTGTAAACACCAGGCTTTTTCCACTTGCCCGTCATTACCATCATAGCGCCTATCATCGCAGGAACTCCCGTTGTGTAGCTGATAGCCTGAGAGCCGACCTCCTTGTAGCTCGCCTCGTGGTCGCAAACGTTGTAAACGTAGTATTTAACGTCCTTTCCGTCTTTCTTTCCCTGACAGATGCAGCCGATGTTGGTCTTGCCCTTTGTCCTCGGACCAAGTGATGCAGGGTCAGGCAGAACAGCCTTCAGGAACTGAAGCGGAACGATCTTCTTGCCCTCGAAGTCGATAGGCTCGATAGAGGTCATACCCACGTTTTCAAGGCATTTGAGGTGCGTCAGATAGCTCTGTCCGAAGGTCATGAAAAACCTTATCCTCTTGATGCCCTTGATGTTGAGTGCCAGCGATTCAAGCTCCTCGTGGTGCAAAAGGTACATATCCTTCTCGCCGACCTCATCAAAGTTGTAAACTCTCTTTATCTCCATCGGCTCAGTCTCTACCCACTTGCCGTCCTGAATGTAAGAGCCTTTAGCCGACACCTCACGAATGTTTATCTCAGGGTTGAAGTTTGTAGCGAACGGATAGCCGTGATCGCCGCCGTTGCAGTCGAGAATGTCGATGTAGTTTATCTCGTCAAAGTAGTGTTTCTGAGCGTAAGCGCAGAAAACTCCCGTAACGCCCGGGTCAAAGCCCGAACCGAGCAGAGCTGTGATGCCTGCTTTCTCAAAGCGCTCCCTGTAAGCCCACTGCCATGAATATTCAAATTTAGCCGTGTCCTCCGGCTCGTAGTTAGCGGTGTCAACGTAATCCACCTTGCATTCAAGGCAAGCGTCCATAATGTGCAGATCCTGATAAGGCAGCGCAACATTTATGCAGATGTCGGGCTTGTACTCTTTCATAAGCTTGACAAGCTCGGGAACGTTGTCAGCGTTCACCTGTGCCGTAGTTATCTTGGTCTTTGTCTTGCCTTCAAGCTCCGTCTTGAACTTGTCGCACTTTGACTTTGTGCGGCTTGCAATGCAGATCTCCTCAAAAACCTCGCTGTTCTGGCAGCACTTGTGTATAACAACACCTGCAACTCCGCCAGCGCCTATTATCAATGCTCTTCCCATTTAGATTACCTCCGTTTAAATAGATTTTATATTTCAGAAAAACTGTTCTATTTCATCATTTTCAGACTCAGCCTGCTCTGTATCCTGCTGCTTTTGGTCAGCATTGACTATCAATATCATTACAGCCATTATTCCCAGCAGTATCCCGACAGGATAAAAAACTGCTATACCCGCAACCGCAGCTATCACAGAGCTTATGCAGGCAGCTGTCCACTTTTTCCCGATAAGAAAAACGATAGTGAGCAGAAAGCTTATTGCTATGATAAAACCGCCGAAAACAATCAGTGCAAAAAAGCCGTCCAGGCTGTCGTCACCCCAAGCGTAAAACGCCGTCAGATCGCCTCTCATTTACGTTCATCTCCTTATAGTATCGCAAGCAGTATCTCTCTGAGTATCTTGCAGGCGAGCGCCGTTGAGCGACCCGACTGGTCGTAAACAGGCGAAAGCTCGTTCATATCAAGTCCTACAATGTTGAGCCTTGAAAGCAGCATTACCGCCTTGTGAAGCTCCTTGAAGCTGACGCCGCCAGCTTCGGGCGTTCCCGTTCCGCAGAACTCCGACGGATCAAGCACATCAAGGTCAAGCGTGAAATAAACGGGCTTACCTCTGAGCTGTGCAACGACTTCGTCCAGTGTTTCAAGGTCAAATCTGTGCAGGTGAGTGTGCGTTTTTGCAAACTCGAACTCGTCTCTGTCTCCGCTTCTGATTCCGAACTGGAAAATGCGTCCGTCACCCACAATATCGTGGCATCTGCGCAGAACGCAGGCGTGGGACAGCTTTACGCCGAGGTAGTCGTCTCTCAGATCGCAGTGCGCATCAAAGTGGATTATATTTACATCAGGGTATTTTTCCGCAACGGCTCTGAACTCGCCGAGAGTCACAAGATGCTCTCCGCCTATCATAAACGGTATCTTGCCGTCACTGAGGATCTCCATTGTCCTGTCCTCAACGTCCGAAAGCGCCTGCTCAGGATTTCCGAAAGGCAGTTCCAGATCGCCGCTGTCAAATACGTTGTAATCCAGCAGGTCCTTGTCCTGATAAGGTGAAAAAGTCTCGATGCCGAAGCTCTCGCTGCGTATCGCACTCGAAGCAAATCTCGTACCTGGTCGGAAAGATGTCGTTGAGTCAAACGGCGCTCCGAAAAGAACTATCTTTGCGTCCTCGTATTCGCAGTCGCAGCCGATAAAGGTAAACACGTTCTTATTCATCTGCAAGTATCTCCTTTACATAAGTCGGCAGCGCAAAACAGCCCATATGCAGATCGGTGTTGTAGTATCTTGTCTTAATACCAAGCTTTTCCCAATCCTCTGATCTCAGGTCGTAAACAGGGTGCAGGTTCTTCGAGGCGAACCCGAACAGCCAGTGTCCCGAAGGGTAGGTCGGGATATGCGCCTGATAGACCATAGATACGGGAAAAGCGCTGCTGATGCGCTTGTGTGTGCGCTTGACCATATCGACATATGAATCGTAGTATGTGCTTTCGTGCTGATTGATAAGTATTCCCTTGTCTGTCAGAGCCTTTGAGCAGTTGCCGTAGAATTCCTTAGTGAAAAGTCCTTCACCCGGACCGAACGGGTCGGTGGAATCGACGATAATAAGGTCGTATTCGTTCTCTTTTCTGCGCACGAATTTAAGTCCGTCCTCAAAGAAAAGGTTCACTCTCTCGTCATCGAATTTGCAGGCTGTCTGCGGAAGATACTCCTTGCAGACCTCAACCACCTGCTCGTCAATTTCGACCATATCTATCTTTTCTATGCCTTCATAGCGTGTCAGCTCTCTTATCGTTCCGCCGTCTCCTGCGCCGATAACAAGTACGTTTTTGATGTCGGGATTTACAGCCATAGGCACGGCTGTGACCATTTCGTGATAGATGTACTCGTCTTTTTCGGTCAGCATGATGAAGCCGTCGAGAACAAGCACACGCCCGAACTCGTAGGTATCAAAAACGTCTATCTGCTGATAGTAGCTTTTTGCACTGTAAAGCTGTTTTTTTACTTTTATCGTGAAATTCACATCGTCAGTGTGTTTTTCGGTAAACCACAAGTCCATGGTAGGTTCTCCTTTCGCTTAAAGCTATTTATTCCTTGGTTATCTTACTTTTTAGCTATCCTCGATTACCTCTTGTTCTATTATAGCCTTCATAATATGCATTGTAAGCCAGTATTGTTTGTCTTTCTAATTCATCTAAATTATCATAGCCGCTGTTAACTAACGAGATCATTCTGATAGTAAAATAATCTCCATATTTATAATCAGCATAAACATCGCCATTGCCATGACCTGTAAAATGAGCGTTAACCCTTTTAAATACGCTTTTTCCTTGACCTACATAATACATTTGTTTTGTTTGATTGTATAAAATGTAAACGCCTGTGAAATCTTGCAGTTGGCTCCCGTTTTTTAATGCAAAAAACTGTTCTGGAGTAATTTCAAGCGAGTTGTTTTCTAAAGCACGGATATAAGCTTCTCTTCTTCTCTGATGTTCTACTCTTCTTCTTTGATTTTCTTCTATCCTTTTTTGTTCTGAAATAGAAGACATGATAAGACGAAATACTACCATCAGTATTATAAAAAAGCTAATGCTAATTAAGATAATTAATATTTCATCCATTTGCTCATCTCCAAAGGATTATGTTCTACTCATCAATGACATTTATATAGTTTATCTCAAGGTCCTCTGTACCTGTCATCAGGCAGCCTTTTTCCTTGCAGTAATTTATATAGTTGATTATATCTGTTGTTATCATTTCACCCGGCGCAAGTATCGGTATTCCCGGCGGATAGCACATTACGAACTCGGCGCAGACCTTTCCGCAGCTGTCCTTTACGGGAACAGCTTTTTTCTCGCTGTAAAAGGCTTTCTGCGGTGTGACCTTTACTATCGGGTCGATATACTCGTGGTCGAACATTCCAGCAGGGTCTTTGGAATACAATCTTTTTATCTCGCTGAGCGCTGAAATGAAGCGCTCTATTTCAAGTTCTCTGTCGCCTGCGGAGACTATCGCAAGGATATTTCCGATGTCGCCGAACTCTATCTGTATATCGTACTCGTCACGCAGAAGGTCGTACACCTCGACTCCCGCAAGTCCCACAGCTCTCGTGTGCACCGAAAGCTTGGTGCTGTCAAAGGCAAAGATGTCCTTTCCGTTGACAAGGTCCTGCCCGAAAGCGTAATATCCGCCTATCTTGTTTATCTCGCCGCTTGCATACTTCACATAATCGCAGGCTTTTGCGAACATATCCTTTCCGTTGAGAGCAAGATTTCTTCTTGCCATATCAAGCGAGACCATAAGCAAGTATGAGCCGCTGGTGGTCTGAGTGAGGTTGATTATCTGCCTTACATAGCCTTCCGAAACACTTTCGCCGCAGAGAAGAAGCGATGACTGCGTCAGGCTCCCGCCTGTTTTGTGAATCGAAACTGCTGCCATATCAGCGCCCGCTGCCATAGCATTTATCGGAAGATCGTCTCCAAAATAAAAATGAGTTCCGTGAGCTTCGTCAGCAAGCACCAGCATTCCGTGCTTATGGGCGACCTCAACGATCCTCTTTATATCCGAGCAGATGCCATAATAGGTCGGGTTGTTGACCAGAACGGCTTTTGCGTCGGGGTTCTCTTTTATTGCTTTTTCAACGTCCTCGACAGTCATTCCGAGAGGTATGCCAAGGCGCTTGTTAGTTCCAGGATTTACATAAACGGGCACAGCTCCGCAGACCACCAGCGCATTGATAGCGCTGCGGTGAACATTTCGGGGCATTATTATTTTCTCTCCTGCCTTGCAGGCGGTGAAAACCATTGTCTGCACGGCAGCTGTTGTTCCGTTTACGATGAAAAATGCGTGCTTTGCGCCGAAAGCCTGCGCTGCAAGCTCCTGCGCATCTCTGATAACACTTGTCGGGTGACAAAGGTTGTCCAGATTTTTCATTGAATTTACATCGCACCTCAGGCAAGGCTCACCGAGAAAATCCCTCAGGGGTTTATTCATTCTTCCGCCCTTATGACCCGGAACATCGAGCCTTACGACACGGTTTTTCATATGTTTTGTGAGCGCCTCGTAAATAGGTGCATTACTTTGCGATAGCTCCAATTCTCTTCCCTCTTATTTTTCTCCATTTTAAAATAAAATGTTACTGTATTAAATCAGAATTTGTGCTAGCGCGCACGGCGCTTGTATGGGGGCTTTCCGGTCGC
>CAMZIK010000076.1 GCA_947307175.1 uncultured Clostridia bacterium
CGCGTCAGATTGTGGCTCTGAAGACCGAGAGTTCAAATCTCTCTACTCACCCTTTACAAAAATCGCCTGTTTGCGTAATTTTCGCAGACAGGCGCTTCTTTTTTTGTCAAAAATATGCCACGAAATATGACACAAGATCAGTAACGGAGTATTGTCAATGTTTTAGTTGCGGAGCTATGCTCCGCTTAGGTTTTCTTTCTAAGGAGGAAACCTAAGGGAAGACAAGGAAGCCCTGCCTTACGGCGCCGGTACACGGACTTTTCTTCCCTCACGGTTTCCCCCTTAGTATCCCCTTTCCCTCCTCCTATCTTTTGCCGTACCCGCTCAATTTTCCTGTTCAGACGGATAGATTTGTTTCAACACACAGCTCGACTAAGCTCGCTGCACGTCATTAGTGACCTACGCAAATTGCCATCGGATTTTTTACTATGCTTGCTAATAATATCTGTGGCTGGGATATGGTATTTGCTGTGGGTAGTTCTTCTGAAAAGAATTCTCTTGAATTTCTCTTAGGAGTCCCTACTCATTTTCAGCCCATAGGGTCTTTATGTCCCTATGGGCTGAAAATCAATAAGAGGTTTCTGAGGGGAGTTTGAGGGGAACTCTTCTCCAAAAGGGTTTCCCCCGACAAAACACCAACAGGGTGTCATCTCTGTTCACAGATAAAGCGCATAGCGGTGCGCTCGTCATCATTTATCATGACCTGACCGAAGGCAGGGATACAGATAAGGTCGATGCCTGCGGGTGCGAGGTAGCCACGTGCAACGGCGATAGCCTTAACAGCCTGGTTGGTAGCGCCTGCGCCGACAGCCTGCACCTCAACGCTTCCGCTTTCTCTGATAGCACCTGCGATCGCTCCTGCTACGGAATTGGGCACGGAACGGGACGAAACTTTCAATATTTCCATTATGATACCTCCTGTTTATCTGATTATAAGCCGTTTTATATCAAGCGCTTTTCCGCTCTTTTCGTCAAACTCCACAACTACGGCGTTTATAAAGCCCTGCGCTGTGCTTTCGGAAAACTTCACGGGAACGTGCTTTTTGAACTTGGTTATGACAATGTCCTTGTCTACGCCGAGGACGGAAAGCTCCGGTCCTGTCATGCCGACATCGGTGATGTACGCCGTGTGGTCTGCAAGGATCGTCTCGTCAGCGGTCTGGACGTGGGTGTGCGTTCCGAGGACGGCGGTGACTTTCCCTTGCAGGTAAAAGCCCATAGCTTTCTTTTCGCTGGTGGCTTCGGCGTGGAAATCAACAAAGATGTTGGGCGTATCTAACTCCTCAAGCAGCTTGTCCACGACGTTGAACGGGTTATCGACAGCTTCAAGGTACAGCGTGCCGATAAGGTTGACAACGGCTATCCTGTACGGGCACAGATCCAGCACCGTTACGCCGTGACCCTCAACGCCCTCAGGGAAATTTGCAGGTCTGAGCAGGCAGTCGTTTGAATCGAACAGCTCCGTACACTCCCTGCGCTTGAAGCAATGGTTGCCAGTCGTTATCACGTCAACGCCCATCGAGAACAGGCTCTGCGCTGACGCAGGCGTTATACCGTTGCCCTGCGCCGAGTTCTCGCCGTTGACAACAGTTATGTCTATCCCGTGCTGCTGCTTTATGCTGTATAGCTGCCTGCCAAGCAGTTCACACCCGCTTTTTCCAACTATATCACCAACGAATAATAGTTTCATAACTATCTCCTTAATTTAGTATAAAATGATTATACACTATTCCTGCGGATTTTGCAAGTACAAATCAATAAAAAGCCCTGCGCTGCGAGTGTTCACAGCACAGGGTCAGAAGTCTTATTTAATCTTCCGAAGCGGTCTCGCTGTCGGAGGTTTCCTCTTTATCTTCCTTGACTTCCTTTACCTCAACGGGCTTGGCGTCAACAACGAGAGTGCCTTCCATAAGCTTCTTGAAGGTATCGCCGTCGATCTTTTCATGCTCCATAAGGTAATTTGCAAGTTCGTGGAGCTTATCGACATGCTCTTTGAGGATAGTTTCGCACTTTTCAAATGCGTCCTCAACGACTGCTCTGATCTCGTGGTCGATCTCAGCTGCAACAGCATCAGAATAGCTTGGAGTTGCGCTGTAATCTCTGCCGAGGAAGACTTCGTGGTCTCCCTGACCGTAGACGATAGGACCGAGGTTATCGCTGAAGCCGTATCTTGTGACCATAGCTCTTGCGGTAGATGTGGCTCTTTCGAGGTCATTTGAAGCGCCTGTGGAGATATCGTCAAGGATAAGCTTTTCTGCTACACGACCGCCCAGCAGAACGATGATGCTTTCAGCCATCTGGTTCTTGCTGACATAGCTGTCGTCCTTTTCAGGTCTTGACATTGTAAATCCGCCTGCCTGACCACGAGGAATGATGGTAACGTAGTGTACATCGTCCTGAGTCTTGCAGTAGTAGTGGCAAAGCGCATGACCGCCCTCGTGATAAGCGGTGAGCTTCTTTTCCTTTTCGGTGACGATCCTTGATTTCTTTTCAGGACCCATAACGACTTTCAGCGAAGCTTCTTCGATGTCCGCCTCGGTGATAGCCTTTCTGTTGTTTCTTGCAGCCAGCAGCGAAGCCTCGTTTACGAGGTTCTCAAGGTCTGCACCCGTGAATCCGACAGTAGTTTTAGCGATGACTTTAAGGTCAACGTCAGGACCCAGCGGTTTATTTCTGGTATGGACTTTAAGAATGTCCTCTCTGCCCTTTACGTCAGGTCTGCCGACAACGATATGTCTGTCGAATCTGCCCGGTCTTAAAAGTGCAGGGTCGAGTATATCACGTCTGTTGGTAGCTGCCATTACGATAACTGAGGTATTGTCCTCAAATCCGTCCATTTCAACGAGCAGCTGGTTAAGTGTCTGCTCACGCTCGTCGTGACCGCCGCCGAGACCGGCTCCACGCTGTCTGCCGACTGCATCTATCTCATCGATGAAGATGATAGACGGAGCATTTTTCTTTGCCTGTTCAAACAGGTCTCTTACTCTTGAAGCGCCGACGCCGACGAACATCTCAACGAAATCAGAACCTGAGATCGAGAAGAACGGCACTTTTGCCTCGCCTGCGACTGCTCTTGCAAGCAGTGTTTTACCTGTACCCGGAGGACCCTCAAGCAGCACGCCTTTGGGTATCCTTGCTCCGATGTCGATATATTTCTTGTTGTCCCTGAGGAAATCGACGATCTCCTGAAGCTCTTCCTTTTCCTCGTCTGCGCCCGCAACATCGGCAAAGGTCGCTTTCTTTCCGCTTGCTGCGACTTTTGCATTCGATTTTCCGAATGAAGACATCTTTCCGCCGCCTGCACTTCTCATCATGAAGATGAAGAAGAATATCATCACACCCAGCATCAGCAGCGTAGGTATCAGATTCAGAAGGAAGCTGTTATCCGAGATCGGAAACAGGTCATACTTCAGCGGTTCATTGGCATTTGCCGCATCATAGCGCTTTCTGTAATTGTTATCGTTTTCTTCTCCGAGTATCTCGCTTGCGAACAGAGACACATTCGGAACGGTGTAAACGTGTTTGTTTGTATCCTTGCTCTCGCCTTTGAGCTTATATTTCAGCTCGCCGCTTCCGAGGTCAAGAGTGAACTCGCTTACCTCCAGCTTATCGAAATGCTCCATTACTTCCGAATACTGTTTGTTGTCTGAGCTTCCACTCATATTTGTGAGCATAAACACTATTCCGCCCACAACGCAAAGAGACACAAGAAAGTAGATGAGAAGCGTCTTTCCGCCACTGCCTTTCAATAGATCACGACCTTTTTCTAATTAGATTTTACTTTCCCAAAGCATTAAGTATTTTACACCTTTATTGTGATAATCATATGAGATCATTTATCTGAAACACCAGTAATCTTGTGGTATCGCAGGTTACTTTTACCCTTTCGCTGACGCCGCTTTTCTCTGCGAACACCGCACCGTCGTCATCGTAGAGCAGCACAGCACTGCGCCGCTTTTCAAGAGGGAAATTGTTCTTTAAAAGCTTTCTTATGCTGTAAGGCTGATCTCTGCCCACGAGCTGTATCCTTTCGCCCTCGCTATATCTGCGAAGCACAAGTCCGCCTTTAATTTTATCATAATCCATGCAGCAATTTGCAAACTTTTTATGAACATTTGAAAACTCGCAGTCAGTATCTTCCATTTTTATTATACTGAACACTATTTTTCTGCCATAATAAGTGTATTCACCGCTCGGCTGTACACTTATCGGCGGGATCTCTTCGGGTATCTCATCGCTTTTCTTCTCAATGAACAGCTTCTGATCTTTGCATATGACGTAGGTATCCCCTGCGATATTAAGTTTTCCGTTTTGTGCGGCAATATCCCGTACACGCCTGATATTGTCGTGTGCTGCGGTGATGCCGTTATCGGAGAGCCAATTTATCAGCACTCTGTCACGGATACATTTGTCTGTTTGTGCAAGCTTTTCGGTATCTATCTTATTATCCTCACAGCACTGCCCGTAGGCTTGCTGTGCTGTTTTTTCGAGGAAAAGCATATCCTGCCTGAGAATATCCAATGTATCTGCGAAGCTGTTCATCAGCGAAGGATTTATCCTTTCGAGCTGCGGCACGATATTATGGCGTATCCTGTTGCGTGTATACTCGTCTGTGAGGTTTGTTGAATCGGTTACGAAAGTCTGACCCTGCGCTTCAAGAAAGGCGATTATCTCCTCTCTGGTGCAGTTTATCAGCGGTCTTACGATATTATCACGCTTTGGCGGTATCGAACACAAGCCTTTGAGACCCGTGCCTCTTGCGAGGTTGAACAGCGTGGTTTCGATGCAGTCCGAAAGGGTATGTGCCGTGCATATCTTATCGGCTTTTTCCGATGCGAAAAACTCATATCTGAGCTGTCTTGCGCCTTCCTCAATGGAGACGGAATGCTTTTCGCACCAGCCCTTTACGTCAGCGTGATGCACCGAAAGCTCAACTCCCAGTTTTTCGCACAGCTTCTCGCAGAAAATGCGGTCACGCTCGCTCTCCTGTCCTCTGAGGTGGTGGTCAACATGGCAGGCGCAGACATCATATCCGAGCATTTTTAAACACAAAAGGAGTGAAACGCTGTCGGCTCCGCCCGAAAGGCAGACCAGCAAGCGCTCACTCTTAGAGAACATATCGAACTGTTTTACGGTATTTTCAACCTTTTGCAGCATCAGATCATTCATACTTTGCAAACCTGTTCAGCGATGTGAACAGCGTATATTCACCCTTCCAGCCAAGCTCTACCGTTCCGGTCTGACCGTGACGGTTCTTGGCGATTATGCACTCAGCCACAGACTGATCCTCTTTTTCCTTTTCGTAGTATGCGCCTCTGTACAGAAACAGGATTATATCTGCGTCCTGCTCGATAGAACCCGATTCTCTGAGGTCTGACAGCATCGGGCGCTTATCGTCTCTTTTTTCGGAGTTTCTCGAAAGCTGCGACAGCGCAATTACGGGAACATTGAGGTCCTTTGCCATGAGCTTTATCTGTCTTGTTATCTCCGAAACTTCGGTAACACGGTTATTATGCCTGTTGGGAGACTCCATGAGCTGTATATAGTCGATGACTACGAGTCCGAGGTTTTTCATTCTGCGCAGTTTTGCTTTCATCTGCGGCACGGTAAGTCCTGCGCCGTCGTCGATATAGATAGGCAGGCGTGCGATAACGTCGGCAGCTTCGGCGAGCTTATCCCAGTCCTTATCGTTGAGCTGACCGTTTCTAAGGTTGGTATTATTGACAAGCGCCTCTGACGAAAGGATTCTCGAAGCGAGCTGCTCCTTGCCCATTTCCAGCGAGAAGATAACGACTTCCCTGCCTGTTCTCTTGCAGCAGTTGACAGCCATATTTATCGCAAATGCGGATTTACCCATAGCAGGCCTTGCGGCAAGCACGATGAGGTCTGTTCTGTTAAGACCCGTTGTTATAGCATCGAGGTCGGAAAAGCCCGAACTTGCGCCGAGTTTTTCCTGTGCGTCTGCGCCTGTTATCTCCTGGAGGTGATCCAGCGCTCCGACAATGACCTCGCTTATCGGCGTAAGACCTTCGAGCGTTCTGCCTTGCCTTATATCAAATATCTTCTGCTCAACGTCATCAAGCAGGTTGTCGGCTGTGGTGGAATTCTCGCTTGCCTGTCTTATCGCATACTCCGCAACGCTGACAAGTTTTCTTGTGAGCGCTTTTTCCAGGACGATATTACAGTGGCTCTCGATATTAGCCACACTTGTGACGTTATGTATAAGACCCATGAGGTATTCTCTTGCCATCTGGGTGTTGGTAAAGATGCCTGCTCTTACCGACTCGTCGATGATAGAGACTATATCGTCTGCTTTGCCGACAGAATAGAATCTCATGATTATCGCAAACAGAGACTGATGCTGCGGTCTGTAAAAGCAATCGGGCGTCTTTATCAGCTCAACGACCTTGTCGATACATTTGGGGTCGAACAGCATACCGCCTATCACGGCGCTCTCGGCTTCCTGCGAGAACTGGGCGTTTGACCCCATAAGATCGGCAGCGAGCTGATCTTTCAATTCAAGTGCCATTTATTTATTCCTCTGTTACTTTTATCTGTATATTGCAGGATACTCCGTGAGAGAGCTTTATCGCAGCGCTGAAATCGCCGAAAGCCTTTATCTCTGCGGAAAGGTTGATCTTTTTCTTATCGACATCTACGCCGTACTGCTTTTTCAGCTCATCGCTGACAGCAGCCGCCGTAACAGCTCCGAAAAGCTTTCCGCCCTGTCCTGCCTTAGCCCTGATAACGACCTCTTTGTCCTTTATCTTTTCGACAAGAGCATTGTTATCGGCTATTTCCACTTCTATCTTATGCTGCTCGGAAGATTTCTTTCCCTGAAGGTCGTTGAGGTTCTTCTGTGTTGCTTCCAGAGCATAGCCCTTTCCGATGAGGAAGTTCCTTGCATATCCGTCTGCAACGTTGAGAACGTCGCCTTTCTTTCCCGAGCCTTTTACATCTTTGATGAGTATTACCTTCATTTTATGTCACGCCTTTCTTTTAACTGTTATTCCTGATATAATCGTCTATCGAATTCTTCAGAGCCTGTTCTGCGCTGGCAAGGTCGGTCTTGAGCTGGCAGGCAGCCATTGTATGATGTCCGCCGCCGCCAAGTGATTCCATTATGACCTGAACGTTGACTGCGCCGAGGCTTCTTGCGGAGATATTGACCGTTCCGTTTGCCTCATACATTACAAACGATGCGGCAACGCTTGTGATACCGAGCATATCGTCCGCAGCCTGCGAGGCAGCGATCCTGATATTAGAGAACTGCTCTTTTGTAGATGCGATAGCGCACTTATGATAGATCTCCGCTGAATTGATTATCACGGATTTCTGGTGGTATGTGTCGATAGAGTTTGCAAACAGCTTCTTTACCTCGATGCTGTCTGCGCCCATGCGTTTGAGGTAGGCAGCGGCTTCAAAGGTACCTGCGCCTGTTCTCATGACAAAATTCTTGGTATCGAGCATGATACCTGCAAGCAGAGCCTCGGCTGCATGGACAGAAAGCTTGCTGTTTTCGCCGAAATACTCTACAAGACCCGTTACCAGCTCACTTGCCGATGAAGCGCCCGATTCAAGATAGGTCATAACGGTAGGCTCTATGGCATTTACCATTCTTCTGTGGTGGTCGATGACGATGACCTCTTTAGCTCTCTGGAGTATATCGGTAGATTCAACGAGCTTGGGGTTATGGGTGTCAACGACTATCAGAAGCGTATTGAAGTCCAGCTTTTCCAGACCTTCCTGCGGAGTGATATAATAGTTTGTGATGTCGTTATCGTTCATATACTCTATCAGAGTTTTTGAAAGGTTGGTATCGGGGTCTACAACGACGAAAGATTCCTTTACCAGCGGCTTTATCGCACAGCAAAGACCTGTTGCGGCGCCCACTGCATCAAGGTCAGCATACTTATGACCCATGATAAGCACTCTTTCAAAAGCGGTGATCCTTTCAAGCATAGCCTTTGCGACCATTCTGGCTTTAACTTTATTGTTCTTGTCGCTGGAGCTTGAAACGCCGCCGAAGAACTTATACTCGCCGTCCTCATGCACGGCAGCCTGGTCTCCGCCTCTGCCCTGACAAAGCTCAAGAGCCTGTCTTGCGAGCCTTTCGCTTGCGGCAAGGTTCTCTCCGCCTCTGCCGACACCTCTCGAAAGGGTGATATTATTTCTGCTGTCAACAGAGATCTTCCTTGCTTCTTCGAGTATCTTGAACCTGCCCTCGATCTTCGGAGCAAGGTGTCTTTCCTCCATGAAGATATAGAATCTGTCGGAAGAAGTTTTCTTTGAAACGGCGGTAGTGCCTTCAACGAAATTCTCGATGAGCTTTTCTATCTCAACGATGATATGGGCTTTTTCGCTTTCCCTGATATTAGCCATAACGTCGTCAAGGTTATCGACGCTTATGATTATGATAGACTTATGCGACTGTTTTGTCTCGTATTTCAGCTCGATATAGTCGGTAACGTCGTTGAAATAGATCAGCGCCAGCGGGTCTTTTGCAGCGTCGTTATGTACTGCCTTTGCTTCATAGAAGCGTTTTGAAAGGCATACAAGGTCGCCCTGCGGAGTGAAGACCTTTTTGAGATCTATATTTCCGACATCTGCTATCCTCCAGCCGTAAGCCTCCTCTGCTGCGAGTATATCCATAGCAAAGCGCTTGTTATACCACAGTATCGTAGCCTTTGAGTCGATTATGACCGCAGGCGCAGGGAAATTCATCAGCGAATTTTTCTCCTTGCGGGAGATGGCGGCTGCAAGCCGAGTGATATTTTTCTTTGTAAGGTTTTTAAAGACTATCGCTTCAAACAGCAGCACCAGCACAGATATTATGCATATCGTCATCAGCACCTTGCCGCTGCCCGAATAATCGGGAGATCTTCGCAAAAGAAATGCAGAGATCAGGCCTGAGAGCGCCACGACCGCTATGGTCAGCTTAATGAGCGCTGACAGTCCGTTTGTCTTTTTCACATCTCAACAACTCCTTATTGAAAAAGGTTTGGACGGAGCTTTTGTTTTATCACAGCTCCATTATTATCGGAAGTATCATCGGAGAACGCTTTGTCCTTGCAAAAATGAACTCGGACAGGTTATCCTTCATTTTGCCCTTGATAGAGTTCCAGTCCTTGATGTTCCTGTCAAGGCAGTCCTGAAGCGTTTCGGTCAGAAGCTTTCTTGCTTCGCCCAGAAGCTCCTCGCTCTCCCTTACATACACAAAGCCTCTTGATACGACATCGGGACCTGCGAGGATAACGCCCGTATCCCTGTCTATCGTAGCGACTGCGATGATAAGGCCGTCCTCGGCGAGATGCTTTCTGTCACGAAGGACTATCGAGCCGACATCGCCCACGCCCAGACCGTCAACGAAAACTCTGCCTGCGGGAACTGTACCCGTGACTTTCATATCAACGCCGTCTGTTTCTATCACAAAGCCGTTATCTCCGAGGATAACGTTTTCCTCGGGTATGCCGACAGCTACGGCTGTGGCTTTATGCTGATACAGGTGCTTATACTCACCGTGAACGGGGATAAAGAACTTAGGCTTGGTTATGGACAGGATAAGCTTCTGCTCCTCCTGACAGGCATGACCCGAAACGTGTACGTCGTAGATATTTTCGTAAACGACATGCGCACCGAGCCTCATCAGCTCATTGATTACCCTTGTGACCAGCTTTTCGTTACCTGGGATAGGGTTAGCCGAGATGATTATGAAATCCATCGGCGTGATAGTTACCTGTCTATGCTCGTTGTTAGCCATTCTTGTGAGTGCGCTCATAGGCTCGCCCTGGCTTCCCGTAGTAACTATGACCATTTTTTCGGCAGGGTATCTTGACACCATTTCTATATCAACAAGCACTCCCTCAGGAACTTTCAGATACCCGAGCTCTATGCCTATGCTGATAACGTTTACCATGCTGCGCCCCGAAACAGCGACCTTTCGCCCTGTGGACACGGCATTGTTGATTATCTGCTGGACTCTGTGTATATTCGATGCAAAGGTAGCGATTATGATCCTTCTGCCCTCAGCCCTTGCAAACAGCTTTTCAAAGCTTTCTCCGACCTTTCTTTCGCTCATGGTGAAGCCGGGTCTGTCTGCGTTGGTGGAATCGGACATCAGCGCAAGAACTCCCCTGTTTCCAAGCTCGGCAAAACGCTGAAGGTCAATGATGCCGCCTTCTATCGGCGTATAATCGACTTTGAAGTCGCCCGTATGGATAAGCACTCCCGCAGGCGTATGGATAGCCATGCCGACTGCATCGGGAATGGAATGGTTGACTCTTATGAACTCGACAGCCATGCAGCCGAGCTTCACGGTCTGTCTCGGAGTCACGACATTGAGCTTAGCGCCGGCAAGTATGCCGTGTTCTTCAAGCTTTCCCTCGACAAGTCCGAGAGTCAGCCTTGTTCCGTAGACGGGAACGTTGAATTTCTTAAGGAAATACGGCAGACCGCCGATATGGTCCTCGTGTCCGTGAGTGAGAACGACGCCTCTGAGCTTGTCGATATTCTTTTCAACATACGAATAATCGGGCAGCACGATGTCAACTCCGAACAGCTCGCTGTCAGGGAATGCCATTCCGCAGTCGATTATAAGCATATCGTTTGCACACTCTATCGCTGTGCAGTTCTTGCCTATCTCGTTGAGACCGCCGAGAGGGATTATCTTCACGGGAGTTCTTCTTGCAGGCTCTTTAGGCTGCCTTGGAGCGCTTGCCTGCCTGAGTGCCGGTCTTGCTCCGTTTCTCTGGATCTTTGCGCTGAGGCTGCGAGCAGCTCTTTTCTTCTGCTCTGCGTTCTGCTCGGCGGAAGCGGCAGGGCGAGCCTCGGTTTTCTTTCTTCTGTAAACAGTCCTTGCTGTTTTATCATTATTATTACTCATCTGTTCAATATCAGCTCTGCACGAACGGTCTGTGCAGGGCTATGCGATATACTCCTTTCTGTCTGATACATATTATGTCTGTTAAGCAAGGATAAAACTCAGCATCACAGCGCAGATGCGGCGCTTGCAATGAAATAAAGCTAAGACAAGACGCTGCGAATTATCCTTTTTTGAACGCACAAAATACCTAAAGTACATTATACCTCAATAAGCAGACAATGTCAAGTAACATATGATACTTGACATTTTATTACATCATTCTGCCCGATGCCGCAAATGCCGCAGTTTTGCGAGCTTTTCCGTAAGTTCGTCACAAAAAGCGCTTGCAAATTCTGTCTTAGTGCTTTCGGCGAACATCAGAAGGTCTCTGCGGTCCTTTGAAGGTCGAATGAAAACGCTCGTATGCCCGTCCTCGACCCTAACGCCCTCTGCGCCGACCGCCTGCGCATTTTCAAGGCGGTACAGCTCATCTGTGCAGCCGCTGACGAGGCGCTGGGTAAAGCACATATCGCCCACATCTTCAAGCGCTTGTCTGAGGGTGATGCGTTTATCCTGCAAATAGGCGCATATCATAACGCACAGAAGCAGCGCATCACGCACAAAGCTGCCGTTTTTCAGGCAGGCGGTCTCACGGGCTTTTGCGTCGCTATCGCCTGCGCTGACGGTGCAGTACCTCTCGATACTGCCCTGAAAGCGCTGTGCAAGGCTCTCGGCGGACAAAGGCATACTGTACGGCAGGCTGACGGGTCTGTTCTGTTCGAACATTATTTTACAGCCCAGCAGGCAGAGCTGTTCCCAGCGGACATTCCCCGTGTCCTCGCTGTAAGCGCTCATGGTGATGCCATCGCCTGAAAGGCGGAAAATTATACGCTCGCCGCTGACATCGTTCGCAGGATAGAAAAGCCTGTCGCAAAGCTGCGCACAGACGGGGTCGCCCGTTCGCACGCAGGCGTTCAGACCCTTGAAGACTCTGGGGAGCTGAGAGGACAAAAAGCGCTCATATGCGCTCTTTTCGCTTTGCGCAGGGATAAACCTTCCCGCATCGCAGGCGCAGACATTCCTGAAATAAGCACGGTCATAGCGCTGACATATCTCATCTTCAAGCTTTGACAGCACAGGAAGCCCAGCCTGCTGAACGAGCCTCAGATCGCCGTTTGCATCGACACCGACAAATATCCCAAGCTCCGAGCCTGTGCTGCTCACAGCTTGACCGAGCTGCGCAAGGGTGCTGTTTCCGAGGCTGTAAACATCGGCTCCTGCTGAACGGATACCGCTGATAAGGGCATCTGCGAGCAGGCTCATACCGTCAAGCGATGAAGTGCCGACAGCTATGCTCTTACCCAGCCCAAGCGCCGAAGCTGCGGCTTTTCCGAGGCGCACAAAGGCTGAAACGTCTGTCGTACCGTCAAACAGGCTGCAAACGCCGTCATCGTCGATAAAAAGCCGTTTTTCACCACGCATGAACGAAATAGCGGCAAAGTCGCTGCTTTCAGGCGTGATGAACTCGCTGCCGACCGCCGCAGAATTGGCTCTGAGGCAGACTCCGCTGCAAAGCGCTGCGCCGCCCGAAAGCGAAGCTCTGTTCATCAGCACCGAGCTATCCGCCGCATATGCGCTATCCAGGCGGCTGTTCCTGCCGACGACAGCGCCTCTGCCGACAAACGAGCCTATGACCTGTGCGCCCTGCCCTATAAACGCATCGTCGTCGATAACGCTGCCCTTTCCGATCACAGCTCCCTGCTTGATCGTGACGTTCTTTCCAATAAAGACAGGCGGTATTATCGTCACGCCGCCAAAGCTGCTTTCTGTAAGGCTTTTTATAGTGATACGGCACTTGTCAAGTATTTGTGCTTGATGCGCTAAATATCCTGAAACATCGTTAAAATTATTGATATTCATTGCTTTCTTCGGAGTGGCAAGGCAGGACTCGAAAACTGTCGGAAACAGATTAATTTTGTCTGTAAAGCCAATGCACTTTACATTGCTTTCGGACAGCTTTGCAAGGATAAACCTGCCCTTTTTGTCGGTCAGGCAGATGGGTTGTTCTGAGTCTGAAAGCTCCCCCAGCAGACCTGCAATATCAATATCCGCACAGGCGACCGCATCAAAGACGAGCAGTCCGCTTTCCTCAGACGAGAAAAACTCAGCTGCGCCTTTTTCCTGCGTCAGCTTTATCTTGTCTGTGCCGCCGTAATGCTTCAAAGCGAGTGCTATCCTCTCGTCCTCTTTTTCGCTCAGCACCAGCGCTTCGCTTATGCCTGCCGCTATCAGTCTGTCAAGCGTCCTTTCAAGCAGCGCCCTTGCGCAAAGGCGAACAAGGCAGGCAGAAACTCCCTTATGCGCCGCCGAAAGCTCCCCGATATTCTCCCTGCAAAGTACGATACCTTTCATTTTCAGTCCTCCGATACATATAATATATATGTCAGTATTGGCGTATGCAGTAATTTTAATCAGGAGTGATTTTTTTCGGTTTTACCCCTTTTCAAATCAAAAAGAATGTGGTATAATATATACTAATATGGAAGAAAGGAGTTTGCACGCTATGGCATACGATTTTAACGAGCTGAAAAAGAAGGCTCTCGAAAAATTCTTCTCACAAATGAACCCTCAGCAGCAGCAGGCTGTGTTCAAAATAAATGGTCCCCTTCTGATCCTTGCAGGAGCCGGCAGCGGAAAAACTACCGTTCTTATCAATCGTATCGCTGATATGATCTATTTCGGCGATGCTTACAGCTGTGGTGACGACGGGCTGAAACATTCAGACGACGAGTGCAGGTTCCTTGAAAGCTTTATAAACGGCGAAACTCAGGACGCTCAGAAGCTTTCGGATATTGTTGCGCACAACACGATAAATCCGTGGAATATCCTTGCTATCACGTTTACCAACAAGGCTGCCAACGAGCTGAAAGACAGGCTTACCGC
>CAMZIK010000077.1 GCA_947307175.1 uncultured Clostridia bacterium
ATTGAGATAGACGAAGGAAAAAGGAGACTCATTCAGTGCCACGGCTTCAAGAACGAGCGGGAAAACCCGAAAGCGGAAGATGTCAAAGCCTTTGAAAAAGAGTTTGCAAAGTTTATACAAAGCCCTAAAAAGTATAAAGCAGAAAGGAAAAGTGAAGAACCATGCAGGAAATCAGCGTAAATCTCAAACAGCGTGATGCTATCGTAACACATCAGCACATATGCGAGTGCTATAAGACGGCTGCCGTGTCACTTATGGACATGGCAAAATCCCTGAAAAGAATGAGAGACGAAAAGCTCTATACCGAGCTGGGCTATGAGAGCTTCGGCGAGTATGTCGAGAACAACAGCGATTACAGTTTCAAGGAACGGCAGGCCTACACCTACATATCTTGCTATGAAAAGCTCGGCGAAGCCTTTTTGCAGTCAAATGCAAACTTAGGCATCACCAAGCTGGAGCTGCTCACTAAGCTCGATACCTTTGACCGTGCCGAGATCGCCGAGGATACCGACCTTGCAGGTATGACCGTTGACGAGGTCAAGCAGCTTATAGCCGACAAGCAAGCTCTGGGTGAGCAGCTGTCAATGTTTAAGGCGGAAAAGGAAGCGCAGGCTGACACCGCCGACGAGCTGAAAAAGGCACAAGCCGAGATCGAACAGCTGAAAAGTAGGCTTGAAGATGCACAGGAAAACTATGATTCCGAGAGCAGCAAAGACGCTAAGCGCATCTTTGAACTTCAGCAGGAGCTTGATGAGCTGCGGAACAAGCCCGTCGAGGTCGCAGTTCAGAAGCCGTCGAAAGAAGAAATCGACAAGATAAAGGAAACCGAGCGAAAAAAACTTGAAAAAGCGAAGCAGAAAGAGATAGCGGAGCTGAAAGCCGAGCAGGAAAAGCAGCTCGCACAGCTCAGACAGGAACACGAGCAGGCTTTGACTGCACAGCGTGAGCAGGCTTCTGTTCGTGAGGCTGAACTTGAAAAGAAGATCAAAAGCAACAACTCAGATGAAGCAATCGTCGCTTTGAAAATTATCTTTGAGGACACGCAGAAGAGCGTGAACGCTTTCCTCGATAAGATCAATGATCTCCAGTCCGATGAAGACAAGGTCAAGTTCAAGGCAGGCGCTAAGAAATGGCTGTCGGCGATAGTGGAGACGTTATAAGAGAGTTGCTTTGGTAATCTAAAACAGGAGGAATAACAATGTCAAGCTTACAAAGAACGATAAGCCGTGCCCTGGCAGTCAAATGGCTGAATAAGCAGCAGAAGAGAAGAATAATGCGCTTGAATAAAATACAGCGTAAAATAGGCATATGGAGGCTAAAATGAGCACACACAGGATCATTTGTACTAACGATGATTGCTATTATAACAAAAACTGCCGAGACTGCATCTACAAGGGTGACATAATCATAGACGATGACGACGCCACCTGTCAGAACTTCCTTGGCTACTGGAATACCCCGAAATACCAGCACGAATACTATCAGGCACATCAGAACAAAACCACTGGCGAGGCTTACCGTGAACGGCAATACTTTGGAGCTGTCACCGAGTTTGAGGGTCTTACGCTGTACTACAAGTCTAAAGAGCTGGAGCCTGAAACCTGGGTCACAGAGAAAAGAACCGGGGTAGGTGCGCACTATAAGGACTTTACAGACCCAAAACGTCTAAAAGAGATAAAGGAAAAGCTCGCAAAGTTCCCGAGCGTCTGCGATCTACCCGACAAGGAAGACATTTTGAAAGAACGCCTGAAAGGTGATGGAGAATGATGGAGAGATGCACCCGGAAGAAAGACTGCATTTACGCATTGCAAGATGCGATTAACAGAAGCGGCAAGCACTGCGGTTACATCCTCTTCACCGGCGAACCGAGAGGCTGCCCGTTGAGTAATTGCGACAAATTCAAAAGCAAAAAGGATAACCAGCGTGAAAAACAAAAACCGTCCCAAAAGAGAAAAACAATTTAAAAAGCCCAAAATCAAAAAACATAAGCCGTTTAACCCGTGGATTACCAGGTATTTTGATCTTTCAGGCAACGGCATAGAAAGCAGGGATAAAAATGAAAGATAATAGCAGCTCGGGCGGACTTGGCTTTTGCTCGGTCCTGACGATAGTTTTTATAGTTTTGAAACTTTGTGATGTGATTCACTGGTCTTGGATATGGGTGCTTTCACCGTCGTGGATCCCGATAATTCTTGTTATACTTTTTCTTTTGTACATTAAAGTACAAGATAAGGGGGATGATTGGTTTGACCCTTGAAAAGATCCTGAGCGAAAAGCTCACAAATGATAAGACCGCAAAAGCAGTCGAAAGCAACTATCGGGGGCTGCTTGAAGTCCCGGGTACCGAGCGAGACATAGAGCAGGAAAGATATATCAAGCTCAATAAGCTGGAACGTCTTATGACACCTCAGAAGCCCGAATATGAAGCTGATGGATATGATGATGAAGGGCGGCTGTGCTATGATACAGCATACTGCCCTAACTGTCGGGAGGAATATGAAGTCGGATACGATAACCCAGAGCACTGTAAAAACTGCGGACAGGCGCTGGACTGGTCGGAGGTGAAAGAATGAAAGACAGTAAAGCATTGAGAGCGGCACACGTTCTAAAAAAATACTGCAAGCAAAAACGCAGTATAGGCAGCTGTGATGAAGAGTGCATTTTTAGAATTACAAAAGGTTATTGTGAATTGCGTTTCTTAGACAAGCCTCCCAAAGAGTGGTATTTGCGTGATGTAGATCGGTTTACATCCAAGCAGGAAAAAGAAGAAACACCGTGTTACAGTAATTTCACTTGTAAACAGTGCAGCAATTTCAATACAAATGGTACGCTTTGTTCTTGCGAAAGTGTCAATGTAACAGCAGAAACGTTTTATGAATGCAGGCTTAAAAACTGCGCTTGCAAGAACTTTGTACATAGATAAAAAGGAGAAAATAATGAGAACCGTTCATATACTAAAGCTCAATTCAAATTTTGCAATGGCAGTTCTTAAAGGTTTAAAGACCTTTGAGATCCGCAAGAACGACCGAGGCTTTCAAACAGGAGACCACATCATTTTCCAAGTGGTCGATGACAGCGGGCGTGAACAGCCGCACGAGCTGAACAATATAGATTATGTTATTACATATGTCCTCAGTGGCTGGGGAATACAAGAGGGATATGTCGCTCTCGGCATCAGAAAAGGAAGGAAAAGACGTGGGAAGCAATGATTTTCAAGAAAACAAAAGTTGATATACCGGAAATCGAAAAGAAACTGCGAAAGCTCGGCAAGTATAGCGGCTGCGAGGAGATAAGCTACAGTGTCTATTACATAGACACTGAACCGTTAAGGCTGAAAATCCGGACGGTAACGCATCAGAAAGAGATCTATCAGCACGAGATATACATATCTGCTCTGATGCGTATGAGCGACTTTAACCTCAGAAAATTTGCAGAGAACTATCTGTCATAAGGAGGATAAAATGATTACTATTCACAGGAAAAAGAAAGAACTAACGGATATGACTATAAGAGGGCTATTCGCCTACGTTCACGAGCTCGAAAACGAGAACGCACGGCTTGAAGAATCGTTCCAGCGTGCGACGGGTGAGATCGCTGCGGATCCGCTGCCGAGAGAGACAGTTGACCGAAAGCGTTTCAACGATGCGGCAAACGAGATAGGCGACAGCATCGAAGACGGCAACGACAAAATGGCAATAGCCGTTTTCGTCAACCGTTTGGAAGGAAAACTTTTCGGAGGTGAAGACGAATGAAAACTATAACCTGTGATAGATGCGGAATGACTTTTGAGAAAAACAAACCTATAAAAGAATACAAATACACGATTATCAAGCACTCAATGCCTGATGTTGAGGTTGATCTGTGTGACAAATGCAGGGAACAATTTCTGATATGGTTAGGTGTAAAAGACCCACAAAGTATTTATGACAGACAATTTTAACGGAGGCGCAGACGATGAAAAGGTGTAAATACTGCAATATAGAGCACGGCACCGGGGAATTAATCAACAACGCCGGTGATGCGTTCCTTATTATGCACGAGTGCAAGGGCGAAAAATATAGAATTGTGTGCAGCAATCGCAATCACATCTATATACTGAAGATCAAACATTGTCCTATGTGCGGACGCAGATTAAAGAAAGGTGAAAGCGAATGACTAAACAAGAAGCAGCCATTATTATGGCATACACCGGCACGACGCTGCTTACCGGTGAAGATTTTAGCATTTTTCATAAATACATTGAAGAAAAACTTGAAAGGCCCGTATGGACACACGAGTTTGCTGATAAGGCAGTATGGAAGCAGATCAAAGAGGCATCTAAAGAAGATTTTATAAACCTTTGCAAAAGCCTTAAAAATGAGACAAATGCTCAATGGGAGTTTGTCCACTACGATCCCGACTACCTCGTTTTTTCGGGCACCTGCACCGCCTGCAAGAAAAAGCACGAAAGCACCGACAACGTCGGCAAGCTCCCGTTCTGCCCGCATTGCGGCGCTCAGATGAACGGTGAGAAGATGCCCGTTCTTATAATTTCGGGGGAGGAAGAACAATGAAAGCAATCGCAATAATGATAATCATTGCTGTATGGGTCTTCTTCACATGGACCCTCGTAAATGCAGCAGGCATGGCAAGCCGAGAGGAAGAAGAAAGGTGGGGAGAATGTGAACAAGATAACGAGAATGACCCCTAAAGGCGCAGCGCTTATAATGGAAGATCACTACGACAGCCAGGACGAAGCGAAAGATGACCGAAAAAAACGGTTGCTTAAAGCCCTCGAAAAGCTCTATCAGTACGAATCGCTTGATCTTGAACCCGAAGAGATCTATGACCTTTTGCAGTTAACTGCAACGATCCGCAGCAAGCTTAACAGCATTGTAACGTGGCAATCTCCGCACAAAGACAAGAACTACATATCCAAGCTGGTAGCCGTCAAGATAAGCAGAGACATCAAGACCGGCAAGATCAGAGTGTCCGCCGAGCTTCAGCACGACAAGCAGAGCGTTGTTACTGCCGACATCAAGCATATTAAGGAACTCAAAGACATCAGCCTTGAGTAACCCCCTTTTATATATTATAATAGTACCCTCAAAAAACTCCCTCGGCACACGCCGAGGGTTGCGGGCTTGTAATGGGTATTAACTATTAGACCAAAAAAGAAAGAAGTGAAAAAATATGGCGATGAGATACAGGGAACAGATATTTGATTATGGAAATTACAGGGAAGTGAAAATGTTCCCGGTATTCTCACACCCTCATTCTTCTCACAGGAAGAAAAAACACAAGCCGACCCGTAAGGTCCAGGAGCGCTTGAACCAGCTGAACGCCGAAAGACAGCTCGGAAGGATCATAGCTGCAAACTTCACAAGCGAGGACATCAAGCTTGAGCTGACATATTCAAGGGAAAACTATCCTGAGAGCATCGAGCAAGCCAAGCGAGACATAGCTAACTTTTTCCGCAGGGTCAAGAGAGCAAGGGAAAAGGCAGGCATTACCGAAGAACTGAAGTACATATATGCTTTCGGGCAAGGCAGCACAGGAAACCGCATTCACTTTCATGTCATCATGTCGGGCGGTCTGTCTATCCAGCAGCTCGCAAAGATCTGGGGCAAGGGCTATGTAGACAAAGTCTGTCCTCTGATGTTTGATGAGCAGGGCGTGACGGGTATCGCTCGGTACTTTGCACAGCAGCAGTCAAAGATCGTTGACGAGTACGAAGACGAGCCGATGCTTGTTCCGGATCTCAAGCCCAGGACCAAGCGCTGGGTTTCCTCTCATAACTGCATCAAGCCCGAACCGAAGAACTATGACTATAAGCTCACAAAGCGAGACGTGAGCTACTATGCGCAGAACTCCGAAGACCTGCGCATCTTTGAAAAACGATATCCCGAATACTTCTGCTCGGAGTGCAAGCCGTTCTGGAATGACGAGACCGGTGCGTACTACCTGCAAGTGTTCTTGTATAAAAAAACTTTCAAACCGGATATCTACTCATCAGCCTCATATCAGTGAGGTGTTTTGAGTGTGTCTAAAAGGAGGGTAAAAAGTGACAACCAAAGAATATCTGATGCAGGCCTCTAAGATGGACAGACGGATAAGGATATTGCTGGGCAAGGCCGAGAAGTTGCGTGCAGGTCTAGAATATCACTCGCCGTCCCTTGACAGCGGCGGTGGAGGTGGAAACTCTGACAAAATGCCTGACACGATCTCAAAAATAATGGAGTATGAGCAACACGCTGCACAGCTTCAGGCTGCATATGTGGATAAGTACATAGAGATCGACAGGACAATTCATAGTGTCGAGGACGACACGCTGCGTGAGGTGCTCGAACGCAGGTACCTGCTGTATCAGAAATGGGATCAAATTGCAGCTGAAATGCACTATTCACGCAGAAGAGCTACGCAGCTTCATGGTGAAGCTCTTAAAAACATTTCCTTGAATTTCCCTATTAATCTGTGATATAGTTAAGATAGCCAGAAAGGCAAGATCAAGGGACAGGGCATTTTATACCTCCGTCCGACGGAGCTTTGGACAGCTCCGTATGAGCAGTTCTATGAGACAAGAACGCACAGTCGGTGCGCTCGGGCGGGTGCGATTCCCACGCTGCTCTTCGGTTTTCATTTTTTCTTTTTTTCATACACTCCTGGACGAAAAGAGAGGACTGCATCACAGTAGCCCTCTCGATGTCTTTGGGGTGTTTTGTTTTGAGGTGATCGATATGCCAGCAGCAAAGAAGACAAAAGCAACGAAGCCAAAGACCGCACGAGCCGATAGAACAGGAAGACAGCGCAGCTCGTTTGAGTCAGCCAAGAAGAAAATACTAAAGACGCAGGAGGTCTGCGGCATCTGTGGAAAACCCGTTGACAAAAAACTAAAATTCCCGCACCCGCTCTCTCCGAGCATAGATCACATCATACCCGTAGACAAGGGCGGACATCCTTCGGACATCAGCAACCTCCAGCTTGCGCATCTGTGCTGCAACCGAAAAAAATCTGACAAGCTCATCGAAAAGATCAAGTTCGATCAGCAGCCTGAGCTTATATCGAACAGGGTGCTTCCGCAGACGTTCGACTGGAAGACGGTCTGATATAGGGGGGGAGGGTACCCCCGGTGAAGTTAAAATGATCTTCAACAGCGTCACTGCTCAAATATCTCGCTGACCTGTTTGAAAATCTGTGAAATAGTTAATAATCGGTACGCTATTGATTATCAGGTTTTATAATTAAAGCTATTAATAGGGAAAGGAAAGTAAAATGGCACAATACAAAGGCATGAACTACCTGCGCACGAAGCTTGCTCAAAAGGCAGTCAGAGTGCAGACAAGGTATCTTTACTACAACATGAAGAACGCAGCCAAAGAGCTGAGCAGTATCATACCGAAAGAGTTTGCGTGGTTGATGCCTGTGCTCGGTTGGTGTGCAAAATCTGCCGACAGCATCTCTGACAGGATCGTCTTTGAGGATTTCGGAGATGATATCCTGCGACTTGGTGAAATCTATAACCTTAACAGCAAGGATATTCTCACAGATAGTGCTGTCAGCTCGGCACTGGTCACATCTTGCAGTTTTATATATATAAGCAAGGATGCGAACGGCTATCCTCGCTTGCAGGCTATCGACGGCGCAAACGCAACCGGTATCATCGACCCGGTGACGAGAATGCTTACTGAGGGTTATGCGGTGCTTGAACGTGATGATATGGGCAATCCTTCAATCGAGGCTTATTTCACTGCTGAAAAAACGTACATATATCGAAACAGTAAGGCAGACAAGCCTTATAATAACCCTGCGCCATATGCTTTGCTCGTTCCTGTGATACACAGACCCGACCCGACAAGACCGTTCGGGCGAAGCAGGATATCAAGGGCCTGCATGGAGCTGACAGACAGTGCAATCAGAACGATCAAGCGCTCTGAGGTCAGCGCAGAGTTTTACAGTTTCCCGCAGAAGTATGTTCTCGGACTTGATGGAGATGCCGAGAAGAAAGAAAAGTGGGCACTGACAATATCAAGCTTCCTCCAGATTGACAAGGATAAAGACGGTGACAAGCCTGCCGTTGGACAGTTCCAGCAGCAGAGTATGTCGCCTTACAGCGAACAGCTCAAGACAATAGCGTCAATGTTCGCAGGTGAAACAGGGCTTACACTCGATGATCTCGGATTTTCAACAGCAAATCCGAGCACGCCCGAGGCTATCAGAGCGAGTCACGAAACACTCAGACTTGCAGCTCGCAAAGCACAGCGTGACTTTTCTGTTGGCTTTCTAAATGCAGGATATCTCGCAGCTTGTCTGCGTGATAACTATGCATTTGACCGCAGTGTCATTTATCAGACTAAAGTCAACTACGAACCTATATTTGAGCCTGATGCAGCTCAGCTCTCCGGAATGGGTGACGCTGTACTTAAGATTCAGCAGGCTTTCCCCGATTATTTCGACGAGGAGAAGCTTCACAGGCTTACCGGACTTTAAGGTGGTGACTTATGGACAGTAAAGTCGAAGAGAATTATAGGCGACTTCGTGAGGAGCTTAACGAGCGCCTGAACAACGACAAGCGGCTCACTGAGATCATGGATAAGATCAGCAAGGGCACGGCCACGTTCAAGGACTCGGCTGAATACTCGCAGATCGTCGCCGACCATATGGGTGATGTCATTTCAAAGAACATCGGCAATATCAAGATCCCGATGGGCAAGGAAATGGTCTGCAAGGAGCTGCTCAAGGAGAACATCGAGCGTGTCGATACCGTGTTCGGCAAGGTGCAGGTGAGCGTTGACGAGAAGATGGGCATTCATCTCAACCCCGTAACGCCGCCGTACCCGACAGAGCGTGTCAATGCGATAGCTCACTCGCTGGAAGACCCGAACGCCGACGATGAAAAGGTCGCCCGGCGTGGCAAATCTTCGGGGAACGTGGTCGCTGCAAGGCACGACGAGAATGTCAAGGCTAATGCGGCTTGGCGTGAGAAAGCAGGCTTTAACTGTTATCTCGTTCGTGATGCAGGCGGTGGCTGCTGTCAGTGGTGTGCAGCGCTCGAAGGTCGCTATGAATACGCATCTGCTCCCGATGACATCTTCCGCAGACACGATAACTGCACCTGCACGGTGACCTATGAGTGCGGAAAAATGCGCCAGGACGTGTGGTCAAAGCGCACATGGGAAACCTCGCCGGAGGAGCTTCAAGCCCGAAAGGACGCAGCCGAGGCGGCAAAGCCGACGGTGAACACGCCTGAGCAGGCCAAAGAGCTTGAACGGCAGGCACTTGAAAAGAACCCTATTACCAAGCTTTCGCCTGAGCAGGCACAGGCTATCAATGAGCAGAGCAAGCCGACCGTGCATACACCGGCAGAAGCGAAAGAGCTTGAAGATAAGATACTCGGGAAGAACGAGAATGTTCAATTTGAGCCTATTGACAAATCAAAAGAAAATGATATAATAAAATCAATAGATGTAGACGATTACAAGCTCGTTACAGGTGGTAAAGAAATTGCTCCAGAAGTCAATGAAGTAATTCTCAACACTATGAAAAAGTGTGAGAAAGACGGAAAGTTTGTTATCAGTGAAATATCTGATAAGATTACTTCAACAGAGTCTGAAGGAACTCCGGTACTTCAAATTGAGCCTTTAGCGAACGGTCTATTAAAGCTAAATGTGAATACAGAATTGCTTTCAGGAAAATCTTTGGAAGAAATAGATGCGTTGTTTAAAAACACTGACAGAAACCTTGCTCAGTCACTGGAAGAAGCTATTGTTCATGAAAGCGGTCATGCTATTCTTATAAATGGTAAAACACCCACTCAAGTAAAGAAACTTTATGATGACTTAAAGCCACTTGGTAAAACTGGTGTAAGTGATATTGCGTTGAAAGATGGAGTGGAATGCCTTGCCGAGCTTGAAATACTTCGTTATAGAGGCACTAAGATATCAAAAGAACTCACGGATTTTTATGAGCATTATATGAGGAGGAAATATCTATGATTTGCATCACAGATTGTAGTGAATGCAAGAATAGGCTACCCAAAATCGATGGATGGCGTTCTTGTTGTAAAGCATTTCCTGATGGTGTGCCATTGGATTTTGATTTCAGTAATCTGAGAGAACGAAAGGAATGCAACAACGGCATAGGCTTTGAGCCTAAAGAGAATATTGATAAACCGTCTAAGTGATTAGGCGGTTTTCTTATGCCCAAAATGGAGGTGAGGATAATGGAATTACCAAGCAAGATACCAAAAATCACATTGGATTTTGAGAACTTTAAGTTCCTTATTGGCGATCTTGATGTAGGTCACTGCACTGAGCTTGAAATTAAGTATGATGTAACAGGCTGGACAATCACAGCTGCACGAGGGAGCAGTAAATCTATAAAGAAATATGATCGTAATATCACGGACAGGTTTTTGTCCGAGAAAGTCCCATATCCATAAATTCAGTTTTGCAGTCAACTGCAAAGAATATTTGTTAACAACACCAAGCCTACGGGCAAGGTGTTATTTTTATACCTTAATGGGAAAAGGAGGAGCTGAATGTCGGACAATAAGCGTATCGGCAGGCAGTTCCCTACACAGTCTGTGGTATTGGAATATTCCGATACTAAAGGCGGCGAAGCTATACTTTTGTACGAGCAGAGCACCCGACGCTTGATGCCCTGGCAGCAGGAGCAGCTATACAACATCATGGCTATCGACGAGGACGGCTACTGGAAGCATATCAAGTACGGCTGGTCTATCCCTCGCCGAAACGGCAAGAGCGAGGTCGCCATCGCAAGAGTCATCTGGGGACTTCTGCACGACGAAGCTGTGCTTTATACGGCTCACCTCGTCAACACCTCGACGAGCGCATTTTTGAAGATTGTTAAGATCCTCGGCGAAATGGGCTACATTGAGAACGAGGACATCAAGATCAACCGCCAAAAAGGCGGGGAGAGCATCAAGATGCTCAAGGGCGGCAAGGGCTATATCAATTTCCGCACGAGAACAGGCACAGGCGGCCTCGGTGAGGGCTATGACCTTGTTATCATCGACGAGGCACAGGAGTATACCGTAGATCAGGAGACAGCGCTCGGTTATGTCGTTACCGACAGCAAAAATCCGCAGACACTTATGCTCGGTACACCGCCGACGGCCGTGTCAAAGGGCACTGTATTCCAGAACTACCGGCAAGATGTGCTGACCGGCAAGACGCAGGACAACGGCTGGGCAGAATGGGGAGTAACTCATATGTCCGATGTTGAAGATGTCGAGCTGTGGTATCTTTGCAACCCGTCTCTCGGTCTGTTGCTGACCGAGAGAGCAGTCAGGGGAGAGAGCCGCAAGGATAAGGTCGATTATAACATACAGCGTCTGGGCTTGTGGCTGACCTATAATCAGGCATCGGCTATCAGCCGTGAAGAGTGGCGCAAGCTCATCGCAGACAAGCCACAGATGCCCTCAGAGCCTCGCATCTTCATAGGTGTGAAATTTGCCAAGGGCACATCAAACGTGGCAATATCGGCGGCCGTGAAGCTCTCAGACGGCACTATTTTCGTTGAGGCTATCGACTGCCGACCGACCCGTGAGGGCAACAGCTGGATCATACCGTTCCTGCTCAATCCTCACGTTGACAGCGTTATAATCGACGGTGCCAACGGTCAGACCATTCTCGCCAAGGAAATGAAAGATGCCGGCGTTAAAGCCAAGCCTATGCTGCCAAAGGTCGGAGATATCATCGAGGCAAACGCTGCATTTGAGAAGGCTGTTCTCTCCGGAACGGTCAGACACTCAGATCAGCCGAGCCTTGAACAGGTCGTCTCCAACTGCGAACATCGTGCTATCGGCTCTAATGGTGGCTTCGGCTATGTTAGTATGCTCGACGGAGCTGACATCTGTCTGCTTGATGCCACGCTTCTTGCATACTGGCTGTGTGCAACCGCCAAAGTTAAAAAGCAACAGCGAATTTGCTGTTGAATACAAACTCAACTACGAGGGAAAGGTAGGGAACTTATGTCAGAGTTCAAAACAATCGAAACGCAGGAGGAGCTTGATGCTATCATCAAAGACAGGCTCGCCCGCAACACTAAGACCGTTACCGCTGAGGTAACAAAGCAGTATGAGGGTTATATCTCACCCGACGACGCTGCCAAGAGCAAAAAGGCTCTTGAAGATAAGATAACCGAACTGAAAGCACAGATAACCGAAAAGGATACGTCCATAGCCGACCTTACGGCTAAGAACACGGCATACGAGACCACTGCGGTAAAAGTGAAGATAGCCCGTGAAGAGGGACTGCCTTACGAGCTGGCTGACAGGTTGAGCGGTACAAACGAGGAAGAGTTCAGAGCAGATGCAAAGGCTCTATCCAAGCTTATAACACCGCAAGAGCCGCCTGCGCCGATGTTTAACGGAGAAAGCGGCAAAAGCAATCCAACCGGAACTGACGGAGCATTGCTCTCGGTTCTGAATGAGCTTTCAAAATAAGAAGGAGGAAATCATAATGGCATTTATCACAGAAACCAGTACACTTTTCAAGCCTGAGCTTGTGACCGATATCACCAACAAGGTCAAGGGTCATTCGTCTCTGGCAAAGCTTTGCAATGCAACACCTATTCCGTTCTCGGGTACCGATTCTTTCGTATTCTCGATGGACGGTGAAGCGTGCATAGTAGGAGAGGGCGGAAACAAGCCTGCCAACGATGCTGGTCTTCAGGCAGTAACGATCAAGCCTATCAAGTTCATCTATCAGCACAGAGTTACAGATGAGTTCCTTAAGATGGCTAACGAAAAACGTCTGCCGTATATGAGAGCGTTTACCGACGGCGCAGCAAAGAAGATGGCAAGAGCACTTGACATTTCAGCGTTCCACGGTATCAATCCATATGATGGCCAGGCAAGCGGCAGCGTTGGTGATAACAGCTTTGATGCAAAGGTCATCAAGACTCTGAACTTCACATCTGCAACACCTGACGATGATATCGACGATGCTGTTGCTCTTATCCAGCAGGACGACGGTGAGACAAACGGCGTTGCTATGTCTACCACATTCGGCGCAGCTCTGGGTAAGATGAAGAACGGTCAGTCCAATGTCGCTCTTTATCCTGAGTACAGATTCGGTGGCAACCCGGATACTTTCTCGGGCGGTATCGCATCTGATGTCAACGGCACAGTAAACTTCAACTCCGGCGCTGACGAGGCTATTGTCGGCGACTTCGCAAATGCCTTCAAGTGGGGCTATGCAGAAAACGTGACATTTGAGGTCATTACTGCCGGCGATCCTGACGGTCTTGGTGACCTCAAGCGCAAAAATCAGGTTTGTCTCAGACTCGAGATGTACATCGGCTGGGGTATCCTCGATCCCGACAGCTTCGCTCGTATCGTCAACACAAGCCTTTTCACAGGTCCTCTCCTCGGCGTAGAAGAGGGAGATACAAAGCTCTTTAACGTCAAGGCATCTCTTATGCAGGACGGCGTGACAGTAAGCAACGGCAAGATCACAGGCACACTCAAGTATCTTGGAACAGCAAACGAGATCACTAATGTCTGGGGCAAGGGCAACTTCCTGCCGTTCAAGCTCACTGTTGATGACTGGAGCAAGTATTCGTCCGTCAAGGTCGGCGTTGTTCCGTCTGCCGGATCCGGAATGGTAGAGATCAAAGATGATCCTGATCACAACGGT
>CAMZIK010000078.1 GCA_947307175.1 uncultured Clostridia bacterium
CAGCAGGGTGATGCTCAGCAGGGCGACGGTGCACAGGAGCAGGCAGCTGAGTAATTGCCGGATAGGTAAAAGCCATAATTTTTTGAATATATCTGATGCGGTATCGGGAATTCTCCCGGTGCCGCATTTTTGTTGAGAAGATATGAAAATACCTTGTATGCTGGCAGCAACACAAGGTAGGATAGCGACACGATAGTGAAAATATACAACAGCGTATCTACGCTGTTCGCTGGAACTGCCTCGCTGAATATTATTAAAACGGCCAAATGTAGACCCACCATTCAGTATAATAACATAAGCAGATACTTCACTTTTCGCCGTGACAATCTTGGCTTCGTTTTTCAGGATTTCAACCTTCTTGAAAACTTCTCGGTCAAGGATAACATACTTCTTACGCTTGTGCTGATGGGTATGAGCTATGGCGAGATGGAAAAGCGCCTCACACCCATAGCCAGCCAGCTCGGGATAGACGGACTTATAGAAAAGTACCCATATGAGCTTTCGGGCGGTCAGAAGCAGAGGACTGCTATCGCAAGGGCAGTCATCACACTGCCCAAGCTTATTCTTGCCGACGAGCCGACGGGTGCGCTCGATTCAAGGTCAACAGACAGCGTGCTGGACATTTTCGATACGCTCAATAAGCAGGGACAGACTATCGTTATGGTGACACATTCCACCAAGGCGGCGAGCCGTGCGAGCAGAGTTCTTTTTATAAAGGACGGAACGCTTTTCAACCAGCTTTACAGAGAGGACAAGTCCTTTGAGGAGATGTACCAGACTATCTCCGATACTCTGACATCACTTATGAAAGGCGGGGATAAGCAGTGAACAGCCGTATCTTCCTGCGCCTTTCAAGGGACAACATAAAAAAGAACGCAAAGATGTATGTGCCATACATACTGACCTGCGTACTAATGACAGCGATGATATACATTATCCGTTCGCTGTCTGTAAACCCCGACCTTTCCAGTATCCCGCACGGTGGAGCAACGCTTCCGAAGCTGTTAAAGTACGGCTCTTACGTGACCTCCGCATTTGCTGTGGTCATAGTCTTTTATTCAAACAGCTTTATTCTTCAAAGACGAAGCCGTGAGTTCGGCTTGCTCAACATTCTCGGAATGGAGAAACGGCATATCGCAAAGTTGTTGCTGATCGAAACGGTGATGATCGCAGCGATTACCTTTGTGCTCGGCATCGCTGTTGGCATCGGGCTTGAACAGCTCATCACGGGATTGCTTGCAAATCTGCTGGGCGAACATGCCTCAAAGCTGTCGGCGCATATATCCATGACGGGTATCTTAGATTCAGTCGCTGTAATGGCAGTTACCTTTGTGGGAGTGTTTTTGTTTGCTCTGCGCACACTTCACTTTTCAAACCCGATAGAGCTTCTTTCTGCAGCATGAAAGGGAGAGAAAGAGCCGAAAACAAAGCTTTTTATGACCATTGTTGGAGTGCTGATGCTTTTAGGCGGATATACTCTTTTGTTCTTTGTCGCCGACCCAAGGATGACTCTGCATATACTTGCAGCCGCCGTATTGTTCGTTATCCTCGGGACATATTTCATATTTATCGCAGCTATCATAGCATTTCTCAGGCTGCTTAAAAAGAACAAGAGATTTTATTACAAGACAAAGCACTTTACGTCTGTTTCGGGGCTTATCTACCGAATGAAGCGAAACTGTGTCGGCCTTGCCAGCGTGACTATCCTGTCTACAATGGTGCTGATAAGCGTTTCGTCAACATCTTCACTGATGCTTGGTATCGACAGTCAGCTGACGGACGGCGATGCAGTCATCGTTACCTGTAATGACTATAATGGTGAAGTAGCTTCCGGAATAGAAAAGGATATCCTTGAAAGAGTTAAGCCCGATAGGATAGAAAAGTACCTTATGGCGAAAATGTATCTTAAGGGAAGAAAAGACCATAACTTTGTGCCGCTTGAAAAAGGTGAATATGAAGTTGGCGGCAGCTATATATATGTAATTCCTGGATATGATGGAGGAATAAAGTCTGAAGACAAGGTTACTCTGACCGTACAGGCATATGATTCGATAGACACCCGATATCTCGGAGACAGAGAAGAGGACGTTCTTTTCAAAAAGGATCCCGCTGATATCAAGAAGGAATACTACACAGAAAAGGCGAGATAGTTATTGAGTCCAAAGACAGGAGCTTTGATAACGATCGCTTTGAGTTTTTCGGCAGTGAATATAAGGTGAGAAAATACGTATACAACAAAGATGGTACTGAGGATGGTGTAAGGATCACCGTAGCCACAAATGAAGAGGTGCAGGAATTTATAGATGCTTTCAACAAAGCTTCACTGTTCAGATCCAGCGAATTCCATACGATGGAGATTTACTACAAACAGCCTATACTCGACAGCGACAGAGAACTAAAGGACGTGCTTAAAGACAAGGATACCCACTCTCTTATCAACGGCAAGACCTATCTCGACCCGACCCGTTACCGTTCGGAGGAAAAAGCAGGCATGATGCTTGCGTTCGGTTCGCTTTTCTTCCTCGGAGTATTTCTCGGTACGCTGTTTGTGCTTGAAACGGTGCTTATAATCTACTATAAACAGCTCACCGAGGGCTATGAGGACGCAGGCAGGTTCAGGATAATGCAGAACGTCGGAATGAGCGAGGACGAGGTAAGATCAACTATACGTTCGCAGATACTCCTTGTTTTCTTCCTCCCGCTGGTGTTTGCAATGTTACACACCGTGATCGCATTCCCTATGGTAGGCAGACTTCTGGCTTATATCGGACTGGACAGCACCAAGACCTATCTGAAAAGCTGTGCCATAGGTTTTGCAGGTTATTTTGTGCTGTATACTGCTGTATATCTTCTGACCGCAAAGCTTTATTACCGCATTATCAGAAAGCAGAGATAGCCCGGCTTTCTGTCTGCTGAAAAAACGGATCGCTGCTGATGTTTCAGGCTCATTTCAGGGCGTCTGCCACGATAGACTCAAACGGCTGAAAGCTGTATGTCAGCGGCGAGCAGCTTATGACAAATAAAACCGAACAGATACTGACACCGCCCGGGAGAATAACTCCCGGGCGGTCGTGTGTGATATGAAAAAGCGGCAGAGGAATTGCTCCTTTGCCGCTTTATCTGTTATGAGAACTGTTCTTTTCTTCGCCTGAGGTAAATGAACAAGCCTATCGGTACAGCTGCTATGAATATCATTACAGCTCCACGTTTAAACGGTGTCATCACGCCCGTAGGAATGTGTCCGTTGAGCGTGTTTGTGACGACAAGCGTAGTCGGGTCTGTGAACCGGAACGGCTTGATGTTCTTGTTCTCAGCTTCTTCATCACCGAGTTGGACGGTGGTGGTGTATTCTGTTTCCTCTTCCATCACGGCCACAGTCACGCCGGCAGGGAGCACGAACTCTGCCTTTTCAGCGTGCTTCAGCGTAAAATTTCCTCCGCTGCTGCTCATATCATCCTGCTTCTCTCCGTTCTTAGCCCAGGTTATCCCGCTGCTGCTGTCAAGTCCGCTGACGGAAATGACAAAGCTGAAATCTCTGTTTTTGTTTCCGGCAGAGCCTTTGACCTGCTTTTCGACCGTGAATGTTTTGAGCGCAGGGTTTTCCTTGGTGTTTGTGACGCTCAGCGTGTAGATGTAGCTGTCCTCCGTTTCGATAAGCTCACCCTCGCACGAATCGCTTATCAGCGACGGAACGCCAAGAGGTGAGATGTGGAACATAATATCGTGGTCGAGCTTTTTGTAATTGAACGGCGCCTGCTTTTCCGTCAGGAAGTAGACAGAGCCTTTTTCGCCGGGGTTGATGACCCTTGAGCTGTTTCCTCCGCAGACATCGACAACTCCGTTCACGGTAACGAGGTCTTCAAAGCCCTCCATAGGATAGGGGTACTTTACAAAACCGCTTATCGCCGTGTTTGACTGCTTATACAGTTCAAAATGTGCAGAGCCGAGCAGAATATTCGGATCCTCACTGTCCATTTTCATTATCTTGAAATTGAACTGCTTGTTGTAGATATCGACATATGCTGTGATACCGTTGCTTCCGGGCTTGCCGTTTGCCCATTTAAGGTCGGCGGGATCCTTTTCGCCCCAATTTCCCATATCGTCGTAGAACAGCGATACAGTTTCGTCGGCGTTGACCTTGAACTTAACGTCCTTCTGAAGACCGACATAGCCCTTGGGTGCGCTTGTCTGCGTCAGCGTGTATGTGTGCGACATATCAAAGTCGTACAGCATTTTTACGATGCCCTTTGAATCTGAGGTGTATGTGCCAACTGTTTTTCCTGTCGTGTCATCAACAAGCTTGAAAGTTCCGCCCGCAAGAGGAACAGTGCTGTCCCACTTGAACAGCCTTATCGCAATACCGCTTTCACGGGTATTGGTTATAGTGTCTGTTCTTGTTGAGCCTTCGTTGTTTCCGACGCTGTAAGAAACGATATAATTGAATTCCTTTTGTGCATCTTCTCCCTCGGGTATCGCATTGGATTTTCGTGTTGCGCAGAGCCTCAGCGAGCTGTCGCTCTCGACCGGAGTTACTGTTCCGTAGTCTGTCACCGTTCCGTCGTAGGCGACCGTCGGAGATGTACCGCTGATCGTGACCTCTTTAACAACATAGTCGTTCAGGTTTATCCTTTCCAAACCGTTCTTTTTTGGTTTGAGCGTTGACCAGAAATAGTATGCGGTCGTGCTCGGCGACTTTATCTGTTTTACGGAGCCTTCAAGAAGCTCGCCGTCAACATAGACTGCGGTGTAAACGGGTGCGTGCCCGACAGTTATATCCAGGTCGCTCCACACCTTGCGTACGCTGAGTCCGAAGCCTTTTTTGTTTATGACCTCCATCTGCGGGTTTTCTTCCGCAATGACACGGCCTACGTTCAGCGGACTATCGTTGAAATTGTGGTAAGAGGGGATATCCTCCTGTGTGTTGTCCTCGTTTATCTTTGAGCCCATTACACGTTCGTAGCCCATAAGACCGTAGCCTGTTTTAACGTCCTCTGTGACTTTGAACACAGAGCCTACGGGGAGTCCGGGTACACATATGGTATATCCTGATGGAATCCCGGATATCGCACCGAAGCCCGATGACCTGAACACAACGTCGTCGTAGTTCCAGCCCGAAACTGCGCCCTTGCTCAGATCGTCAAGCAGCTGATGATTGAACGTGAGGTCTGTTTCAGCAAATTTACCCGTTTCATGGTCAAATCTGCAAACCTTTTTATTAGGCGACAGAACGCAGTATTTTGCCATATTTGCAGCTGTCATATTATCAGCACTTTCAGGCTCGATAGATGAGAGATAGAGTCTGAAGCTGAATGTTGCTGGGTCGTTGGTTATCTCGTGGTCGTCTTCGTCGAGCAGCTTCTTGGTGATGTACAGGTCCTTTATGACGTTATCGTTCACCACGTTGTCAAAAGCAATGTTCGGCTTGTTTTCAGATGTGCCTATCTCTGAGGAGTAGCTTCTCAGGTCGCCCTTTATCTCTACTCTTTCTTCCGGTACTTCATTGCCGTTGATGAGTACTTTTCCGTAAATCGAGCTGTCTACGGCACATTCGACTATCCTGTAATTGATCGTGTTTTCGGGGAAGGATATCTCGGCTTTCTTGGTCGGGTTGATGAAATAAATGTTTTCATAAGCATCTTCATCCGAGAATCCGGGCGGTCGGTATTTTTTAACGTAAGTTACCGGCTGGTTGGAGTTCTGATAGGTGACACGGATATGCTCGTCATCATTGGCAAGCAGGCGCTCCTCTCCGGGTTCACCATTAGGACCGTCGTTGAGCGAGTAGTAGATCTGGAAAGGATACTCGATAAAATCCTTGTCGATAGCATCCGAGCCCGTGCCGGTAACATTTTTTGATACAACTACGTGACCCGGTGTAACAGAGGCGATGTTGAAGTGCATATACAGATTTGATGCACCCGCACCTCTTTCCATATAGAACACACGCATCTTGTGCTTGGTGTAATCCTTGAAGATGTACTGTCCGCTTCCGTTGTCCTCAAAGATCTCATTGAGCTTTTCCTCAACGTTATCAACGCCTCTGGCGGTGAAGTTCTTTCTGAAGATCTCCTTGAGAGTCGTATCCTTACCATTCACGGTGACTTTTCCGGTACGGAAGTTTACCTTTCCTTCGAGTGCGGAGTGTATTCCGCCGAGGTCGATGACAAGCTCGCCGTCAACGTAAAGCCAGAAGTCGTCGTCGCCCTTGAATTCAAAGATGATATCGTGACCCCATGCGTCCAGACCGCTGACAGTCTGAACGAACTCGGCTTCCATTTCCAATCCGAAATAGTAATTCAGCTGATTTTTGTTGCCTGCGGAATAGAGCTTTTCGTACTTTCTCGGATCTGTGTCCAAAAGCAGGCCTGTATTTGCTTGACCCGGTCGTGCATCGGAAGAGTATAGGTTTAGTGGGTTATCTTTTGAATAGACTCCTGCGGTTATGGTATTGTATGGGAAGAACTGACCGTGCTGAAGTGTATATTTGGGCTGGTTATAGCTCGTTCCAAGCTCACGGTATACTGTAAAATTGCCGTCGTCGGTAGGCACAAGCGTCGCAAAGTTCTGTGTGCTGTCAAATTCAAAATATCCGCTTGAATTATATACGCTTTCAATGAACAGGTGGTTTACTTCCTGCGCACCGTTGTACAGCCCGCTCAGGCTGCTGTTTGAATAAGCTGCTATCGGATAACCGTTAGAGTCAAGATCTGTTGAAAGCAGTCCGGTCGTAGCAGAACCGGGAACATAACCATTGTTGCCAAGGTATCCTGTCTGCTGTGTACCGCCTGTTTCGCCATGATTTACATCACCGCTGAAGTCCTTGATCTTCATCTTGATACCGTGAACATCGTTGTCTACGGTAGGTACGGTATGGAGATCGTCGCCGAGGTTGAGGTTTTCAAGCCTTGCAAAGTAAAACGGGAAGGAAACCGACTCAGAGCACGGCTCGAGCGCTGAATTATCGCTTTTCGGGCGCAGACCGATATAGGAGTATCTTGAATTGTCCCAGGCGATTATCTCGCTGTAAAATTCGCCGTTCCTTCTTCCGGGCAGGTTGATGCCTATCTTATCGTCCGAAAGCACCTGATTGCCGGTCATCTGCGGAGCGATATATTTTTCTGAATACGGATTGAGAAGTTCATAGTAATAGTTAGGCTGCTTAGTTACCTCGTCGAGGTACTCGGTGAATTCCCACTCCAAAGAGCTTGTTCCCTCGCCCAGCCAGAGTATCTTTCCGCCCGAGGCGTAGCAGGGGAAAAGCGAGCCGTCGTGGTTGACCGCATAAATGTCGTATTTCAGTTCGTTTTCGTTCCAGATCCTTATGTAAACGATGACCTTTTCTCCGTCCTTGACATCAGATATGCTGACTCTGTCTGCGGAGAATGTGATGAGGTCATCATCTGTCAAGTCAGCCTGGTCGAGCAGATAAAGCCAGGTACGCGGGTCGGTCTTGTCGGTCGTAACGCCAAAGCTGCCCGGTTCATCATCTTCACCGGAAGGAGAGTGGTTGATGTAGTATCCGCCCGAGCTGAGCTGAACAAGGTCATTACTGCCTTTGGTCACAGTAAATCTGCTTGCGCTGCTTTTGTCTGCGGTCACGCTCACTCCGTTTTCGCCGATGCAGAGGTACTTAGCCGACGAGCCCTTTCCGACAGATATAACATAGCTGCCGTTGGATTCACGGGTGAATGTCCACTTATCTATCTCCTTGTTTTCATCGACATAGAGTATCTTGTTGTTCTGCTTGGCGGTAAGGATGAGCTTTACCAGCGAGTGGTTCTTTCCGCCCGACATAAGAGCGTCGCCCGAGGTCGAACCGGACGAGTAGTGGAAAATGCCGTAGCTCTTTCCGTTATACTGGTCGTTTTGAGGCGGGGTATAGTTCCAGATACTGAATCTGGCATTGTTATCGGATTCACTTTTCCAAGCTGCGATTCCATTTCCGCTGTTGCCGCCTTGCTGGTTCCAGCAAAATCTGTTCGGTGCAGTGCCGCTGCCTGCGATAAGAAAACCGCCGCCTGTATGTGATTCAACGGAGAATGTGGTAGCGTTTGCTGCATCTGTTTCAAAGCTCAGACTGGTGTCGCTTTGCTTTACGTATTGCTTGACGCCTTTTGAGTTCTTGCACCATATCTTGGCTGCTATGGTGTGGCTGGTTTCATTGTAGGAAATGTCCTCAAAGAAGTATTCTGACGAATTTTTCACGATCTTCTCAGGTTTCAGGGCATTCCTGTCACTGTATGATGTCGGGTCTTTTAATATTCCTTTACGGGGTTCCTTTACTGTGTATTCCTCATTTTTTACGAAATGAAAATTGCTCCATGTCGCAATATACACGCCGTTGCCCTTGCTGATATGCGTATAAAGGTCGGCAATAGTGCTTATTTCGTCGAGCGTGCCCGCTGCCTCGTCTTCCTGCGTTACTATCTCGTAAACGCTGAAGCCCGTTGCGTAGAAGCTTATTTTCCCGTTTTTCACCGTGATATCCGTGACCTGCTCACGGCTGCCGTCGTCAAGGATATGCCACAGTTGTATATCTTTGGAGTCTTTTCCCGAGATAGACGGGTCGGTTATCTCGACCTTTATCGGTTGACCCTCTTCGGGCTGGAATTCTGTCTCGTCCTTGCTTATGGTTATATCGTATGCCGCAATTCCGCTGTGCTCGTCTGAAACGTCGACTGCTTCGGCTTTTGCGCCCTGCGGCATCATACCGTCGAGCTTTACGGTCTGCCCCGAGCCTTTGCCGTTTGGGTGAAGCTCAAAGCGCTGATGCTGAAGCTGTGTGCTTTGCTGTTCACAGCTCACTCCCTGCTCCTGTGCGGCGGCGCTGAGGGGAAGGCAGCAGCATATTGACGATATGAGCACGGCAAATGCACAGGCGGCGTTTGCGATGCGCTTTTTCAGACTACCTTTCATTGTTTTTGTCCTCCTCGCTGTTGTCCCGCTTTAAAAGGAGTGTAAGTAATATGATAACAACCGCTGCGAGCATTGTAAGCCCGACTGCGTGCGATGCGGCGGCGTTTATAAAGCCCGTGATCGGGTTTACGCCTCCGTCCGAGTCGTCAGAACTGCTTGCAGATGTTGTAGCTTTCTTGGTCGTTTGTTTCTTAGTTGTTTCCGTCTTGGCTGTTGTTTGTTTTGTGATCTTGCTTGTTGAATTTGGGTCGCCGATATTTTTAAAATGGACGTCGGGCGACTTCAGATCTGTCCCGGAACACTTTGCGGAGACTGAGTATTTCAGTCCGTCAGCGCCGTCGTTTTCAACAAACACCGTTATCTCATAGACCTTGTCGTCATATGTGATGTTCGGGTCATTTCCCGGTATTTCGGAGACCTTGTAGATATAAGTCCCCGGTTCGCTGATGCTGATAGTGAAGTTTCCCTTGCCGTTTGCGGGTATATCGAGATCATTTGCACTCGGCGCAGGAGAATCGTTTTGTGGTTCAATGCTTATCTTATAGCTTCCGGAAGTCCCTCCCGAAGTATCAAGACAGCTTACGGGTATTTTCACAGTTGCAGTTTTGTATGCGCTTGCACTGATCGAGCTTATTGAAAAAACGAAAAGAGAGAGCAGACATACTGTCATAGCAAAAGCTGCTTTAACAAATTTTTTCATATGCCTGCCCTCCTTTCTATTCAACAATATAGCAAAAAACAACGGTTTTTGTCAGTGTGTTTGCGTCCGAACAGGTAGCCAGAGCAACGATGCGTTTGTCCTTATCGGCTATCTGCACATCGGCGCTGTTCCTGATGAACGCAGCTATTCTTGCACTGTCCATGTCAAACACGGTCTTTTCTGTGCTGCTCACCTTCATTGAGGCGAACACCTCCAGCTTATAGACCTTGTCGGCATTTCTGCCTGTCATAAGTGTACCTGTTCTGTGGCTTTTCATATACGGCTCGTTCAGAAAGTCGTCCAGCGAGCCGAACATTTTTCCGTAATCCATATGATGCCCGTAGATGACAGAGAAGCGGTCCGAGAAATCGGGACTGCACCTGCTGTCCAGGAAAATGCTGCCTGAGAGCGAGTAATTTCCGAACGGGTCGGTATTAAGGAAATAGGAATTATCCTTTCCCTGCATAACAGGGTAGTCTATGTTTGTGTCGTCGATAGTTATCCAGCCGACCTGTTCCTGCGTTATCGGTGAATCCGCAGAAGCGGTGGGGTCGTCCGGGTCGGGCTTATACCTGAGTATGCTCTTGTCAAGCGTGTGGTCAAAGGTATAGTAGCCGTCATAAGCCTGCCACAAGCCTATGAGAAGAACAACTATAAACATGGCGAATATGAACCAGCTGTACAGCTCGTTCATTTTTTTCCAGAATCTAAGCAATTCTTTCAGTCTTCCTCAGACTTTTTCTTTTTGATAATGATAAGGCTGACTGCTGCACCGGCTGCTGCGACTGCGATAACGATTATCGAAAGTCCCATATTCGAGAAGATACCTGTGGGGACATCGCCATTAAGTGTATTTGTGAATGTAGCTGTGGTGTTGCCATGAAGACCGGTGGTCATATCGGTAATACCATTTTTGTCATCGTTAACGGCAACATCTGCTTCATAGCCCGAGCCTTCCTTTACATTTTCAGAAACAGCAATGCTCGGTGTGTAGTTTTCCGCTGCTTCGGTGATGGTGTACTTTGCACCTGCCGGAACGCCCTCAAGCTTAATGCTCTGACCGTGCTTGAGATAGAAGGAAGCTGTGATAGCACCGCTTTCATTGGCATTGAGCTGCTGACCGGCTCTGTCACCGTCGTCGTCTTTGGTGTTGGCGGCCTTCATATTAGCTTCGGTATAGATCGTGGTCGTGCTCTTTTTGGGCTCTGCAAGGAAAGTGTTTCCACAGCCGTTAACGGTTATCTGAGCGCCCTTGGCATTGCTGATGCTTATATCGAATTTGAAATACTTGTCCCTTGAACCCTGGTTACCGGCAATGGTCTTTGAAAACTCGATATCGTGGGTATCGTATGTATTGGTGAAACCTGTGGACTTATGTGCGATAGGTGCGGAATCACCTGTGCCCTTTGTAGGGATATCAGCAGCACTGTCATGCAGAACATAGTTGTTGATCTTGAGCTTGGTGACGTTTTCTGCCGAAGCATCTACAACAACAACATCAAGAATTCTTGTGCTGTTTGTATCATTCGTTACGCCTGCAGCCTGACTGGTTGCTGCTGCCTCAGTGATGACATAGCGGTAGATTCCCGGCTCGGTAAATGCGACATTCGAGAAATCGATGTCTATCTTCTTCTGAGCATACTTTTCGTCATTGTTCGGTGTTGCGGTCACAAACTTTACAGTCTTTCCCTCTCCCTTATGGCTCTCGGCGATGGTCGTTCCGCTGACATCGGTATCGGCAGGAGAGAAGCTGACGGTCGCTTCGTCGGCGGAGCCTTCGTTGTCAGTCTTAATGTTGTCGGTATTGGTTTTGAGAGTAAATTTCGGCGCACCTATACCTGCGAGTACGGGAAGGGTAGAGCCGTCTGCTGCTGCAGCGACAGCCCCACCCGGTTCGATAGTGAACGAGAAGCTTGCATTCGGAACGACTGCATCGCTTTCCATTACCAGATACTTTTCAAATACCGCATGCTTATCTCCTTCGATAGTTGTTGAGTAGGCCGGATCTGCGCTTGCGCTGAGGGAGAATGCAGACATCATGGAAACAGCAAGACCCAGCGAAGCGACTGCTGCCAAAAACCTTTTTGCTTTCATATTGTTTTCCTCCTTAAAAAATGTTGTTTTGCTATATTCCACGCATTCTCATCGTGAATACCACTGTTCCCTGTATCTCCTCCAGCGGGATACCGCCGAATGTCCTGCTGTCGGAGAGGTCACTTCGGTATTCGTTCAGAACGAACACGCAGTTATCGGGTACTTTGTAGGGAAAGCTTACAGCTGACCCTTCTGTCGGTGTGGGGTACACCGTGTTGTCGGGGATACCGTAGTCATTGACGGAGACATAGTCGTTTTTGATATTGACTGTTTCGCCGCCGATCGCCATAACACGTCCGAACCTTACTTCGCCGTCGTGCTTGTAAACTATCAGCTTCCCAGTTTCGGGCTTTGCAAGGCGATAGGTAACGCACAGGTCGCCGTCTTTTACAGACGGGTACGCTGTGTTAGTGTGACAGACGTTTATGCCTATCACGAATGTCAGCAAGCCCCACAGCACTGCAGCCGTCACGCCTATCTTGATGAAAAAGGATATCGCATAGTCCCTTGCGGTGCGTTTTTTCTTTTTCTTCTTCGGCTTTGCCTTGTCGGCATCGGCTGTTTCGGCTGGCTGTTCGGCTTCGGGAGCCTGAGGAGCAGCCTGCTCATTATCCTTTCCGTCAGGCTCCTGTGCGGGAGCGCTTTCGGCTGGTGTTTCTTCGATTTGCGGCATCTGCTCATCTCCTTGCCCGGACCGTTTTTATCATGCCCGAAAAGTCTACCATTTAAAAATATATACGATATGGAAAAACTATACAAAATTATACCACTTCTTTCAGATTTTTTCAAGAGCAAAAAAGATAAAAAATGCACAAAAATACAGCGAATTGTTATCGAATATGCCATTATATCCGAACCGGACGAAGCAAGCCGACAAAAAATGCCTCCGGAGTTAATCTGTCCGGGGGGATATGTAAACATTTTCAAGCGGCTCGGAGCTCTATCTGCGTCGTCTGTCGTGGCCTTTTTGCCTGTAATAAGCCGACTTATCCTCGTACATAAACTTATCGGCAGTCTGGAACAGTCCCTCGGGGGAAAGGTCCTTATATACGCTCAGACAGGCTGTGCCCACCGAGAGGAACACGCCCTGAACGAGCTTTCCCTTATGCTGTGCGGCAAATGCCTTCATCGCTTCGGCCTTTTTCATGGCTTCTTCGGCACTGTCGTATGTCACGACGGCAAACTCGTCTCCGCCCAGCCTTGCTATCAGCACGCTGTTGCCGAATGCTTTTCTTGCAAACAAAGGAACAGCACATATCAGCTCATCGCCGGCAACGTGATCGAGAGTGTCGTTAGTCTCTTTCAGCCCGTTTACGTCTATCACCGATATACACAGGTCGTCTCTTAACACCTCGGGGCTCTCTATCCTCTCGATGAAATACTTTCGGTTGTAAACGCCCGTCATATCGTCTGTATAGACCTGGAGCCTCGTGATCTTGTAGTAGTATTCCATACTCATCGCAAGAAACTGTGCGGTCGCAGAATCCGCAATGAAAAGCACGGGAAAGCGCTTCATGAAATTGTCGGTGTAAAGGTCGCTGATACTCGGGCGGTAAGACGAGGATAGGCGTGCTTTACCGCCGTATCTCCGACGAATATCTCGACCCGCTGACATTCTATCCCGAATCGCTTATCGGCATCCCGAATCTTATGGAAGCCTACCGAAGCGGAAATGTGGGTATCGTCAACGCGCCGGGCAACGGCGTTGCGGACGACAAAGGCATTTACTATTTCGTGCCGAAGATGATAAAATACTATCTCGGCGAAGAGCCGATATCGAAATATTAAACTCGGCAGACGCATCGGTGCTCAACCCTGATACGTCAAT
>CAMZIK010000079.1 GCA_947307175.1 uncultured Clostridia bacterium
CCAGCCTCAGCGCCGCCCTCAACAGCTCGCTCAGCCGTTTCCGCCTCATCAGCCGTTCCCTCAACGCTCTCAGCATCTATTATAGACAGCTCAAGCACCAGCGGCCTGAACCCTGCGACCCTCTCGGTCGCCTGCCTGTTCTCTGCTCTGTATCTGTCAGCAGCCTCTGCCCTCTCCTGCGGCAGCTCTGCGATGCCTTCGGGGTCAAATTCGGGAACTCCCTGCTCTTTTTCCTCATTGACCGCAGCAGACTCCTGCCCGCCTTCGCTATTTCCCTCGGCATTATTCTCAGCGCTGCCCTGTTCAGCCTCGCCAAGCGTTTTTTCAGCCTTTTCGCCGGCTTCCGCAGTGATTTCGCCAGCCGCCTCAGCAGTCTTTTCGCCAGCAGTCTCGCCCGAACCAACGTCTTCCGCCGTATCATCAGCGCTCTCCTGCTCCTGCTCAGCCTTGTCCCTACGGTGCTTTTTGCGGCTTATCGTCCTGTCGCTGAACGAGATCTGCGTGTTGTCGTCATTCAGAACTATCCTGCCCGATTTCGTAAGCTCCAGTATCGCAAGGAACGTAGCCACACGCTCGCTCTTGCTTTCCATGCCGTCATATATGTGCGAAAGGTCGCAAACTCCCTCTGTATAAAGCCTTTTGAGTATATAAACTATCTTCGTTCCCAGCGAAACGACCCTGTGCGAAACGATAGGCTGAAATATCTTTGCATTTATCGGCTTCTCGTTTCTTGCCTTTTCCGAAAGCCCAAGATACGCCTCTAAAAGAATTATCGCATCGTGTTCACGGGTATAGGTCTTGTCAACAGGTATCGGCTCAGGCTTTCGCACGAAGATCTCTCCGCCCACATACCCCTTTGCAAGTATCCCCGCAAGGTATTTGCACTGCGAGTATTCAATAAGCCGACCTTCAAGCTCTTTTTTCAGCTCCTGCGCTTCCTCGTCGTGCGGAAGCAAAGAAACAGTCTTTATATATATCAGCCTTGCCGCCATTTCAAGGAATTCCGCAGCGTCCTCAAGATCCTCATGCTCAAGCTGATGCATGTATTCCAGATACTGCTCCAGCAAAAGCGAGATCTGTATATCGTGGATATTCAGTTTGTGCTTGGATATGAGGTGCAAAAGCAGATCCAGAGGTCCCTCGAACATATCCAGCTTGAACTGTGCACAAGACATCTTGTTCTATCCTTTCAGGCGATCAAAGTTTTAGTATGCTTTTCATTATCGGGTCTACCCAGAATGTCAGCTTTTCCATTACCCACATGACCTTATCATCTATCCAGCTCAAAGGTCCGTCGAGCAGTCCGGAGAATACCACCAAAACAAATCCGATCATGATGTAGAAACTGTACTGCTGTATCTTTCTGTCCACCTTGTAGCTCGTGAAATAGCTCAGTATCTTCGAGCCGTCAAGCGGCGGTATCGGTATAAGATTGAACACCGCAAGCCCGATGTTTATGATAACGAAATAATAAAACAGAACCGTTGACCAGTAAAGCCCCTTATTTCCGGGATTGCTGTACATCGAATAAAACAGTATCTTGTAGATTATCGTTCCGAAAAATGCAGCAATAAAATTAGCAATAGGACCTGCCGCAGCACTCAGCGCCATTCCCTTTCTCGGCTTCTTGAAATAGTTCGGGTTCACCTGAACAGGCCGTCCCCAGCCGAAGCCGCACAGAAACAGCATCAGCGAACCGATAGGATCAATGTGATTGATCGGGTTAAGATTGAGCCTGTTCTGCATTCTCGGTGTCGGATCACCCATCTTGTTTGCCGACCAGGCGTGTGCAAACTCATGCAAGGGTATCACCATAAAAATAATCATTATCCTTGCGCCGTATTTCAAAACATTTTCAACGGTAAAATGGAACACCCTTTAGTCACCTCATTCAATAAACTGCTAAAAAAAATACATACACTTGTTATTATACACTATTTTAAAAAGGATTTCAAGTATTATTATGCTGTTTTGCACCCAACATATTAACTTTTTATGATTTTCCGAAAAAATTCAAAAAAAGGCTTGCATTTTTTGAATGGTTATGATATAATAGCTTATGTTGCAAATTCAGTAAGTTAAAAAAGGAGGTGCAAACTGATGGCAAAGTGTGATATCTGCGGTAAGGGTGTAACATTCGGTATCAAGGTTTCCCACTCTCACAGAAGATCTAACAGAACATGGAAGCCAAACGTAAAGAGAGTAAAGGCTATAGTAAACGGCACTCCTTGTCATGTTTACGCTTGCTCAAGATGCTTGCGTTCCGGAAAGGTCGAGAGAGCTTGATAAAGAGCTTGACCTGACACTGCAAAGTAAAAACAGACCGATACAGGATATTCCTGTGTCGGTCTTTTTTTGGTGTAAATAAACTCGTAGAGATAAATCAGTATTTGCTGTGAAATATCTGCCTGGCAACTGAAGATATCCTTTCGTTGTCTTATTGTGGATAGTTCTTCTGAAAAATGTCTTTTTCTGAACTCTCTTTAGGACTCTCACATATTTTTGGCGCATAGAGCTTAATGCTCTGTGCGCCAAAAATCTATAAAAGGTTTCTGAAAAGGGGGGCGACCGCCCTGCGGGCGCTCACGAGGATATTCAATGAATATCCTCGGAGGGGAACAGAGTAACCGTTACCACGGTTACTCTCGAAAAAACGGAGAAGCATCAGCTTCTCCGTTTTTTGCTTCTTCCAAAAGAGTTTTCCCCAATAATACATCAAAAGGGTTTCCCCCAGCTGCCTCGCAAATATTCACACCGAATAACCGTATTTGTTTTTGCGGTTTGAAGGCGGAGCAAAGACATTGTCCGAGCCGTCCGAGCGAGCGCCTGACGGGTCGTCCGAGCCGCCGAAGCCGTCATTTGTCTTTTTTATCATATCGAAATAGATTATCGCATTTGAGATCTTGATGCGCTCATCAGCGTAATCGCAGTATTTCTTGATATACTGCTCATCGACTCTGCCGTTGTTCTTGTGCGTCTGTGCCGCGGCATCGCTGTAACCTGCGTCCGCCGTCTTGTAGCTCGCCTTGATCTTGTCGTTGTACAAAGGCGAAGGGTCGTCCTTGAAAATCTGATTGCAGGAAGCGTATTTCGCAACGTTGTTGTAGCCTTCAAGGTCAAAATAAGATTCCTTCTGGTTGTCGTAGTAAACCTTGTCAGTAACATAGTTTCCATTCGGGAAAATAACAACGTTCTCCTCGTCATCAGGTACCGAGAAAATGTCGTGTCCAAGCGCATACTTGTTCTCAAAACCGAACATGTTTCCTACCGTCGGCTGTACATCGTACATACCCATTACCTTGTCGATCTTCTGAGGCTCGTATCCGCCGTCCTTAGACCAGATTATCAGCGGAACTTTTCTGTTGATGTTGTAGTAGAACGGGTCAACAGGAATGTATCCGGGGTCGCTCGAAGACAAAGTCTTGTCATTGAACGGGTCGTAGTTGTAGTAGTATTCAAATTCTTCTTCCTTGATCTTTGCATCGTGGTCGCCGTAAAGCACTACCACCGCATTGTCAAGCAAGCCTTCCTTATCAAGATCCGAAAGGAACTGGTCAAGCGCCTCGTCCGCATAGTGTACCGACTTGAAATAAGAACCAAGCTTCCTGCCCTCAAGGAACGGTGCGCTCACCTCATCGTAAAGTCCCGTCTGCTCGTTGTATTTCTTGTACTTGAAATCTACCTTGTATGTGCTTACTCTCTCGATGTCAGTAAACGGCGTGTGGTTCGTGAGCATAAGAAACTCGCCCATCCACTTGTTGTTCTTCTCGTTTATGTCCTTGATCTTCGGGATAGCCTGCCTGAACATCGACTTGTCCGAAAGACCAAGACCTATCGTCTCATCAACGTCGAAATCCGTCGTTGAATTGAAGAACTTGTCGTAGCCGTATGATTTGTGAACGTTCAGCCTGTTCCAGTATGAGCCGTTGTTGCCGTGCATGCTGAATACATAGTATCCCAGGCCCTTGAGCAGCTTCTGCATCGTCGTGTAATCCCTGTCCCAGTAGTTTATCGCTACCGTTCCGCTCGATGCAGGCATAAGTGAGGTCGCAAGCGTGAACTCTGTGTCCGAAGTCGTTCCCACGCTTTCCTGAGCGTAGAAATTGGTGAAGTAAAGTCCTTCCCTTGCCAGCTTGTTGATAGTCGGAGTCAGAGGCTCACCGTTTATGTATGTGTCAAGAGTAAAGCCCTGAACGCTCTCCGCATGTATAAAAATAAGGTTCTTTCCCGCAAACATATTGGAATACTTGTTCTTCTTGACCTGTGCGCTGACCTCTTCTACGGACTTGTTTTCGTAGAATTTATTGAAAAGATCCTCGCTCTCGTCATATCCGAACATCATGTGCAGCTGTGCATTAGCACACGACACCGCATCGCTTATGTGATAAGTATACAGTCCGAATGTCGCAAGTACGTATTCCCTGTTCCACTGTTTTTTAAGCCTCGAATAGTCCGTGCCGTTAAGTATGATCGCACATACACCAAGGAATAAAACACCTACGCCGAAAGTTCCCCAGCCTGTCTTTCTGCGGCGCTTTTTCTCCTGCACCTGTGAGGTGTAGTCCTTCGTGTGCCTTTTTATCAATATGTAGCATACCACCAGAGCAGGTATCGACCATATGAACACCAGATCTTTAAGCTCCATGATGTTCTTCGTAACAGCGTCCATAACTCCGCCCAGCTGAGAAGCCGTTGAGATCAGCGAGATGGACATGAACGAACGGAAGTTCGTGTAGTAGATCGAGTTTCCTGCGCTGATAATCGAAAATACTATTGTCAGTATCAAAAGGAAAATAAACTGCCTCTTTCTCTTTTTGAATAGAAACGAGATAGATGCAAAAATAAGGCACATTCCAATATCAGCAAGCAGCGGCTTTATCTGATTATAGTTGAATTTGACCGTAAAAGCTCTCAGTATGAAAGCATTTACCACCGAGCAGATAACGAACACCAGCACAAGCATATTCTGCTCAGCGTAATCGTGCGCCCCTTTTTTAACTTTTATCAAAAAGTTTTTCATTGATCTGTCCTTTCTGTTTTTGTCTCTGTTCTATGTTCTATGATTTTTCTGTTTAAATACACAATCAATTATAGCTTTTTGCGCGTTAAAAGTCAATATTTGCGCCGCCATTTCATAATTTTACACAAAAAAGCGTCCGATTTCGGGGCTGTTTTATTAGACATTTGCACCATTTTTTATAATTGTTATCAAAATAAAAAACGCATAAAAACGTTTTGTGAAAAGTGTACAATGGACAGGCTTTGTTTTGATTAAAAGTATACAAACCTACAAAGTTGAAAAAACAGCTCAAAACCGCTTGAAATTGGGCGTTTTGTAGTATATAATCAAGGCAGAAGAAAAACAGGAACGACAAAATAATAATTGACATGATTCAGGAGGATAGCCATGATAAAAATCGTTGCGACTGATATGGACGGAACACTTCTCGATGACGACAAACATCTCCCCGAGAATTTTGAGGAAGTAATAGCTGACCTTTCCCGCAGGAAGATAAATTTCGTCATCTCCAGCGGCAGAAGCTTCAACGTTCTCAAAAAGCAGTTCAGCAAACACCTTGATGACCTCACCTTCATCTGCGATAACGGCGCATATATCGTTATCGGCGGAAAGAACGTCTACACCTCTGTGATCGGCAGACAGACCGTCATGAACGTCGTCGACCACTGCGAGAAAAAAGGCTATACCGTTATCCTCTGCGGAAAGAAAGGCGCATGGCATAACGCTAAAGAGCCATCGCTTGATAAAGAGATCTCGACTTATTATATCTGCCAGACCTATCTTGAAGACCTTCACGACTGCGACGATGAGATCTTCAAAATAGCCATCTTCAACGAAAACGGCTATACCAATGCCCAGTACGAAGCCCTCAGCGATGAGTTCTCAGATAACTGCACCGCACTTCTCTCAGGCAGCAAATGGGTGGATATAATGAATAAGGGCGTGACCAAAGGCTCTGCACTCTCAACAATCTGCAACCGTTTCGGCGTCGGATATAACGAAGTCATGGCTTTCGGCGACTACCTCAACGATGTCGATATGCTCAACTGCGCATATTATAGCTTTGCAATGTCAAATGCACATAATTCCGTAAAACAGGTCGCAAACTTCATCACAGGCTCGAATAACGACAACAGCGTCATGAAAGAAGTCACCAAATATTGTCTGCAATAACAGAATCAAGAGAGCTTCGCTTTTCAGAAGAAAGAAGCAAGTAATTGCGGCTTTCGCCGATTGGAAATGGTCTTATTTATAATAAAACAACAGCGCTATGCAGCCTTTCATGACCGCACAGCGCTTATTTTATATCTCCTCACAAAATACCTTTATTTCCTGCATTCTCGGTGCAGCATCGGTTTTGTTTTCAATACCGCACAGCCCCAGATGCCCGCAGCATTCTATCTCCAGATGCCCGTAGAAATGCTCGATAGTCTGTATCAGCCTCTCACATTCCTTCATGTTCGGTCCTGTCCGCAGAACCAAAGCATAACCTTTCTTGCCTTTTGAAAGGCTTGCGTGCGGCTCGTGAGTGTTGCTGTAAGGCGTGCAGCGGTCGATAAAGACCTTGAACTGTCCTGGGACATCAGCCCAGTATGACGGAGCAATACATACAATAATATCCGCCCGTTCAAACTCAGCCAAAAGCTCCTGCGCACCGTCCGTCTGCACACATTCTGCTGTTCTGTGGCAGCTCCTGCACCCCTTGCAAAAGGCAACATCATAATCGTCGATGCAGACCGTCTTTGTTTCATATTTTCGTGACAGCTCCGCCGAAACGATGCCCACGATCTCATTCGTCGCCCCGTTCCTGACAGGTGAACAGTTAATGATAAGTGCTTTCATACCGTTACCTCCCCCGAATAATGAATATATAACAAATTCCTCTCCGCAGATAGCAGAAAGAAATTTTTGTTTTACAGCCTTTGTTTAAAATCCTCATATCCGAATTCTCTGACAAGAATCAGCTCACCATTCATCTTTTCCAGATAAATAGCAGGCAAAGGCATACCGTTGAACGTGTTGTTCTTGACAGTCGTGTAAATAGCCATGTCAGTGAATACCAGCCTGTCTCCCTCTTTGAGCTTCTCGCCGAACGAGTAATCGCCGATTATGTCTCCTGCAAGGCAGGTCGGACCGCCGAGACGGTAGGTGTAAGCCTTCTCTCCCGCTTCTGACGAACCGAGTATCATCGGTCTGTAAGGCATTTCAAGCACATCAGGCATATGACAGGCAGCAGAGGTGTCAACGATAGCGATGTCAATACCGTTTTTCAGCGTGTCAAGCACCGTCGTCACCAGCCACCCTGCGTTCAGAGCCACCGCCTCACCCGGTTCAAGATAGACCTGAACACCATACTTGTCCTGCATGTAATTGACGCATTTTTCGAGTTTTTCAAGGTCGTATCCGTCTTTGGTGATGTGGTGTCCTCCGCCGAGATTGACCCACTTCATCTTCCCGATGTACTTCCCGAACTTCTCCTCAATGTGCGGTATCGTCCTTTCAAGCACATCAGCTCCCTGCTCGCACATCGTGTGAAAGTGCAGACCGTCAATGCCGTCAAGCTCGTCCTCCTCGAAGTTTTCAAGCGTGATGCCGAGCCTTGAACCTGCAAAGCACGGGTTGTAAATATCCGTCTCTATCTCCGAATATTCAGGGTTGCAGCGCAGACCGCAGGACACTTCCCTGCCACAGTTCTTTACAGTATCACGGTGTTTTTTCCACTGCGAAAAGCTGTTGAAAACTATATGATCTGCTATCTTCACAAGCTCGCCCATGTCCTCGTCCGTGTAAGCAGGACTGTAAACATGAACTTCTCCCTCGAACTCTTCCCTGCCGAGCCTTGCCTCGTAAAGACCGCTTGCCGTCGTTCCGCAAAGCACCTTTGAAAGCTGCGGATAGGTCGCAAAGTTCGAGAACGCCTTCTGCGCAAGCAGTATCTTACAGCCCGTGTGCTTCATCACACCGTCCAGAATATCCAGATTTTTTGCGAGCGCCCTTTCGCTGATAACGTAGCAGGGCGTTTTTACTTTTGAAATATCAAACATCTTTTCTCCTATACAGAAGTCTTTGCAAATTTAACACTAAGCCTGTCGTTTCCGCTTTTTGCGTTGTAGACCGCACCGAATATCTCCTCGGCAAAGAGCTTCATATCCTGTGGTATCTCCTCGGTGTCATAAAAAGTCAGCTCAATATCGTCCTCAAAGCAGCACAGCACATCAAACAGCGTATCAGCGCTGTTTATTTCATTATCTTCACAGCCCAGAGCCTTGTTTATATACTTAAAGAAACGTTCCTTGCTCTCGAACTGAACATCATCGATCATCACCAACATCGTCTTCACCGCTTTCTCTTTCTTTTCTGCGCCTTATCAGGTGCGTTCCGTATCTTATATCCAGTACCAGCAGCGTCACCGCCACTCCCAGAAAGAACGACGGCAGCGTCAGCGCAAATATCTTCGGCAGCATCGAAATGTTCATATACGACATGATAATGCCGACAGCGATGTAGTATGCAAAAAACAGCACTATCACCAGCATTATCAGCAGTCTGCGTCTGCCGTTCTTACGTCTTATCTTAGCCATTATCCACCTTATCAGTCTACGAGTACAGGGTCAAAGTTCTCTTTCCAAGGCAAGCCCCATTTGTTGAGCGCCTCCATGAACGGATCTGGGTCAAACTCCTCGATGTTGTAAACACCAGGCTTTTTCCACTTGCCCGTCATTACCATCATAGCGCCTATCATCGCAGGAACTCCCGTTGTGTAGCTGATAGCCTGAGAGCCGACCTCCTTGTAGCTCGCCTCGTGGTCGCAAACGTTGTAAACGTAGTATTTAACGTCCTTTCCGTCTTTCTTTCCCTGACAGATGCAGCCGATGTTGGTCTTGCCCTTTGTCCTCGGACCAAGTGATGCAGGGTCAGGCAGAACAGCCTTCAGGAACTGAAGCGGAACGATCTTCTTGCCCTCGAAGTCGATAGGCTCGATAGAGGTCATACCCACGTTTTCAAGGCATTTGAGGTGCGTCAGATAGCTCTGTCCGAAGGTCATGAAAAACCTTATCCTCTTGATGCCCTTGATGTTGAGTGCCAGCGATTCAAGCTCCTCGTGGTGCAAAAGGTACATATCCTTCTCGCCGACCTCATCAAAGTTGTAAACTCTCTTTATCTCCATCGGCTCAGTCTCTACCCACTTGCCGTCCTGAATGTAAGAGCCTTTAGCCGACACCTCACGAATGTTTATCTCAGGGTTGAAGTTTGTAGCGAACGGATAGCCGTGATCGCCGCCGTTGCAGTCGAGAATGTCGATGTAGTTTATCTCGTCGAACTCATGCTTCATGGCGTAAGCGGAGAATACTCCCGTAACACCGGGGTCGAAGCCGCTTCCGAGAAGGGCTGTGATACCTGCCTGCTCGAACCTCTCGCGGTATGCCCACTGCCACTTGTACTCGAATTTAGCGGTATCAAGGGGCTCATAGTTGGCTGTGTCAACGTAATGAGTCTTTGTAGCCAGACAAGCGTCCATGATTGTAAGATCCTGATAAGGCAGCGCCAGATTCAGCACCACATCGGGCTTGTAGCTGTTGATGAGAGCCACCAGCTCGTCAACGTTATCGGCATTCACCTGTGCGGTCTCGATAACTGTCTTTGTGGTGGGCTGGAGCTTCTCCTTCAGCGCGTCGCACTTGGACTTGGTACGGCTGGCTATCATTATGCCCTCAAATACCTCGCTGTTCTGGCAGCACTTGTGGATAGCAACGGAAGCAACTCCTCCGCAGCCGATGATCATACATTTTCCCATTTTTTATTCCTCCGTATCTTTAATATATTATTGTCCTTTTTTATATGACAGATAGAATCCCATCATTATCAATGCGCTTGAAGCAATAAAGCACACAATGGTTATGACCTTGTGTATGGTCTCCCTGGGGAACCATATTCTCCCGGGCTTGTCAGGGTCTATGAAGAGCGTGACCTGCTGTCCCTCGCTCAGTTTTATAAACCAGGAGCTGAAATTGCTTTTTACTCTGTAGTCCACACCTTCATACCTGTATGTGAAGACGGGATAATAAGTGCGCCCTGAGTCAGAGTCGTTATTGGGTATCAGCTCTGCAACCGTCGCCTCTACCTCTTCGCTGCACTTCAGTCTCTTGATTATCATACCGAAAAGGTAAAGCACTCCTATTACAACAAATGCCCCCATTATGATAACAGCAAACATCAGATTCACAGCTTTTCGCCCCCTTGTCAGTTAAGCTATATATCCAAAGACTCATTCAGTTTTATGATAAAGTTCTGCATCGCCCCGTGCCCTGCCGCTTATCTCAGCATAAGCTTCATGGGAGTGAAGGGAGAAACGCTCTTTTCAAAGCCAAGCTTCCTGTACAGCGGATAGCCGTCCTTTGAAGCCTTCAGCTCGATATAATCAAGCTCCATCTGCTTTGAATCCGAAATGAGCAGCTCCATAAGGGCAGTGGCTATGCCCTGTCTGCGGCGGCTTGCCTCGGTAAACACGTTCAGCACCGTTCCCACCCTGCCGTTGGGAAAGCTTGGATTAGGCGGGAGCTCCCTTACCGCAAGGAAGGCCGAGCCCACTATCCTGCCTTCGTCCTCTGCAATATAGGCAAAGAAGTCAATGTTCAGGTGCTCCGCATAATAGCGCGGCAGACCTGCCTTTATGCGTTCCTCCTCCGCCTCTGTCATATCGGGGAAGTCCTCGCGGAGATATCTCAGACGTATTTCCGCAAGTCCCGAATCGTTACGCGCTCTGAATATATTCATAGTTATCACCCGAGATCCATTATACTATATCAATCCCTTGCGTTTATATGCTATAAAAGACGATATAGGAATAAGCAGTCCTAAAATCAGAAATATCGAACCGCCAAAAAAGATAGCTTTCGGCGATGAAGAACTTTTTTCCTCAAAAACAGGTATATACACATGTTCAGGATCAGCAGGGTCTACATATGTCTCAATAAGGTCGCCGATATTATAATGCCTGGTAGAATAACGCATCCCGTTTTTATGATATTCACGTCCCTGAAACTCATATTTCAAAACGGGTCTGTAATAAGTATTTTCATGACTGTATCCATCCGAATCTTCTTCCTTTATTTTTTCGGTTTTTATCTCCTCAACAATGGAATTGACACGCTGAGTACACTGCTGTTTTTTGATATTCAGCTCGTCGATACGCCTGAACCCGCTTTTGATTATAAAAATGCCTATGAGGATAATAGGCAGCGAGATAGCAATAGCGACCGACATCAAACACCCCATGGCCTTTTTCCGATCGGGAGCCGACAGCTGCATCAACTGTTCGATTTCGTCTTTTTCACTTGGAGCCGCATTTCTGTAATTGCTTTTTCCGAACTCTTTGTGATAGTTAAATCTCATATCATTCAACCTCTGTAATCGTCGTTGGGATCGGTGTACTCCTCCTGAGAGCCGCCGTCGTATACAGGCTCATTCTTCTTCATGCCCTTCAGTATCACAACTGTCACGGTTATCACTATAATCAGTATCACCGCCGCAGGCACCAGAATCATCATCAGCATGACCTTTGACATACCGCTCTGCGCCTTTCTGAAAGCTGTGGCGGAGTTGTAGGCGGGATCCCACATATTCCCCGGGAAGCTGGCCGAGATCATTATCTCCACCTTGTCTCCCTGATCATACTTCTTGCGGATAGAGCTGATATCCGACGTCACACGGTATTTCTTCCCTTTGTATTCATACTCGTATACGGGAGTATACACGGTATTGCCGTCTTCGTCCTGACGGGTCAGGTTCTCGGCTATCTCTGCTTTTACAGTGATGTCGTGCGAACTGTTATCAATGACGGACATGGACTTGTCCGCAATATTGTTGAACAGAACGAATGGTATTATAGCCAATGCTGTTCCAATTATTATCAGCACACTTATTACAGAGCATATTACTATTACAGTTTTTCTGCTGCTTTTATTGTTCATTTTCATTTCCCCCTGTAAAATCGTACTGCGCAGGAAATCCCTTTATCCTGCCGCAGCAGCTGCTTCACTTATGAAAGCGCCAGCAGCATTTCCCTTATGATCTTGCAGGCTACCGCTGTGGAAACGCCGCTCTGGTCGTATACGGGACTGAGCTCGTTCACGTCGCAGCCCACTATATCCAGCTTGCTGCACACCAGAGTCACAGCCCTTCTCAGCTCGTCAAATGTGACTCCCCCTGCCTCCGGAGTTCCCGTTCCGGGGAATACGGAGGGATCAAGGACGTCAAGATCAAGGGTGAAGTATACCTTCTTTCCCCTGAGCTTTTCCACGGTCTCCTCAAGGCCCTCAAAGCTGAATTTATGCATTTCCGTATGCTCGTCGGCGAAGCGGAACTCCTCGCGGTCGCCGCTTCTGATACCGAACTGGAATATATGTCCGTCGCCCACAAGCCCGTGGCAGCGTCTCAATACGCAGGCATGGGACAGCTGCTGTCCCAGATAGTCGTCCCTGAGATCGGCGTGAGCGTCGAAGTGTACGATGTACAGCTCCTCATACTTATCCTTTACAGCCATGACAGAGCCGAGGGTCACAAGATGCTCGCCGCCTATCATGAAGGGCAGCTTGCCGTCGGACAGTATCTGAGCGGCGCTGCCCGAGATATCGGCTATGGCTCCCCGGGTGTTTCCGAAGGGCAGCTCAAGGTCGCCGCTGTCGAAATAGCCGTAGTCCGTCATATCCTTGTTCTGATAGGGACTGTAGGTCTCTATGCCGAAGCTCTCGTTCCTTATGGCGGAGGGTGCGAACCTGGTACCCGGACGGAAGCTGGTGGTGCCGTCAAAGCCTGCTCCGAAGAGGACTATCTTCGCGTCCTCATACTCGCTGTCGCAGGCGATGAAGGTCTGTATATTCTTATTCAACATCTCTGAGAAGCTCCTCTACATAACACGGCAGGGCAAAAGCTCCCGTATGGAGCCTCGGGTTGTAGTAGCGGGTCTTTATGCCCAGCATACTCCATTTTGTGCCGTTGTAATCGTTGGTGGGGTGGTATTTCTTTGACGCAAAGCCGAAAAGCCAGTGTCCCGACGGATAGGTGGGGATATGCGCCTGATAGACCTTGCTTATGGGGAAGCTCTCAACTATGCGCTTGTGGGAGCGCTGCATTGCAGCGGCGTCCTCGTCATAGAAGGGGCTTTCGTGCTGATTTACCATGATGCCGTCGTCCCGGAGCGCCTTGAAGCAGCTTCCGTAGAACTCCTTGGTGAAGAGTCCCTCGCCGGGGCCGAAGGGGTCGGTGGAATCTACGATGATAACGTCGTACTGATCCTCGCAGCGGCGTATGAACTTGACGCCGTCCTCGTAGTACACATGGACTCTCGGATCGT
>CAMZIK010000080.1 GCA_947307175.1 uncultured Clostridia bacterium
CGACCGGAAAGCCCCCATACAAGCGCCGTGCGCGCTAGCACAAATTCTGATTTATCTTATTAAAAACACAATAGTAAAATGGAACTGTTTTTTAAAGTATATAACAAAATGTTCCCAAAGTCAACGGGTATATAAACAAAAAAACCTGTTCAGAGCAATTCGCCTCTGAGCCTTTCAAGTATCTTCTTTTCTCTGCGTGAGACCTGCACCTGCGTCATTCCAAGCACCTTTGCGGTCTGTGTCTGGGTAAGGCTTTTGAAATAGCGCAGGCAGATGAGCTGCCTGTCCGAGCTGTCAAGCGCAGACAGCGCCTGCCGCAGCGAAAGCTTTTCGGTTATCTCCTCATCGGGCGCATCTACGGGAATATCGACCTGCCTTGTACCGTCCTCGTTCTCCTGCGTCAGACTTATCGGCGCAGCGCTGACATTGAGCGCTTCTATCACGCTTTCCTCGCTCTCCTGCGCAAGCTGTGCAAGCTGCGAAATTGTCGGCTCCTGCCCGTTTTTCAGGATATGCTCCTCTCTGAGCCGTGCCAGCTTCAGCGACAGCTCTTTTGTGCTTCGTGAGACCTTTATCGTTCCGCCATCACGGAAAAGACGCTTTATCTCGCCGAGTATCACGGGAACGGCGTAGGTCGAAAACAGCACTCCCCTGTTCGGGTCGAATGCCTTTACCGCTTTGAGCAGTCCTATGCAGCCTGCGGAATAAAGTTCCTCATACTCTATCCCTCTGTTTTTGAACCTGTTTGCGCAAAGATGAACAAGCCCTAAGTTCTCCTGCGCAAGCGGCTGTGAAAGGCTCATTGACAGCTTCGCACAGCAACTTTCTTTTCGAGAGTGACTGCCGTGCCTTTGCCTTCCTTGCTTGTGACCTTTATCTTATCCATAAAGCTCTCCATGACAGCAAACCCAAGTCCTGCCCTGTCCTCATCAGGCTTTGTGGTGAAAAGCGGCTGCATAGCCTGCTCTATGTTCTCAATGCCGCAGCCCTTATCGCTTATCCTTATCCTTACGGTATTGTCCTCAAAGACCCTGACGCTCATTTCGATCTTCCCGACTGTGTCGTGGTATCCGTGGACGATGCAGTTGGTGACTGCTTCGCTGACTGCCGTTTTGATGTCTGCCAGCTCATCGACCTTAGGGTCAATAAATGACAGGAAACCGCTGACTGCAATTCGAGCAAAGCGCTCATTTTCAGACAAACTGGGAAAAACGACTTTCATTTCGTTAATTGGTCGTTTCAACTTTGACCACCTCCTGTGCTTCCTCTGGCGGAAGCTCATATTCTTCAACTATTTTTGCAAGTCTGTTCAGCCCTGCGATCCTCATGACCCTGCTTATGTAGCCAGGAGTCTTTGCGATGATGAGCCTGCCCTGGCGCTCGTTCATCAGCTTATATCTGCCCATCACAAGCCCTATCCCCGAACTGTCCATGAAGGTCACTGCCGAAAAATCAAGTATCAGCTCGGTCGCATCATTTTCCTTTACCGCAATATCTATCTCACAGCGCATCTGCCTTGCACTGTGATGATCTATATCGCCTGTAAGCTTTGCGCAGACTACCTGTCTGCGTGCGGTTATCTGTACACCCAATCCTATCATTCCTTTCATATTCTTGGTCTGCGTGAATATAATATCATATACAAGGCACGTTTTTTGTCATTTCAGGGATAAGAGATAAGAAGCAAAAAAGCCCTTGCAAGTTTCGTCAGAATGTGTTATAATGTTTTCGTATATTTGCCGCAGACAGATATTTCGGCAAAGATTTTGGAAAGGACCGGTCAATAATGAATAGAAAAAAGCTCCTGCCTCTCGTTCTTGCTGCAAGCATAGCCTTGTCGGCTTCGGGCTGCGGCAGCAACATCGCTACCAACAGCAGGATCTCTGAGGACAACAGCGTGACGGCAACGACAACTACTGCTGTCACATCGAAGAAAGAAACCGAAACGACAACTTCTCAGAAAGCTCCCGAAATACTTGAACAGATGGTCATAGGAAATATAATGACCTATACCAAGTACGCCATTACAAAGCAGGCTGAGGACGGAGCTGTCTCGGGTTCAGCTAAGGTAGATACAACAAGAGAAGGCTACTACGGCAAGGGCTACGTTACGGGAATATCCAAGCCTGAGGAGTGGAGCGTTGAATTCGAAATGCCTCAGTCGCAGTATTATCATGTCGCTATCGCCATAGCTACCGACGCAAAAACGAAAAATGCACTGATGATGGACGGCAAGCGCCTGAGCGAATTCTCTACCACGGGCAACGGTCATTTTGAGATAATCACTGTAAAGAACAACTACTTTGAAAAAGGAAAACATACACTCTCTCTTGAAAATGCCGACCCAAAAGCTGATATAGACTACTGCTACATAAAGGCAAGCGAGGACATCGCAAATATAAGCTTTGATCTCTCCGATCCGCAGCTCTCGAATGCCGCTTCGGACGAAAACACCAAAGCCCTTTACCACTATCTCTGCTCGACCTACGGCAGCAAGGTGATACTCGGTCAGCACGACACCGTCGGCACGAACGCTGAAACAGACCTTATCTACAAGACAACAGGAAAATATCCCGCTGTGCGCTTCGGAGACATGATGCTCCAGACAGCAAGCACAGACCCTGCAAAGGAAACAGAGCTGAGCAGCGCCGAAAAATACGCTAAGGACGGCGGACTTATCGGGTATATGTGGCACTGGACCGCACCTATGGGCAGCAGGAGCTACTACGCTTCTGAAACGGACTTTGACCTTTCAAAAGCAGTCACGGCAGAAAAGGTCGCAACAATGCCTATCGAGGACATACGCAAGCTCGAACAGGAAAAGAAGATCTCCTCTGAGTGCCTTGCGCTTATAAACGACATCGACACCGTTTCCGAAAAGCTGAAAGGCCTCGGAGAAAAGGGCATCAGCGTTATCTGGAGACCTCTGCACGAGGCAAGCAACGGCTACTTCTGGTGGGGCAAGGACGAAAAGTCTTACAAGTGGCTGTGGAACCTGCTTTATACAAGGCAGACACAGTATCACAAGCTGAATAATCTCATATGGGTGTGGAGCGCACAGAACGCAAACTGGTATGTGGGCGACAATATGTGCGACATCATTTCCGTTGACATTTATGATGAAGGCAACACCGACGGCAACGTGAACAGCCTGCTGTTCTTGCAGAGCATCTCAAAGAAAAAGCCCGTCGCTATGAGCGAGTGCGGAAACTTCCCGTCGATACAGAGCATTGCCGATGAAAAGGCGATGTGGACTTACATAGGTCAGTGGGGCGGAAACTTCATGATGAACGAGGACGGCTCGCTCTCGGAAAAGTACAACACCAAACAGCAGCTCCAGCTTATGTACAACAACAACCTCACCGTGACAAGAGATAAGCTCCCAAGTGCTGACAAGCGGCTTGAGGATTACAAAAAGGCTGAGGAAGAAAAGAAAAAAGCTGCCCAGACCACAACAACGACCACAGCTGCTGTTCAGGAGCCTCAGGCGGACACGCAATCACAGCCTCCTCAGGAAACCACAGCGCCAAGCGAATAAAAAACAAAACACCTCCGCATAATAACCTTGAAAAGTTATTTACGGAGGTATTTTTATGGATATGAACATCAGCAGGCAGCAGTATTCGCAGATGTACAAAGAAGCTTCAAAGGGAACAAAATGGTGGCTGACCGTACCCAAGGCTTTCTTCTTCGGCGGACTTATCTGTATGCTCGGACAGTCGCTGATAGATATGTACAAAGCTTTCGGGCTGGAGCAGAAAAGCGCTTCGCTCGCAAGCTCGGTGACGCTTATCTTTTTGTCGGCGTTTTTCACGGCGCTGGGGCTTTACGAAAAACTTGCCAAGCACGCAGGCGCAGGAACTCTCGTGCCGATAACAGGCTTTGCAAATTCAGTTGCCGCACCTGCGCTTGAATTCAAAACAGAAGGCTGGATACTCGGTCTTGGCGCAAAGATATTTATCATCAGCGGACCTGTGATACTCTACGGCACGCTTGCAAGCATAGTCTACGGGCTGATATACTACTTCTTTTTACTTTAGCTTATAAACAATAACAGCCGATCTCATAACGAGGTCGGCTGTGCTTTATCACACTATTTCTTCGGTTTGAATGATTCGAGCCATTTGTACATCGAATCAATATACTTATCCTTATCAGCTTCAGGGCAGTATGCTTCCATTTCGTAAACGCCCGTCTGTGTCACGAGTGAAGCATTTATCACCCAAAGCTCATTTGTGCTGCTGATATAATTCTTTTTGGTAGCAGGATATTCAAAACATATCAGATCCCCACGCTCTTTCGGGTCGAGTTTATGACCGTTGATATTTCTGCGCTTGGTCGTTTCCATAAGGCTCTGCTTGAACAGCTTGATACCGTTCGCAGTCTTCAGTATGCTCTCCTGATCAGACGGCAGCTGATACTCAAGCACATACACAGCCGCTTTTTCGCTCGTAAAAAATCCGAGCCTCGTGTAATTCTTGTTAAGCTCGATAATATTGTCGCTTTCTTTCATTGCACTGGGAAGCGTGATCGAAAAGCCCGGCTTATCGAGCGTTTCCCAGTTATCTTCATCCAGCACGTCTCCGCCTTTTATCAGCTTGTATGCTACAAATCCGCCCACAGCGAGAATCATTATCACAATGAGCGTTATCACTATCTTTCCGCCTGCGCCCATTCCCTTCTTTTCAAGCGAAGCCAGACTCCTTCCGTCAGGAGTGAACATAGCCCTGTCGTAATCCGACGGCGGCTCGTTAAAACCACTTGATCCTGCATACGGATCCGCACCCTGTGAAAGACTCACCGGATGACCGCACTCACAATATACCTGTCCGGGCTGCGCCTCTCTTCCGCAATACTGACATCTCATAAACATACCTCCATTATTTTTCCGACACACCGCACTGCTGCTCATTACTATCATCTTTGTGTACAAGGCAAATTGATTTAAACAAAAGTATAGCACAGATTCGGCGCAAAGTCAACGGATCTTTTTGATATTAAAACAGCGGCTGCCGTTTAGACAACCGCATTTCACCGCATCAGGATATTTTATTTCAGCTCGAATGATTTGATCCATTTTATCATACACTCAGCGTACTTGCTCATTTCGGTATAAGCACAGTATGTATCTATCTGATACATACCCTCCTCAGTGATAAGCGTTCCGGAGATCTCCCAAAGCTCGTCCGTTCCCTTTACAAGATCGTCCTGCTTCACGGCAAGCTCGACAATTATCAGATCTCCCTCTTTTCTTGCGTTGAGCTTTTGGTTCTGAGCGTTTTCCAGCGTCCAGTTCCTGACTCCGTCAACTCCACGAAGCCTCATCATTTTCTTTTCGTCTTCATTAAAATCCGCCTTGGAAATGTATACGCTCGCCTTGGCTGCCTTGAAGAAACCCAGCCGTTCATAATCGGAATCCAGCTCTTTTTTGTCGTCGCTTTCTTTCATAGCGCCCGGCAAAGTGATGCTGAAAGTGTCCTTGTCTATCTTTTTCCAGCTGTCCTCGTCACGCAGATCGTAGCCCATTATCAGTTTATATACGATAAAAGCGCCCACAGCAAAAACAACAGCCATCGCCAGTATTATCGCCGCATTTGCACCCTTGCTCAGCTTTGCTGCGGGCTTTTTGAGCGATTCAAGGCTCCTTCCGTCGGGAGTCATGACATTTTCCTGTTTAATTTCCGTCTTTTCGGGTCTTTCATCTTGCGGTGAGCTTCCTGCTGCGTGACCGCATTCGCAGATGATCTCCTCCGGACCCAGTTCTCTGCCGCAGTATTTACACTTCATACTGATACCTCCCATAATACGCTGTTGTGAGTATATCACACATTTGGGTTCTTGTCAACGAAAAAGTGAGAGGATCTTCTTATCCTCTCACTTATTTTCTATCAATCCTCTTCAGGCTCCTCAGGCATATCCCAGTTATGATAAACGTTCTGAACGTCATCATCGTCCTCAAGGTTTTCAAGCAGCAGCTTCATTTTCTTGATAGCGTCCTCGTCGGTAAGGGTAGTATAGTTTGAAGGCACCTTTGCAGCCTCTGCGGAAAGCACGTTGTAGCCCATTGTGGTCAGAGCTTCTCTTACAGCGTGAACATCGTTCGGACCGCAGGCGATCTCTATAACATCATCGTCGATGTTGAAATCGTCCGCACCTGCCTCAAAGCAGTCCTCCATTATCTTGTCCTCATCAGCGCCGTTGTTTTCAACAACTATCTCGCCCTTATCCGAGAACATGAACGATACACAGCCCGATGTTCCGAGGTTTCCGCCGAACTTGTCAAAGAAGTGGCGAACATCTCCTGCTGTACGGTTCTTATTGTCAGTCAGGCACTCAACGATAACAGCGACTCCAGACGGACCGTAGCCCTCATAAACCATTGGCTCGTAGTTGTTCTTGTCGCCGTCACCGGCAGCCTTCTTGATACATCTGTCGATATTGTCGTTAGGAACGTTGTTTGCCTTAGCCTTCTGGATAAGGTCACGAAGCTTAGCGTTTCCGTTAGGATCTGCTCCGCCTTCCTTGACGCAGACAGCTATCTCTCTGCCTATCTTGGTGAAGATCTTTGCTCTTGCGGCATCAGTCGCACCTTTTTTTCTTTTAATGTTCTCCCATTTTGAATGACCTGACATTGCTTTCACTCCTCAATTGTATTTAAACTATTATTCTGCGTATTCAAGCGGCTGCGCCGCAAGCCATGATTATTTATTCTTTGTTTTCTGCCTCGCCAAACTCCCATATCAGCGAGAAGATCTCCTCGATGCGCTCGATCCTGTCTGTCAGCTTCAGAAAGCCGAACAGCGTTTCAAGACCCGTTGCACATCTGTACTCTCCTACCGACGAATGTTTCGGCGGATTTATCCCGTTGGAATTCCTGCCACGCTTATAAACCTCTGTCTCCTGCTCGGTCAGCTTTCCATTTTCGATAAGCTCATGTACCGCAGCCGACTGGAATTCGGCACACACTCTCTCCACCGCAAGCTTGTGCAGCACATTTGCCGAGGTATTTGCTTTAAGTATCAGCCTTTCCCTTACCAGCTGCTCATAGACCGAATCGCCTATAAAAGCCAGCGCAAGCGGCGAATATTGCAGAGCCTCGTGATCTGTCAGCTTTATCTGCGTAGGAACTCCTCCTTAATTATCTTACATACTCAAATTCAAAGTCAAATATTGCGACCGTATCTCCCTCGTTTATGCCCATTTCTTCAAGCTTGTCGATGATACCGCTTGAACGCAGCACGTTCTGGAAATACTGAAGCGATGAATAATCTTCCATATCCGCAACTCTGATGATGTCCCACAGCCAGTCCGCCTCGACGAAATAGATGCCGTCCTCGACCGTGATCTCAAACTCCTTCTTTGAAAGCAGCTTAGCGTCAAGCTCCTCTCTTGTGAGCGGCTGCGTCTCGAACTGCTTTACGGGCGGAAGCTTTCCAAGCTCCTCCCATACGCCGAAAACAAGCTCTTTTATGCCCTGCGTTGTCGCCGCAGATATTTCGTAGAACCTGTAACCCTTGCTTTCGATGTACTTTCTGAATGTTTCTATCTGCTCAGGCGTCGCCATATCCGATTTGTTTGCCGCAACTATCTGCGGTGCGTCCGCAAGCTCCTGCGAAAATCCCGCAAGCTCCTTGTTTATCGCTTCAAAGTCTTCTATCGGGTCTCTGCCTTCGCTGCCCGAAACGTCAACTACATGGACAATGAGCCTGCATCTTTCAACATGGCGCAGAAACTCATGACCCAAGCCGACACCTTCGCTGGCACCCTCGATAAGACCCGGAATATCCGCCATAACGAATGACTGTCCCTCGTCTATCTTGACCACGCCCAGAACAGGCGTAAGTGTCGTAAAGTGGTAGTTTGCTATCTTCGGCTTTGCCGCCGAAACTACCGATATGAGCGTTGACTTGCCCACATTCGGGAAGCCCACAAGTCCGACATCTGCGATAAGCTTGAGTTCAAGCAGCAGCTCGTACTCATCGCCCCTGAAGCCAGGTTTTGCAAACTTGGGTATCTGTCTTGTAGATGTTGCAAAATGAGCGTTTCCTCGGCCGCCCTTGCCGCCTCTTGCGATAACGACAGGCTCATCGCCCGACATATCAGCAAGGATACGGCCTGTCTTCAATTCCTTGACGACCGTTCCCCTTGGCACTTTTATCACAACATCAGCTGCGCCTCTGCCCGAGCTGTTTTTTGCCGAGCCATTCTCGCCCTTTTGCGCAACATATTTTCTCTTATAGGTAAAATCAATAAGGCTGGAAAGGTTGTTATCCACCTGAAAGACGATGTCTCCGCCCTTACCGCCGTCGCCGCCGTCTGGTCCGCCCGCAGCTACATATTTTTCTCTGTGGAACGAAACCGCTCCGTCACCGCCGTCACCGGCTTTGACATATATCCTGGCACTGTCTACAAACATCTTTCCTGCCTCCTTTTCTCAATCATGTGTTTTGTATTTATACCTGCCGTCCGCCGTCAGCTCATCGAACTGTCTCAGAAATTCTTCCCGTTCCTCTGCGGAGATCCTTGTCTCGTCCTGCGACGGCCTGTTCCCTCGGCTGCTGTTCGGACTTCTTGTGAGTCTGTAAGGGTCTCTCTGCATCGCCTCGTCAAACTCTTTCATAAACTCATCGTTGTTGTCATCATATTCAATGCCGCTTACTTCCGTTTCCGAGACCAATTCTCTGTTCTTTTTTATGAAAGAGCACAGCGCAGACAACCCGACGACCAACATCACGCCGCCTATTGCCGCCATAATGATAAGCAATGTTTCCAAAAACACCGATGGATAGCACTCAACATACTGATGTCCTGCTTTGCTTTCCGAGCAGCCATAAGTATACGACGGGAACAGGCTCCCGCCTTTTGTCTTAAAGAACGAGAGCTTCGTATTCTTCACTCCCATATACTTTGACATTTCGCTGTAATAGCTCCTGCTTACCTTCATTCTGACATCGTCTGTGCCGTCAGGAGTATAGACATAAACATAATAATGCTTGTATGTCTTTGATTTTCCGTTGCTTCTTGACCGTGTTGTCTTGACCTCTGTGACGACCCTGCAATCATCTATATCCTTATAGAAAGTCATCGGCTCAGTACGGACAAAGCGGCTGTACACAAAAATAAGCCCCGTCAGAATCAGCACGATGCCTGCGCCGAAAAGGAAGAACTTTGCCAGCGAAGCATCAGAATTTACAATATCTTTTCTGATCTTATATGTTTTTTCTCTCATATCTTTTGTCTAATAAATCAAAGACCCCAAGCCTCAAGCTCGGGGTCGCTCATTTTCATTAAATCAAGCCTGTGGATAAACAGATACTTTTTTACGGTCCTTGCCAAGTCTCTCAAACTTTACAACGCCGTCACTTGTAGCAAAAAGTGTGTCGTCCGAACCACGCTTAACATTCTCGCCCGGATGGATGTGAGTTCCTCTCTGTCTTACCAGGATGTTGCCTGCGAGAACAAACTGTCCGTCAGCTCTCTTGACACCAAGTCTCTTAGCCTCGGAATCACGGCCGTTCTTGGTAGAACCCATACCTTTCTTATGAGCAAAGAACTGCATAGAAATCTTTATCATTGTAAATACACCTCCATAAGTGTGATACTCACGCCAAGGTCATCTGTCATGCACCTTGACCATAACATAGCCCGGGAACTCGTCCTGCATCAGATACAAGTGAGTCAGAAGCCCCAAAAGGACTTTATCGCCCTCACCCTGCGGGTCGTTTCCCAGCTTTAACATAATGTCGTTTTCTTCTACGCTCACCTTTGCGTCTATCTTGAACGCCTCGGTGACCGTGTTCGCCGCCAGCATCACGGCTGAGGATACGCTTGCACAGCAAACGTCATGTCCCTCATCAGCAAGCCCTGCATGACCCGAAACCTCGAATCCCAGCAGTCTTCCCTCGCTTGAGCGGTAAAATTCAGCCTGTATCATCGCTTATGCGTTGATAGCCTCGATCTGTACCTTTGTGTATGGCTGTCTGTGACCGATCTTGGTCTTTTCGCCCTTCTTAGGCTTGTAAGTGAAGACCTCGATCTTCTTAGCCTTACCGTTCTTGATAACCTTAGCGCTTACAGTTGCGCCGTCAACATAAGGAGCACCAACAGTTGTCTTGCCCTCATCGCCGATCATCATTACCTTGTCGAAAGTTACCTTCTCATCAGCCTCTGCATTGAGCTTCTCGATGAAAACCTCATCACCGGCCTTTACCTGGTACTGCTTTCCGCCTGTTTCGATTACTGCGTACATTCAATATGCACCTGCCTTTTCATGAACTCGCTATTATACGGTGCCGGGACAGACCCCGATCTTTACTACCGTAAATATGCGGCTTAAATATGATACCATATACATAATAAAAAGTCAAGCTCTGCACAAAAGTTTACAGAAAATTTACTTTATCCCGTTCTCCATCAACTCAGTTCTATGCCACAGAACATCGTGGCTATGGTCTGTCACGATGTTTTTACAATCGTCTATACTATCGCACAAATAGTCACTTATTACGTCAAAATCGGTATTACAGCCAAACAAATAATAAGAACTGTCAGTATCGTATCGGGCAATAGCGTAATAGCACAAGGTATCATATCTTTCCCCTGCTTCATATGCAGCTGCACCGTAATCGCCCTTTTCAGTATACATCAAAACAGCCGCCCCGTCTAATCGTGCAGGAAACATACGCACCTCCGCAAATTAAATCTCCCTGAATGCCTCTTTTATCGAGTGAACACCCACTATCTTTATCCCGAACTTCTTGCTGTCCACGCCTTTTAGTGCGTGCGCAGGCAGTATCACCTTTTCAAAGCCCATGCGCTCCGCCTCGGCAATGCGCTGTGCGGCGTGAGTTACCGTTCTCAGCTCGCCGCCCAGACCGATCTCTCCGAAAGCTATCGTCTTGCTGTCGATTATCTTGTCCGTCAGGCTCGAATAAAGCGCCATTGCGACTGACAAGTCAGCTGCCGTGTCGTCCAGCTTCAGACCGCCGACGATATTGATATACACGTCAAGCCCGCCGAAAAAGTAGCCAAGCCGCTTTTCCAGCACAGCGATTATTATTGACATACGGTAGTAGTCTATGCCCGTTGCGGTTCTTCTTGGCGTAGAAAGCGTGGATTTTGAGACAAGCGCCTGAACCTCCGCCATTATCGGTCTCGTTCCCTCAACTATGCAGGCAACACACGTTCCCGAAACATCGGTCGGTCTGCCTTCCAAAAGCAGCATCGACGGGTTCTCGACCTCAAGCAGACCCTTATCTGCCATTTCAAAAACGCCTATCTCGTTGGTCGAGCCGAAACGGTTTTTCGCAGCCCGCAGGATACGGTAGGTAAGGTTTCTCTGCCCTTCAAAGTACAGCACGCAGTCAACGATATGCTCCATGACCTTCGGTCCTGCGATAGCACCGTCCTTGTTGACGTGTCCGACTATGAACATCGGTATCTCCTCGGATTTCGCCGTGTGCATGAACATATTCGTACATTCACGCACCTGCGTTACCGACCCCTGCGCCGAGCTTATCCCAGCCATGCTCATTGTCTGTATCGAGTCGATTATCACTATTTCGGGCTTTTGCTTGACGATAACATTGCATATCCTCTCGCAGTCTGTCTCCGCCAGGAGATACAGATTAGGCGTCTTAACACCCAGCCTGTCCGCTCTCAGCTTTATCTGCCGCAGCGACTCCTCACCCGAAACATACAGGATAGTGTGGTCATCACCGAGGAAAGAGCATATCTGCAAAAGTATCGTCGATTTGCCTATGCCCGGTTCACCGCCTAAAAGAACCATTGAGCCTTTGACCAGACCGCCACCCAGCACTCTGTCAAGCTCCGAAAGTCCCGTCTTATAGCGTGTCTCGTTGTAGCTCGCATCTACGGAGTTTACGTTCACTATGCTGTCTGAGATGTCCTTGACCGAAGCTGCGCCCTTTGCGCCCGAACGTGTACTGACCGTGACCTCGACCTCCTCAAAGGTGTTCCACTCGCCGCAGTTCGGACACTTGCCGTTCCACTTGCTCGTTTCGTAGCCGCATTGATTGCAGACATAACTGCTCCTGACCTTTGCCATTTTGCTCTCCCCTTTTCAAGTCATTTATCTTTAAAAGTATAGCACATTTGCACAGCTTTTTCAAGGTTTGTCTGTACAATATATCGGACTTTCCGCAAATTCCTGATAAATGTTTGACAAGGGTGCAAAATCATAGTACAATTATTATGATTCAGAAGAAAGAACGCTTCGCTTTTCAGAAGCAAGCATCAAGAAAATGCACCGCTGCAAGCAGCGATGATTTAAAACCGTGCGGCTGCGCCGCACACCTTAATTATTCATTATTCGTTATTCTCTATTCTTTATTATTTGATGAGGTGATGACTTTGAATGTCTGGGGCTACTGGAAATGTCCATATTGCGGTGAGGTCGTACGAGCCGACCACAAGGACTGCCCAAAATGCGGTACGTCGATACCGAACGACGTAAAGTTCTTTATGGATACGACCAAACCGATCGAATACGTCGATAAAGAGCAGGAAAATAACGAAGCCAACTGGCTTTGCTCCTACTGCCGAATGCAGAATCCTGCGCAGGCTGAGGTCTGCGAAAACTGCGGCGCACCAAAGGCGCAATCCCTTGGCAACTATCAGACCGATCCCGAACCGAAGCCCACACCACGACCGCGACCCCAGCGGGAGCCTGAGCGCAGAAAGAAGAAAAGCTACAAATCGTTGATCGGTCTCGCAATAATGCTGCTGATCATCATGTTCGGATACTGGTATTTCCAGCCCGTCACACGCGAGGGCGAAGTTACGGGCTTTGAGTGGGAACAAAGCATCGCTGTCGAGGAGTTCCAGCGGTGCCATGACAGCGGCTGGAACGTGCCAAGCGGCGGGTCGCTCGTCTCATCTAACAGAGAGATACGCTCCTATAAGAAAGTCCTCGACCACTACGAGACCAAGACCAAAAAAGTCGCCAAAAAGGTGCAGGACGGCTACACCGTAAAGTACAAAGACCTCGGCAACGGGCAGTTCAAAGAGATCAAAACGCCGAAATACAAGACGGTCTACGAGGAAAAGACCTACAAAGAACCTGTTTACCGGCAGGAGCCGATATACGACACGAAATACTATTACGACATTGACCGATGGAACGCCATAACGCCGCTGACGACCAGCGGAACCGACCACGAACCAAAATGGGCTGAAACAGACCTTCCCGAAAACGTGCAGTCGCCAAAATACGGTGATAAGCGGCAGGGCGCAAAAACGGGCAAATACTGGGCAGTTATAAAAGACGACAAAGGCAACG
>CAMZIK010000081.1 GCA_947307175.1 uncultured Clostridia bacterium
CTGACACCCTGAACACCAAGATTTATGACGAAGTCATCGCTGTTGAAAACGAAGACGCTTTTGCTTACGGAAAGCTCGTTGGTAAAAAAGAGGGCGTGCTTGTCGGCATTTCTTCGGGCGCTGCGGTATTTGCAGCGATAGAGCTTGCAAAGCGTGAAGAGAACGCAGGCAAGACAATAGTTGCTCTGCTGCCTGATACAGGCGACAGGTATCTTTCCACTGCTCTTTTTGCAGATCAGTAAGCAGACGTTCCAAACAATAAAGCACCCGATCAGATCGAGTGCTTTTACGCTTTTCAGGAGGACATCATGGATAAGCTTTCACAACTCACCGTCAATGCCATTGGATATGTCAGGAGCGATTTCCCCACAAAATTCGGTATCCCTCGACAGAGCGGTCTTTGTAAGAACCTTGTCTCTCAGATAGTGATAGTACCGCCCTATAATGACGAGAACGCATTCCGTGGGATCGAGCAGTTTTCACATCTCTGGGTGATTTGGGGCTTTTCGGACAGCATCTGCGACGGATTTCAGCCGACAGTCAGACCACCAAAGCTCGGCGGAAACGAGCGCCGTGGTGTCTTCGCAACACGCTCTCCGTTCAGACCGAATCCCCTGGGGCTGTCCTGCGTAAAACTGGAGCGAGTGATAAAGACGGGCGGCAGTATCGTGCTTGAAGTCACGGGTGCAGATATGAAAGACGGCACGCCAGTGTTTGACATCAAGCCGTATATCCCATATGCCGACTGTGTCACTGAAGCAGAGGGAAGCTTTGCACAGCAGCACTCACAGGACAGGCTTCAAGTCGTTTTCCCGGAGGAGCTTTTGCAGCTTGTACCCAAAGAAAAGCGTGATGCGCTGATAGAGGTTCTCTCGCTCGACCCAAGACCTGCCTATCACAGCGACGAAAGCCGCACCTACGGCTTTGAGTTTGCAGGCTTTGAGGTAAAGTTCATAGTGAAAAAAGGCGAACTTACTGTTACAGGCATAGAATAAAGGGTTTTCTGTTCTGGGGCTTTCCGATCGCCCCAGACCCTTCGGATACACATTCTACAACAAACAAAACGGGCAGCTTTAACTGTCCGTTTTTTTGTACTATTGTTTTCTCTTATACACAACGCATGAGATCCCAGGACAGCGGACATTTCCGCTTATGTCCCGATCGTATGCTCTGCCGTTCTCATCACAGCAAAGCTGCCAGATGCCCTGCGGCAGATCAAAATGCCTGTCCTCGAAATAAGGATTGAACGCAACTACGAAGCTTTCATTCTGATCGAACAGACTGAAAATGATAAACATATCATCGTTTTTGCGCCAGAACGACAGCTTCTGCTCGACTTCCCACTTCATTGAGAGCCTGAAAAGCGTGCTTGACTTTCTCAGGGCGATAAGTGCTTTGTAGTAGCGGAACACCTCATAATACTTGTCTTTCCTGTCCCAATGCACAGCGTTGGTGTAATCAGGCGAGTTATAGCTGTTCTCCTCAAAGATGTTTACATCGTTAGGTTCTTCGCCCTCTTTGAGAATCCTCGGCTTAGTGCGCAGAAAATCCTGTCCGAGCTGTAAGAACGGAACACCCTGCGAAAGAATGACTATCGCAGCAGAGAGCTTATCCATTTTGATACGGGTCTGCTCTGTATCGTTTTTGGCTGAGATGCAAAGCTTATCCCAGAGCGTGTTGTTGTCGTGCGCCTCGCAGTAGTTTATCGCCTGAGTCGGCTCAAACGCCCAGCATGCTTCTTTAGCATCGTGCAGCTCATGGTGCGGAACAGAGCCGACTATCCCACGCTTGAGCGTATAAACAGCGTTCCTGTTTCCGCTGACAAAGCCTTTATCGTACGGGTTGAAAGTTCCGCCCTTGACAGAATCACGGATATTATCGTTGAAAAGTCCTACCCTGCCGAATTGATACGAATTCCACTTATAAGCGAGCTTGTCTGCCTGCATCGGCGATTCGCCGCCTGTCCAGCCTTCGCCGTACATCAAAAGCTGCGGGTCAAGCTTGTCCAGCTCATCTCGTATCAGATTCACCGTTTCAATGTCATGCAGAGCCATCAGGTCAAACCTGAAACCGTCTATCTTATATTCTTTTACCCAGAATTTCAGCGAGTCGATGATGTACTTGCGCATCATCAGCCTCTCCGAAGCTGTTTCGTTTCCGCAGCCCGAACCGTTGGTGAACTTGCCGTTCTTGTGCCTGTGGTAGTAATACGGGAAAGAGCGCTCAAACGCTGATTTTTCTGTATAGTATGTGTGGTTGTATACAACGTCCATAATAACTCCGATGCCGTTTCTGTGAAGCTCCATTACAAGCTGCTTGAACTCTCTGATACGGCATTTCGGGTCAGTCGGGTCTGTTGAATACGAGCCTTCAAGGCAGTTGTAGTTTTTCGGGTCATAGCCCCAGTTGTACTGCATCTTTTCAGGGTGCGCCTCATCTACCGTCGCATAGTCCTCAACAGGCAGCAGCTGAACATGCGTGATGCCAAGCTCTTTAAGATGTTCAAGACAAGTTCCCACACCGCCGCATCTTGTATACGGTCTGCACAGCGCAAGGAACTTTCCTCTGTACTTGGGGTCAACGCCCGACGTTTTATCTATTGAAATATCCCTGATGTGACACTCGTATATCACAGCATCGCAGGCATTTGAACATTCGGGCTTCTTCGTTTTGTCCCAGTCCTTCGGGTCTGTTGTTCTGAAATCGACAACAGCGCCTCTTTCGCCGTTCACTCCGCAAGCCTTTGCATAAATATCTATCGTTTCCTCAAGGCGTTTATGGTTATACTCAAAGGTGTAAGTATAGAACTCACCGTCGCAGTTTCTCAGCAGCTCGATATACCACAATCCCTTGTCAAGTTTCTCCATAGGCAGCGACTCGATGCGGTTATCGCCTGTGCCGTCAAGATAAAGGTTTATATAAACACAGGTAGCCATAGGCGCCCATGTCTTGAAAACAGTCTTATCCTCAAGTATCGTCACTCCGAGATCATCGCCGTCATAATAATACTGCTTATCTATCCAGTTGAAATTCAATTTATACAACAGCGACACCTCCTTACATTTCAAACATAATTAGAGGCAAGACGAAAGACATCTCTCACATCTTACCTCTCTTGTCTTATTTCTTAAAACCAATGACCTCTCCCTGCTTGAGCTTAGTTTCAAAGCCCTCACGGGTGTTTTCGATAAGGTCTTTGCAAAGCTCGACTTTGTCCTTTTCAAGCAGCAGCACTATCGTTGAGCCGCCGAACTCGAAATAGCCCTTTTCCTCACCACGCAGGACTGTTCTCCTGCCGTAAGGATGTGCATTTGTTATCCTGCCCACAAGCAGCGCTCCGACCTCCATCTGAATGATGTCGCCGAACTCCTCTGTCCTGATAAGGCAGTAATTTCTCGAATTTTCCTTATATACGGGAACATACTCATTCACCACAGGATTGACTGTGCTGAGCACTCCGTTTATTCTTCTGTCGTGGCTCTTGATGCCTGTTGCAGCGTAGCAATATCTATGATAGTCGTCAGGAGTCAGCCTTATTATAACCGCATACCCGTCCTCATAGCGCTTTGCGAGCTTTTTATCACGCAGCAGGCTGCGCACGCTGTAAACCGAATTCTTTATAACGAATCCGTTCACCTTATCTATCTCGTAAGCTGTCACCTTGCCGTCTGAAGGCGAGATCAGAGCCTTCTTGTCATCAGGCAAAGGTCTTGAGCCCGGCTTGACTTTTCTTGTGAAGAAATCGTTGAAGGACTTATAAGCCTTTGGCTCATAGTCTGAAAGGTCAATATTGTTTTTATCCGCAAAGTCCGAGATAAAGCTTGCCGAAAGCTTGCTGTCGAGCAGCTCTCCTGCGAGCTTTGAAATTGCAGGTATACTCAGCACTCTCAGAAATGCCCTGCAAAAATAGCTGTCATACATTCTCCTGAGCAGCTTGTCCTGTGAGGTAGTCTGCTCAAATTCTTCTCCCTGTCTGTTACGGTATTTCATAAGAATGCTCCCTTTCAGTTATTATTTATGGAACGGTGAGAACTTCCAGAATCCGAGAATAAGAAGTGCCGCCAGCGTGAACATGAGGAAAATACCCTTTGCCGACATCTTCTTTACCTTTATATTCAGAACGAAAAGTATTGCAAGGACTATCATGAATCCCTGGAACACATATGGATATGCAACATCAGGGATATTGTTCTTGCCCAGGAACAAAAGCGGCAGTATTATGGACGATGTCGTGATAGGCAGGCCCTGATATTCCTTTCGGTTTTCCTCTGTGTTTCTCTGACGCTCTTCTTCCTTGACATTGAAGTAACCGAGTCTGATAAGACCGCAGAGAACGATAAGAACAGATGAGATCAGACCCAGACCGTAATTGAATCCGAGATGATAGCCGATACAAGCAGGCAGAACGCCGAAGCAAACAATATCAGCCAGCGAATCTATCTGGATACCAAAAAGCTTTTCCTGATCTGTTCTGTCCTTCTTATGCCTTGCGACCTTACCGTCAAACAGGTCACATATGCCTGAGATAAGCAGACAGAGTATAGCTATTGGTTCGTTTCCTTCAAAGACCTGTGTAATACCTACCACAGCCGAGCATAAGCTCAGGTATGTAAGTATTACGGTATAGTTATAAAAACCGATCATATCCTCACCTTATTCCCTTGTTTTATTGATCCTTTTTTTCCGACTTTGGTATTTCAGCCACAGTTGCCTGTTCAAGCTCCTGTTTCTCTTTTTCCTTATCGGTATCCTTACCGTACTTTTTGATGTTGAGCAGATGTGTAAACAGTGTAACAAGTCCGCCGATAACGATGACCGCATAGAAGCTCAATCCTCTGTTGAGAAGTATCGACGGGCTGATAAGCTCTATCGTGAAAACGCCCTCAAAGAATTTGACGAAGCAAGCCTCTGTGATGCCCGCAGCGCCAGGCAGCGGAAGCATCTCAACTGCGACACCTATCATGACCTGCAGCGCAACTATCTGCATAAAGCTCGTCCCTGCAAGACCGTATGATTTATACACTATCCATGTCAGCATGAAAAGCGAAAGTCTTTGCAGCACTGTGATAATTGTGATCGTAAACAGCGACCCCATATTTTCTTTTATATACTTTGAAGCCTTGACGTAGTTATCAAATATCCTTGTCAGCCTTGCGATCATTCTTTCGGATTTCTTGGGGCTGAAAACGTGCAGCCTTACCAGCAGATTGATCGCCTTGATGCCCATTTTCCTTGACCACAGCGGTTTGAGGCACACGACCAGAAGCAGCGCGATATAGGCGATATTAAGGACAAAGCCCAGATATACCAGCCACATATAGTCCCCGACATGATGCACCACAAAGTCGTGGTAGAAAATGAAAAAGAACAGTCCCATAAGCACCAGGACAGCCTTGTACACCACAGCGATGACCAGCATTATCAGCGATGAATAACCGTAGTATATACCGTCTTTTTTCATGTATATCATCTGAGCAGGCTGTCCGCCCGAAGAAGACGGGGTAATATAGGAATAGAAAAATCCGATAAAAGAATACTTCAGGCACCGTCTGAACGGAACTTTCTCCTTGAACAGCCAAAGCATATACTTGATTATGACCGACTCTCCTGCGATAAAACAGAAAACAGCCACCGCACCGAAAATGAGCCAGCCCTTGTTCGCATTCTGAAGCTCTTTGAATATTTCCGATATTTCACGGTTATCAAACAGTATCCTGAACGTTAAGTATCCCACAACGGCTATGAACAGCACGTTTATGGTATATTTGACCTTCTTGTTAATACTTATCACTCCATATTTTTATTGACCCTGTGCCTTCCTTTCAATCGCACAGCAGATAATAACAAGCGCCCGCAACGAGCTGAACGATAACGAATCTCACAACGACCTGCGTATCCGACCAGCCTTTGTTTTTTCTGACATGGTCATGGATAGGCGTGCGAGTGTTCTTCATAAAATTCTTCAGTTTCAAAAAACGTATGAATGAGACTTTGATAAGTCCCAGACCGCCATCAACGATAAGAACGATAGCCAGCGGAATGAATGCAAAAGGCGAACCTGTTTTCAGCGCCAGCAGAGCAAGGAAAACTCCCATCGCCCTCGAACCTGCATCGCCCATGAGTATCGTGCTTGGTGAACAGTTGAACCAGAGGTATCCTGCAAGCGTTGCAAGCATCACCAGACACATCGACATCATCGTTGTAGAAGGCAGAAGCCTGCTGAGGAAGAATATCGACACCATGCAAAGTGAAGCACACAGTCCGTCAACACCATCCGCACAGTTCGTAACGTTTATCGAAGCCCACACCAGAAGCGTAGCCAGTGCAACGAAAACCACAGGATTAAGCTCAAACTGCAAGCCTGAGATACCCAGTGTTATCTTGCTTGAGTTGTAGTAATAATATACCCCGGCGATGCCGCCCGATACAACAAGGTCGATAAGACCTTTTTTGAGATTTCCCCATGGCTTTTCAGCCGCATCATCAAAGTATCCGCTGAGCATTGCGATATAGATCAGTGCCAGATAAAGCACAAGTTCAAGGTTGAGCGGAATAAACAGCGCTGTAAGGAATACAAAGCAGGTCACGAAGATGATACCCGCGCCTCTTGCCTTTCCTTCCGAGAGCGATCCGTTCACAGCGAACTCACGCCCCTGATCCTTTGGAAGTATCCTATGGAAAAATCTCAGGCTAAGAAGCACCGTGATATACGATACCACAAACAGTATCACCAGCGGCAGTCCTTTTATTTCGAGCTTAGCAGCAAGTTTTTCAAGTATATTATAAAGCATTGATCTCATCCTTTAAGCTTTTATATGTTTGAGTCAGGCGGTAAGAGGCAGGAACTTGTCTTTGAGCATATTCAGCCCGAAAACTGCATATCTGACCTCTCTAACACGCACACATCTATTATACTACATATATGCGGAAAATGCAAACATTATATCAAATAAAATTGCACAAATTTAGGGATTTCCAACCTTAAATTTTTAGAAAAAAGCTTTCAGATACACTAATTCAGCACAAATCAGACGAACCATACTTATAGCAGGTCATTATTTTGGGGCTTTCCGATCATGCCCCAAACCGTTCGCAAGCGAACGCTTTACCCCTTCGGATAAAAAAAGTAATAAATAGAAAAAGAGGTAAGAAGCATCTAACCTCTTACCTCTTATCTCTTTACTGCATATCCTTGTTCCTGTTTTTCAGAAGCTTCTTGGTCTTGCGGTCATGCTTCCACATTACAAGCTTTTCGCAAAGGTCAACGACCTTCTTCATGAACGGCTTGAAAACATAGAAGAACTCTCCCGCATAGGTAACGACCTCGCCGTTGAAGCCCTTTTTGAACTTGTAAACGCCGTAGTTAGGGTGTTCGGGATCTTTATAGAACGGGATACCCTGAAAATCGTAGATAAAGTTTTTTCCCTCTATCGCCCAGTTTATCATTGTCCACTGCATCAGATAGTTCGGGTAAAGATTCCTGTGGTGGTTTGCGGAAGCACCGTAAACATAGCAGGTCTTTCCGGCATACTGCGTAGTAACAGCGCCCGAAAGCGGTATCTGTTTGCCGTCTTCCTCGACATAGCACATAAACAGACGGCAGTGCTTTTCGCCCAGTCCGTTTATCATCTTCACAAAGTATTCCTTAGAACGAATAGAAAATCCGTCACGGATACCTGTTGCCTGCATCAGCGGATAGAAGTCGTCCAGAGCCTCTGTACCGCAGGCTTTGCATACAACGCCTTTTCTTCCTGCTTTTCTGATTCTGTTTCTCCAGTCGGGCTGGAAAGACATCATGACCTCGTCTGCTGTCTTGCCCTCGATGTTTCTGAGCATATAGTTGTTTCTTGCCTGTATGGTCGTAAGCTCCGCAGCGTTGTAGGTGTGCTTGAAGCCCATGCCTATTATCATTTCGGAGATGTCTTTGTCCTTTTCCTCAAAGCATGGATCCCACATAAACTGATAGCACTTGTATTTCTTTGCAAGCACCTTGATGCCCTCGAACAAGTCAGCCATAGTCTCCTTGTCACGCCAGTCACATACAGGACCGTGCGGCGCATAAAGGAACGTGCATTTGAAGATCGGTATCTTTTTGATGATGACCAGACAAGTACCCTTTATCTTTCCGTCCTCACCTCTTGAGATAACAGCGTCCCAGCCCCAGTTGTCCTTTACCTTGGGCCAGAGTATGGACTGCATGAAATTGCCGTATTTGCTTGTGCTTGCAAACTGCTCGAACTCCTTGAGCATATTCTTGTCATTCTTTTTGATTATCTCCATATACTTACCTTCCCCATTAAAATTCAATTATAGACATTATACACTCATTTCCCCAAAAAAGCAATAGATTTTCGGAATTTTAACACTTCGTATCAACTTTTTTTGTATATATAGTGCCTAAGCACTTGAAATTTTCAATATAGTGTGATATAATATATTTAATTATTGGCAAGTTAGTTTTGTGTAACGGGGAGCAACAAAATGAATGGATTAAAAAAACAAAACAGTACAGAAATAAAGAATACTGTTGAAGACGGCGGGAACACTGCGCTGCATGATTTGCACGAACACAAGCCGCAAAGATCATTTGCACAGCGCAACAAATACCGCATAAGGCAGATCTGCGGAGTACTTGCACTCTTGGCAGTCGTTACAGGTTCAGTCGTACTGCTTACAAAATGCGGTTCTGAAATAAGCGAAAATGACACCAGCATGACCACAGCTTCACAGACGAAGACCGAAGGATCAACGACATCTGAAACAACGACTTCCGCAAGTGATACCACATCACAGTCTGAAAGCGAAACATCGGGGGAAACCACTACGACTAAGGAAACGACTACCACAGAGCAGGATACCACAGAGGATACTACTACCACAACTGAGGAGCAGACAACCGCTGCAGCTACGAAACGCACGACCGCTGCAACAACGACGCAACAGCAGCAGACCACTACCCCTTCAACCACTGCACAAACCAAAAAGACAACACAGGCTACGCAGCCTGTCGGTCCTTCAAATATCGAGACTAAAAACGGCGTTACATATGTAAACGGCATACTCATCGCAAACAAGACCTACGGTCTGCCGGCAAGCTATGTTCCCGACCTTGTACCTATCGACAGCTATCAGTATCTTGAAAGGAATACTGCCGCCGCATATCAGAAAATGCAGGCAGCAGCTTATCAGGACGGCGTTTACCTTGCCTGCTGTTCGGGTTACAGGAGCTATGCGACACAGCAGTATCTCTACAACAGCTATGCAGCACGTGACGGAAAAGAGGCAGCGGACAGATATTCCGCAAGACCGGGATACAGCGAGCATCAGACAGGGCTTGCAATAGATATAAATATGGCTTCGAGCGCATTTGACAACACCCCTGCTGCAAAGTGGCTCAGACAGCACTGCACAGAGTACGGCTTTATAATCAGATACAAAGCAAACAAGGAAAGCAAAACAGGCTATATGGCTGAATCGTGGCACGTCAGATACCTCGGCAGCCCTGAGCTTGCAAAGAGCGTTGAAGCAAGCGGGCTTTGCCTTGAGGAATATCTCGGCATCACAAGCGTATACGCTAATCCGTAAATATACAGGAACTGAGGACAGCTTAGGCTGTCCTCTTTTGTTTTTTCGACTTGCATAATTATGCACAAAAAGCCAGCACTTTATTTGTGCAGTTATATAATTCGTAAGCTCGATTATATAATCCTATTGACAAATTATATAATTGTGATATACTAAAATCAGAATACGATAAAGAGGTGACGAAGAATGTCCAAAAGCGTTTACAGCCTTGTACTTGACGATGACGTGGTCAATGAGGTCGATAAGCTTGCCCTGACGATGAACACCAGCAGGAGCAGCCTCATCAATACCATACTTGCACAGAAGCTTGAACTGAATACGCCCGAAATGCGAATGAAAGAGATATTTGCCGCAATGCAGAGCCTTATGAACAGCCGCTTTCAGCTCGTTGAGCAGCCAAGCGACTCGATGATGTCGGTCAAATCGCTGCTGCGGTATAAATACCGCCCGACGATACGCTACTCTGTTGAACTTGCCAGAGACTTCGGCGGCAAGGTCGGACGGCTGATCGTCCGCTTCAGAACGACTTCAGCCGAACTTATCGGTATAGTCGAGCGATTCTTTGTGCTTTGGCAGGACCTTGAAAAAGCGCACCTTTCGCACCTTTTCACAGGAGGCTTCCCCAGCAGCATCTCGCAGGGACGCTTTACAAGAGACTTTTTCTCGCCAAAGCAGGAAAGCCTGTCCGATGAAGACATAGGCAGAGCGATCGGGCGCTATATCGAGCTTATGGACAGCTGTATCCAGCAGTATTTCGATAATCTCGCCGACCCGCAGCTTGCCGCAAAGCTCACCGAGAAGACATATAAAAACTACCTTTCGCAAGGTGTACTGATACTATAAAACAGAACAGGAGGAAATAAAATGAATGCACAGAAATTAACTCAGAGATCTATCGAAGCAATACAGAGCGCTCAGTCTGTCGCCGCTACCTACGGCAACCAGACCGTTGACCAGCAGCACCTCGTCTATGCCCTGCTCACGCAGGAGGACGGGCTTATACCGCAGCTGCTCACCAGAATGGACGTTAACTCCGAGAACTTCAAGCTCGCCGTTAATCAGTCCATAAACGCTATCCCGAAGGTAACGATGTCGGGCGGCAGAGCTGCCGATTCCGTCTATGTGTCCAATGATTTGGACAGGTCGCTCGCTGATGCAGAATCCTGCGCAGAGAGAATGAAGGACGAGTATGTCTCTGTCGAGCATCTGTTTCTCGGTATGCTGAACCAGCCCAACAGCGAGATGAAAAAGCTGTTCAACACCTTTAACATCACCAAGAACGAGTTCCTGCAGGAGCTTCAGTCGGTCAGAGGAAATATGAAAGTCACCAGCCAGAACCCCGAGGAGACTTACGATGTGCTTAAAAAGTACGGTCAGGATCTTGTCGAGCTTGCACGGGCAAATAAGCTTGACCCTGTTATCGGGCGTGACAGTGAGATAAGAAACGTTATCCGAATACTCTCACGAAAGACCAAGAACAACCCCTGCCTTATCGGTGAGCCCGGCGTCGGAAAGACCGCTATCGCAGAAGGACTTGCCCAGCGTATCGTTGCAGGCGATGTCCCCGACAATCTCAAGGACAGACAGCTGTTTTCGCTGGATATGGGCGCTCTCATCGCAGGAGCAAAGTACAGAGGCGAGTTTGAAGAGAGATTCAAGGCAGTCGTTCAGGAAATAAAAAAATCAGAAGGCAGGATAATCCTGTTCATCGACGAGCTTCATAATATCGTCGGCGCAGGCAAATCTGACGGCGCAATGGACGCAGGCAACCTGCTCAAACCAATGCTCGCAAGAGGCGAACTGCACTGCATCGGTGCGACTACTCTCAACGAGTACCGCCAGTATATCGAAAAGGACGCCGCACTTGAAAGACGTTTCCAGCCGGTAATGGTCGGTGAACCGACAGTCGAGGACACCATTTCGATACTGCGTGGTCTGAAGGAGCGCTATGAAGTCTTTCACGGCGTTAAAATACAGGATCAGGCGCTTATTTCCGCAGCCGTCCTGTCAAACAGATATATCTCCGACAGATTTCTTCCCGATAAGGCGATAGACCTTGTCGATGAAGCCTGCGCACTCATCAGAACGGAAATGGACTCCATGCCTACCGAGCTTGACGAGATCCGCAGAAAGATACTCCAGCACGAGATAGAAGAGACCGTCCTCAAAAAAGAGAACGACAAGCTTGCCGTTGAGCATCTTCACGAGGTACAGAAGGAGCTTGCCGAGATGCGTGAGCAGTTCAACCAGATGAAAGCAAAATGGGAGAACGAAAAGAACGCTATCTCCAAAGTGCGCAAGCTGCGTGAGGACATCGAAGCCTGCTCCAAGGACATCGAGAAAGCCGAGCGTGAGTATGACCTGAACAAGCTCGCAGAGCTGAAATACGGCAAAATGGCGCAATTGCAGGCTCAACTCGCCGAGGAGGAAGCAAAAGCCGAATCCTCCGCCGAGAAGAACACTCTTTTGCGTGATAAGGTCACCGAGGAAGAGATCGCAAAGATAATCGGGCGCTGGACAGGTATCCCCGTTTCAAAGCTTGTTGAGAGCGAAAGGGATAAGCTTCTTCGCCTGCCTGATATACTGCATAAGCGTGTCATAGGACAGGACGAAGCGGTCGAGCTTGTTTCGCAGGCTATCCTTCGTTCCCGTGCAGGCATAGCAAACCCTTCACAGCCAATAGGCTCGTTCATGTTCCTCGGACCTACGGGCGTAGGAAAAACCGAGCTTGCAAAGGCCCTTGCACAAGCGCTTTTCGATGACGAGAACAACATCGTAAGGATAGATATGTCCGAGTATATGGAGAAATTCAGCGTATCAAGACTGATCGGAGCGCCTCCGGGATATGTCGGCTATGAGGAAGGCGGTCAGCTTACGGAAGCAGTCCGCAGAAAGCCTTATTCGGTAGTTCTTCTCGATGAAATAGAAAAAGCCCACCCCGATGTCTTCAACGTCCTGCTGCAAGTGCTTGATGACGGCAGGATAACCGACTCACAGGGCAGAACCGTCGATTTCAAGAACACTATCATCATACTCACATCAAACCTCGGTTCACCGTATATCCTTGAAGGCATTGGCGAGGACGGCGAGATAAGCGAAGACGCACGTAAAAAGGTCGAGGAGCTGCTCCACCAGCAGTTCAGACCTGAGTTCCTCAACCGCCTTGATGAGATAATCTATTACAAACCGCTGATGCGTTCGCAGATAGACAAGATAGTTGACCTTATGCTCGGTGACCTGCAAAAGCGCCTGCAAAACAAGCATCTGTCCATCGAAGTAACCAATGCAGCCAAGAGCGCAGTTATCGAGCAGGGCTACGACCAGAATTTCGGCGCAAGACCGCTTAAAAGGTTTATCCAGCGCAGGATAGAAACTCTCATCGCAAAAACGATCATCGCAGATGACATTGCGCCTGAGTCTGTTCTCAGAG
>CAMZIK010000082.1 GCA_947307175.1 uncultured Clostridia bacterium
TCGCTCTCCGCAGAGAGCGAAATCCCTTACGTCAGGCGCACGGCAAAGGGTGAATGTCAAAACAGTCCTGTGGACTGTTTTGACAGAGGGAAAGCCCTGTAAGAGAGGGCTTTCCCTTGCCCCGTGGTAACGCCAGCCGCCTCAAGCCGCCTGCGTAAAGGCGGCTTGAACAACAGATGTCGAGTTCTTGTTTTTGGGGGCTTTCCGATCGCCCCCAAACCCCTTCGGACACACACTTGTTTAATAATATAAATTCTGATTTATCTTAGCTTCACATTTGTATAAAACATATACCACAGGAGGACTCTATGTTTAAAAGAATAATATCTTCCCTGCTCGTCTGCGTAATCGCAGTATCCTTCAGCATCACCTGCTTCGCAGACACCTCGATGCAGGTCGTAAAAAAAGAAGTCGATGTCCCGCCCAACCTCGTCGTACTCGGTGATTCCATAGCCGCAGGCGTCGGGCTTGAAGGCTATACAGGCACTGACAACGGACCTAAAGGCTGCTATGCCTCTATCCTCGCCGAAAAGTATACCAAAGAGCTCCCCGAAAGCTGCACAATGAAGCTGAGCAATAAAGCCGTATCAGGCTTTACTTCCGATGACCTGCTCGGAAGCCTCACAAACGCTTCCCTTGACAAATATGTCCTCAGCAGCAGCGCAATAGTCATCTCCATCGGCGGAAATGATATTATGAGACCGGCGCTTGACTTTGTCGAAAACGACCTCGGGCTCAAAACACCGGAGGATATGAAGAATTTCAGCAAAGCAAAGCTCATGCTCCCTTCAAACCTCGTAAAGATCAACGAAAAGCTCGAGCAGATAAGCACCAACCTTCAGAAATTCGCCTCAAATCTCGATAAGATCATCGGCTATATCAGAGATAAAGCTCCCAATACCGTGATCGTGATGCAGACTGTGTACAATCCGCTTGATTCAAACGAAAGCCTTGCAATGATCTCGCAGACGATCGGCGAAAAGATAGACGAGCTGAACAAGATAATCAACGACCACGCAAAGAAAGAAAACGGCGAACAGAACTATATCGTCTGTGATGTCCATACAGCCTTTGCAGGCAAAAGCAGCGAGTATACCAATATCGACAAATACGATATCCACCCCAATGCCGAAGGACATAAGGTCATCTCCGAGCTTGTGGATAAACAGCTCAGAACAAGCAAGTATTCCTTTGAAGAAATGGTCGAGGTAAAATCCGATGACAGTAAGACCCCGAAAATGAGCAACACCAGGATCTATATCACCGTAGGACTGTTCTTCGGCGGATTCTTCATTCTGTTCGCACTCGTCTTCATCAAATTCAAGCGCAGCACACACTAATCCAACACAGAAAGGACAGATCAAGTGAAGATATATCTTGTGGATTTTGAAAACGTTAAATCAAAAGGTCTTGAAGGTATAGACAAGCTCGAAGAGACAGATAACGTCATAATCTTTTTCAGCGAAAATTCCGATACTCTCTCCTTTGAGATGCACCAGAAAGTGCTTTCCTCCAAAGCCGACATAGAGTATTTCAAAGTCAGCGTCGGCGGAAAGAATGCCCTTGATTTCCAGCTCTCCACGCTGCTGGGCTTCATGGTCGCAAAGGAGACCTATACCCATATCTTCGTTATAAGCAACGATAAGGGCTTCGATTTCCTGCACGCATTCTGGTGCGGAAAATATATCGACGCTCCCAGCACCCTCGTTTACCGTACAAGAACTATAAAAGGCGCTATCGAATACGAAAGCATCATCTCCGAGCAGGAAAGGCTCGAAGAGAATATCGAAGAAATACAGCTTGAACTTGATAACGAGCTTGAGCAGGCAGAGCCTCAGCCGCAGCCCGAACAGCCTCAGCAAGCCGTAGCCGAAACCGAAGCCGAGCCGATAAAACAGGAAAAAGCTAAGAAACAGCCTGCTAAAAAAGCTAAGAGATCTAAAGCCCGCAGCTTTGACGAAATGTTCTCCGAACTGCTCGAAGGCACCTGCGAAACGCAGTATTATGATAATATCCGCAGCCTGTTTATCGCTTCCGAGACAAAGGAGGAGTTCCACAACTCTCTCGCAAAGATATATAAGCAGCAAGGCTCTGACATCTATAAAGCCATCAAAAGCAGGTATCTCAAGCTAAAGGATAAGTACCTCGAAGAAAATCCCGAAGCAAGCGCTCCGATCCCCGAACCCGAAAAAACACCCGATAAGCTCACCGAGCTGCTCGCAGGTCTGTGCGAACCCTCCGATATCGAAACTATCCGTCAATGTATCGGATCAACAGCAAGCAAAAAGGATTTCTACATAAGCATGGTCAAGCAGTTCCAGCGCAAAAAGGGCTGTGAGTATTATAACGCCGTAAAACCGCATTATAATGAGTTCGTAAAGCAAATGCAGGAGTGCTGATATGAAGCTTTTTATCGCATCTGATATACACGGTTCTGCCTTTTGGTGCAGAAAAATGCTCGAAGCCTTTGAAAAGAGCAAAGCCGATAAACTCGTCCTTCTCGGAGACATCCTCTATCACGGGCCGAGAAACGACTTACCCAAGGAGTATGAGCCGAAACAGGTCATCACAATGCTCAATCCGCTTAAAGATAAGATACTCTGCGTCAGAGGCAACTGTGATACAGAGGTAGACCAGATGGTACTTGATTTTCCCGTTCTTGCAGATTACTGCTGGATATATGCCGACGGCTGCAAGATGTTTCTCACTCACGGGCACAAGTTCTCACCCGATTCACCTCCGCCGCTTTCGCCTGACGAATATCTGCTCTGCGGACATACCCATGTCCCAATGATAAAGGACTGCAAAGGCTTTACCTACGTCAACTGCGGCTCAGTTGCAATACCAAAGGAAAACTCAGCCCATAGCTATGTGATATTTGAAAACGGCTGCTTCACACTAATGACACTTGAATAAAAAAACTAAGGTCGGAGACTGATTTCTCCGACCTTTTTTGTTTTAAACCGTCTGTTCCTGCCTTGCCTGTTCAAGTTTGGTTTCAAGCCCGTTTACAGACATCTTGTCCTCGTCAAGCTCGATGACAAGGCATTTCTTTCCGCCGACCGTCTGAGTGCGCACTCTTTCCATTCCGTCCTTTGAGATGTTCACCGTAACGCCAGGAACAGTAAGCACCGTTTTTTTATCCACAAGATTTGCACAGGTCAGCTCCTTTTCGCCCAGAGCCGTTTCGTAGACTTTCGGCAGATGTTCGAGTTTCTGCTGGCTGATGCCAGACTCCCACAGGATAGCTGAAATGTCTTTGCTGTTGACAGTGGGTATTTCCGTCTCGTGAGCATTGCGGTCAATGATGTCCTGGATCTTGTTGTTGACTGTGTTTATAACCTTCAGGTCAAGCTCCTCGCCGCAAACGTTATTCATTATCGCATGAAAAGTCGCCTTTTCGCTCACACCACTCATCGAGTATTCGCAACCAAGCAGCTCCTCAACTATCGAGGAATTCGGCTTCTTGGCGTTCTTTGTGTAATAAAGCACACCGTTGATGTCAGACTGTCTGTCCGAGAAAAGCGGGAACAGAAAGCCGTCTGTCGGCGGGTCAACTATCCTGTCGGCTGTGTCCTTCTTGGCGATGGAATTTGACTGCTCATCGTAGATAAGCCCGTCGATGCGCAGGTTCACGGGGCATATCGCAGTTATCAGGAAGTTGTAGTTGCTGTCGCTCTCAATGTCGCTTTCAAGGTTTTTGTTCTTGTTGATGACCGCATAAGTGCAGTGCGCCACAAAAATAGTGTAAGTCGATATGTATTCCATTTTCTCAACGATCCTGTCGATGTACTTCTTAACAAGTTTCTCATCGGTCAGCTTGCTTCTCAGCACTTCGTTGAGGAAAAGCTGTGCGCCGCCTTCAAGATAAGCGTCGTTGGGGAAATGATATTCAAGCAGATTCTTGCCGATAGAACCCGAAAGTATCTTTTTGAGATAAGCCACGATAAGCTCGCTTTCGTCCTCAGCGATCAGATTGTTCATCTGGTTGCTCATGCACTTTATCTTTTTTTCTGCGTCAATGCAGGCGGTCACAACATGATTTATCGTAAAAAATCCGCTGTCCTTGTCAAGATTTCTCTTTATCTCGTTTATTTCTTTTTTGTTCATTCAAAAATAACTCCTTTGCTTATCAACTGCATTTCAGTATACCACATTTCAAAGCTTTTTGCAAGAAAAAACAGCCGACAGTTTTCGCCGTCGGCTGATATTGTTTTAAACTGGGTGAACCTTTCCTTCTGCATCTGAATGCTTGGAATCCACACCGTATTTCTTGTCCCTGCGAGCCTTGAAGAAGTTCGGAGCGACCTTCGGGAACATAGCATATGTGAGGATGTCCTCCTCCTGCTCTGTCCACTCAGCAGCCTCTTTCTTCATTGTCTCAAACTCAGGTTCAAGCAGATCCGCAGGTCTGCAGGTGATAGGCTCCTCGCCCTTGAGTATCATCTTCTGGAACTCAGGATCTATCTCCACAGGAGTCTTTCCGTACTCGCCCTTGACAAGTCCCTTAAACTCCTTTGTAACTGTCTTGTATCTCTCGCCCGTGATGATGTTGAACACAGCCTGTGTGCCGACGATCTGAGATGTCGGAGTAACGAGCGGCGGGAATCCCGAATCCTTACGAACTCTCGGAACTTCCTTGAGAACTTCCTCAAGCTGATCTGCCTTGCCTGCCTGCTTGAGCTGTGAAAGCAGGTTCGAAAGCATTCCGCCAGGCACCTGATAAAGCAGAGCCTTTGTGTTTGAAGCGAGCATCGAAGGGTCGAGCAATCCGCTGTCTATGTACTTCTTTCTCAGCTTCATGAAATATTCTCTTATCTCGTTGAGCAGAACAAGGTCAAGTCCCGTGTCGTACTCAGTTCCCTGGAAAGCAGCAACCACCGACTCTGTCGGAGCGTGAGATGTACCGTTTCCAAGAGGCGACATAGCCGTGTCAACGCCGTCAACGCCTGCCTCAGCAGCCTTCATAATGCACATCGAAGCAAGACCCGATGTGTAGTGCGTGTGCAGCTGAACAGGAATGCTTACCGCAGCCTTGAGGTCCTTGACCAGAGTTGAAGCCTCATAAGGAGTCAGCAGCGCAGCCATATCCTTGATGCACAGCGACTTAGCGCCTGCAGCCTCTATGCGCTTAGCATAGTCAACATAGTATTCGTGAGTGAAGACCTCACCCGTTGTATAAGAAATAGCTACCTGAGCGTGTCCGCCCTCTTTGTTGGCAGCCTTGATAGCAGTTTCAAGGTTTCTGATGTCGTTGAGGGCATCAAAGATCCTGATTATGTCTATACCGTTAGCGATAGACTTCTGAACGAAATACTCAACGAGGTCGTCCGCATAGTGACGGTATCCGAGCATATTCTGTCCTCTGAACAGCATCTGCAGCTTGGTGTTTGGCATCTCTCTCCTGATTATTCTCAGTCTCTCCCAGGGGTCTTCGTTAAGGAATCTGATGCAGGAGTCAAAAGTAGCGCCGCCCCATACCTCAGCGGAATAAAAGCCTACCTTGTCAAGTTCGGGAAGAATGTCTATCATATCATTCATTGACATTCTCGTTGCAAGCAGCGACTGATGTGCGTCACGCAGCACAGTTTCGGTTATATTAAGCTTTGCCATTATCCTTTAAGTCCTTTCGTAATTTGTAGTCGTATCTCAGCCGATAACAGCAAGAACAGCGCCTGTCTCAACAGCCGAGCCCTTGGTGGTGTTGATGCTCAGGACCTTTCCTGCGCATGGAGCGTTTACATCGTTCTCCATCTTCATAGCCTCAAGTACGCAGATAGCCTGACCCGAAGCAACAGTGTCACCCACAGCTACCTTGATGTCAAGGATAGTTCCCGGCATAGGAGCCGTGACCTTAGTTCCCTCTGCAACAGGTGCAGCAGGAGCTGCAGGAGCTGCGGCAGGAGCAGGAGCAGCAGCGGCAGCAGGAGCAGGAGCAGCTGCAGCAGCGCCAGCGTCGAGTTCCTCAACTGCAACATCATAAGCCTTACCGTTTACTGTAATGTTATATCTTTTCATATGTAAAACCACCATTTCTGTATTATAATTTTCAATTATCAAAGCTGGATATTGCCGTGTTTCTTCGGCAGATTCGTAACTCTCTTGCCTGCCATTATCTCGACAGAGTCGATAAGTGCCGCACGTACAGCGCTCATATCAACTACATTGTCAACGCAGCCGTTTGCCGCCGCAAGCACAGCGCTCGCATTTTCCTTTGCAAACTTTGCAGCAAGCTCGTTTCTCTTAGCCGTCAGATCGCCTGCGCCTTTAAGCTCGTCGTGCTGCATGAACTCAACAGCAGTTATCGGATCAAGTGCGCTTATAACTGCATTCGGAGCAGCGTAAACTAGATCAGCGTTAGCTCCCTTTCCTGCAAGTGCCACAAAAGCAGGACCGCAAGCTTTTCCGCTTACTACCGCAAGCTTGATCGTCGTAGCCTCAGCGTAAGCGTGTGCAAGCTTAGCCATATCCTTTACAGCGCCCTGCATCTCAGTTGCATCGTTTGCCTCAAAGCCTTCCGTGTCAACAAGCGTAACAACAGGAACTGCAAAAGCATCACAAAGTCTTACGAATCTTGCTATCTTCGAGCAGTCAGCGCTCGTCAGCTTGTCATTTGTCTTGTTCGTAGCCACAACGCCGACCGTTGCACCGCCCAGTGTTGCAAGTGCTACATATGAAGCCTTTCCGAAGTCACTATAAAGCTCTGCTGCGCTTTCAGCATCAAAAATGCTCTTGACTGCATCTTCCGCATTGTCTGCGCCTGTAAACACAGGCTCGTCAAACTCATACATCGGAACAGGTGAAAGGTTGTTCTGCGGAAGCTTTGTGATAAGCTCCTTTGCAAACTCAACAGCCGCCTTGTCGTCCTCGCATACCGCACAAGCCGTGCCGTTTTCAGCAGCATTCTGTGCGATGTCCTTTATGTCAGCGTTCGCAGCAACATAAAGCTCGCTGTCCTTTGTAACAATCGTAAGATCAGCAGACTCAGCCAGCATAGCCGCACAGCCTGCACAAGTACCTGCAACAACAGCTATCTGCGGAACAACGCCCGAAAGATTGGATACCTTTGAAAGAAGATAGCCGTAAGCCGTCAGAGCAGAGAAAGAATTGCTCACATCAGCACCGAACGAATCGTAAATGCCAACTACGGGAACACCCGTCTTAGCCGCAAGGCTGTAAACCTTTGAGATCTTCTTTGCGTGTGCCTCCGTCATAGCACCTTTCTTCACGTTAATGTCCTGAGAGAACGCATAAACAGGGTTCTGATTGACATAACCGAAAGCGGTCACTACTCCCGAAAGCTCCTCGCCGCTCATAGCGAACGGGTCAAGCTCAGTGAATTTTCCATCGTCGAACAAATATGTAAGCCTGTTTCTTGCGTCGCTCGCCGCAGCCGAAGCCGCCTGAAGCTGAGCAAGATCCAATACCTTATCAGACATACAACATCCTCCATTCAAAAAATATATTATCACTTATGATAATTGCACTATACAAAAAACATTATACTATTTTTTTCAGGCATTTACAAGCGAATTTCTATCGTTAATTATAATTTTACATTTTGAAGAACAGATTTCAACATATTGTTTGTTATCTTATCCTCCCCAAACCCAAAAACCGCCGCTTAGCCAGCCAAAAATGTAATTACGGATACCCTCTCGGTGTTTTTTTGCTGAGAGCAGCTCTCTTGAAAAGATTCTTCTCATATTCTCTTTTCTGAACTCTTACACATTTTCGGCGGTCGGGAGTAAAACTCCCTACCACCGAAAATCTATAAAAGTTTTAGGATAGGGGTCTGGGGGAGAACCCTTTTTCAAAAGGGTTTCCCCCAGCAAAACACCAAAAGCGTACCCGCATTTACTTCTTGGTTATCGCATTTCGCAAAGCTCTCAGCTCATCGGGTTTAAGTTCTCTGTGCGTACCTGGCTTGAGCATACCGAGCTTGACAGGACCTATCGAAGTGCGTTTGAGCCTTGCGACCTCAAGACCCACCGCCTCGCACATTTTTCTTATCTGCCTGTTCCTGCCCTCAAATATCGTCATCTGAAGCACTACCCTGCCGACCTGCTTGTCAAGCACAACAACGCTGCATTCCTGCGTCTTCCTGCCGTCTATCTCAACGCCCGAAGCCAGCCTGACCAGCTGATCCTCGGTAATATCAGGTCTGACAGTCACACGGTAAGTCTTTGAAATGTGCCTCGACGGGTGCATGATGTCGTTTGCAAAGCCTCCGTCGTTGGTAAATAAAAGCAAGCCTTCCGAGTCCTTGTCCAGCCTCCCTATCGGGTAGACCCTCTCAGGAACGTCCGAAAGCAGCTCCGTAACGCACTTCCTGCCAAGCTCATCGCTTGTCGTCGTAACGTATCCACGGGGCTTGTTGAGCATTATGTAATACAGCCGCTTTTTCTTTTCAACTGTGATGTTTTCACCGTTAACCGAAATAATATCCTTGCCCGGCAGCGCCTTGTCTCCGAGCTTGCACGGGTGCCCGTTCACCTTCACCGCACCCTTTTCAATAAGCTCCTCCGCCTTTCTGCGTGAGCATAATCCGCTGTCTGCTATAATTTTTTGTATCCTTACTTTTTCCATAAACTCTCCTTGACTATGTAATCCTGCCGCAGCAGGATCTTATCAGCCGGAAAAGAATCCGACCAGCATCGATTTCAGATCTTCAAGAAAGCCCTTGCATTCCGCCTTTGCATACTCCGCATCGCTCGCAGCGTAAATACCGCTTTTCGCAATGACCTCTCCGCCGTACCGGAACTCCGCACAGCCGACCTGTTCACCCTTTTTTACATCCGCATAAACGAATGGCGGCAGACGAACTATGACCTTTACGTCCTTTTCCCTGCCATTTAAAAGCGTGACCTCCGCAGGCTCGGCATAACACTTTATGCTGTCCCTGTCCGAACCCACAACGCTCAGCTCAAAAGCTCCGCTCCCTGCATTCAGCGTCTTTCTCGAAACGTACCTGAAACAGTTATCGTAAAGCCTTGAATGGTCCTGCCAGTCGTTCCTGTCTGAAAGCGTAACACAGATAAGCTCCGCCCCGTTTCTCGAACAGCACGAAACAAGGCATCTTCCCGCCTTGTCCGTAAAGCCCGTCTTCACGCCGATAACACCGTGACAGTTGCTCAGCAGCTTGTTTGTGTTTGTAAGCCACCTCTCGTAAGGCGGATCACCAAAACACAGCTTGACCTTCTTTGTTCCGCAGATCTCCCTGAACGTTTCGTTTTTCATCGCATATCTTGTCAGCTTCGCCATGTCCGCAGCCGTAGAGTAATGCTCGTCCGTGTAGTCGTCAAGCCCCGAAGGCGTAACGAAATGCGTGCCATTCAGCCCAAGCTCCCTCGCCTTTTCGTTCATAAGCTCCACGAACTTCTCCACGCTTCCCGATACCCTTACCGCTGTGCAGTTCGCTGCATCGTTCCCGCTTGGCAGCATCATTCCATAGCAAAGCGCACGCAAAGTCACCTTGTCATTCTCCGAAAGCCCCATAGATGAGCCTTCCGTCCTGACCGCCTGCGCATCGACCGTGAACTGCTCGTCGAGCCGTCCATGCTCAATCGCAAGTATCGTTGTCATGATCTTTGTCGTGCTCGCCATAGGCAGCTTCCTGTCAGCGTCCTTGCGGAAAAGTATCTCTCCCGTTTCTGCATTTATGACAATAGCCGCCCTTGCTGATATTTCGGGCATCTCGTCAGCGCTCGCAGCACTATCTGTACAAAAAATCGTACAGATAGCCGCCGTAAACAGCACCGCCGCCCTGAAAAGTCTGTTCAATCCTCATCACACCTTTACACAGAATCTAAAACTATTCTGTGCGGCGTGAGCGGATTAATTCAGCTTATTCTTCGGTATCATTTCCCTCGTCTTTTCCATCTTTTTTCTTATTGATGAAAGCAGTCACCTTGTCAATGACCTCAGGTACCATGTTGATGATAGCGTTGCCCTTGTCAGCGTTAGCAGTCATCTGAAGCAGCTTTACCTCACCCTTTGAGATAACGATAAAAGCCATAGGCTGTATAGAAACTCCGCCGCCCGAGCCGCCGCCGAATGTGTCCTTGCACTTCGTAGGCAGATCGCTTCCGCCCGATGCAAAGCCGAACGATACCTTAGAGATAGGGATTATCGTCGTTCCGTCAGCCGTAACTACCTCCTTGCCTACTATCGTCTGACAATCAGCGATCTCACGCAGTTTAGTCATGGCGGTGTTTACCAGTGCTTCGATCTTTGTGCTTTCGTTCATTTTTATCAACCTTTCTGTGTATTGTTAATCATTTGCTGTTGTTTTCTTGCCATTTCACGCTTTTTGCGTATCTCCTTGATCCTGCGCTTTCTCTGCCTGCGCTGCTTAAGGAAGATATGCAGGAAATTTATACCCAGACAGAACGCAATGTGTATCATCGTGCTGGGTCTGACCTTGACTTTGAGGAAGATCTCTCCGTCAGTGATCTTCTCGTTGAATTTGCAGTGGACATCAATGCGTTTGAGCTTGACCGTAAAAATACAGGACAGCCAGCCTACCGAGCCGAAGATTATCCCCTGCACCTTGCCGTACCAAAGAGCCGCCTCGTAAGCGTCCTCCTTGCCCACCGTAACATCAGCCGTGATGTTAGTGAACCTTATTTTCTTGAGTATCTTCTTGAAGTATTTCCACCCCATCGGGATATACGGCTTTATCGCCTTGTATTTGTCCTTGAGCTGAGCGAGCTTGCCTTTTTTCTCGGTCGTTTCCTCGCTGACAGTATCATGTTCAGCTTTGTGTTTTTCTTTCTTTTCCTTTTTCTTCTTGGTCTTTACCGTCTCCGCTTCGGTCGAGACTGTTTCTTCTTCAACGACCTCATCTTCCGTTTCTTCGGTCTTTTTCTCGACTTCTGTGTCCTGCTGAGCCTCCTCAGCTTCCTTTATGAACTCCTCTAAAGCGTTCTCCGAAAGGTCTGGCTGCTGCGCCGCCTGCTCCGCAGGAGCATCAAGTTCGCCTTTTTTCTTTTTGGCTTTTTTAGGTTTCTTTGGCTTTCTCGGATAGAACGTAAAGAACAGCCACTTGACTTTAATATCAACGCCCTGCCTGCTTGCCTTTACCGTTGCACGCACAGAGAAATGGAGCAGAATGACGATAAAAGCTATAATGCCAAGCAGTATATACAAAACTATTATAGTCATCAGCTCCTTTCAAAGTTTTTTCAGTTTATTTTGCAAAATCAAGTCTGACAAGCGCCTTGCCGTATGGAAGCTTCTCACACGAGCGCAGTATCTTATCATACCCTATCTCGCCCAGTGCGTTTTCAAGCGCCTTTTCTTCCATCTGGTGATGCACCTCGTCGAGCCTGTCAAAAGCGTGCAGATAAGGCGAATCGGAAACCCAGTTCTTTGTGTCGGTGTTAATCTGTATCACGCAGGAAACATAGTCTGGCGCAATTTGCAGCAAGGCATTCTTGAAAGCCTCATAGCCGATATACTCTATCAGCAGGTTGGCAATTACCAGCTGCGCCTTGGGCAGCTTTTCGCACTCGCTTATAAGGTCGAGCTGCACACATTCCAGCACGCCGTCAAGCTGCGGATAGCGCCTCTGCGTTTCTTTCAGATAATCGGCGTTGATGTCCACGCCGTAGACCCTTGTGAACTTGTCACGGCTGACGTGTTCAAGCCCGTTTCCGCCTGCAACACCCAGCACCATTGCGGTCTGCACGGGGTAAGCCTCAAACTGCTGTTTCATCAGGCTGTCCATCGTCTGCAGCTGCCTTACGCTGTCAAGGCTCATATGGCTCTCGTAATCACTCAGGCTTATCTCTTCCCACGGATTATTCATCAGCCTGCCCAATTTCGTTTTCAGCGTTTTCAAGTATCTCGTCAATAGTTATCTGCTCGCTTTGTTCGGGAAGCGGCGGCAGATCTTTAAGGCTCGAAAGCCGAAACGACCTCAGAAAGTTGTCAGTCGTCCTGTAAGCGATCGGTCTTCCCGGCAGATCAAGCCGTCCCGCCTCAGCAAGCAGCCCTTTCTCCACCAGCGAGTTCACAACTCCCGACGAATCCACACCACGCACATTCTCCACAAAACCCTTTGTAACGGGCTGATTGTATGCTATCACCGTCAGCGTCTCCAGCGCCGCAGGCGACAGCTGCGAGTTTTTCTTTATTTCCAAAGCCGACTTCACGCACGGCGCATACTCCTGCTTTGTAGCCAGCTGGAACGACCCGTCCAGCCGCAGAAGCTCAATGCCGCTGTCAGCCTTTGCATATTTCTCATCAAGTGCGCCCATCACCTGTTCAAGCTCGTCTGCCACAAGCCCCGTGACCTCGCACAGCCTCTGCGTGTCCACAGGTTCACCGCTTGCAAACAGCACCGCCTCAACGATAGGCAGCTTATCTTCAAATTCCATTATATATATTTCCTCTCATTTCGGATCATACCCTGCCGTATCTCCAGCAGTTTCGCTGTGAGTCATCGCCAACAGGCGAATATCCCCAGTAGTAACGCAGACTTCCCCAGTAATTCGGTTTGAACGGTATGCCAAAGTCCTCATCATCAGCCTCAGCAAATCTCGGCTCAACGATCGCTTCCGCCGCTTCCTCGGCGTCCTCAGCATCTTTTATCGGTAATTCAGCCTCAGCGCCGCCCTCAACAGCCTGTTCAACAGTCTCCGCCAAGGCAGCCGTTTCTTCAACACTTTCCGCCTTTTTCTCAGCGTCCTCAGCACCTATCATCGGCAGCCCAGTCTCAGCGCCGCCCTCAACAACTCGCTCAGCGTCCTCCACCTCATCAGCCGTTTCCTCGCCGCTTTCCGCCTTTTCCTCGGCGTCCTCAGCATCTATTATCGGCACTCCAGCCTCAGCGCCGCCCTCAACAGCTCGCTCAGCCGTTTCCGCCTCATCAGCCGTTCCCTCAACGATTTTCGCCGCTTCCTCGGCGTCCTCAGCATCTATTATCGGCAGCCCAGCCTCAGCGCCGCCCTCAACAGCTCGCTCAGCCGTTTCCGCCTCATCAGCCG
>CAMZIK010000083.1 GCA_947307175.1 uncultured Clostridia bacterium
AATGCTCACAGAATACTCGGAAGGTTCTCTTGTACCTACAACTGCGATCGCAGTAATATGGTTCAAAAAGTCAAGGTTACCATAGCTGAACAAAACAGCCGGAGGATCAGCAACAGCTTTGAGCCTCTGAGGATAGCCCTCACTTTCATAACAATATATATTTATATTTTTATCTGCGCAATCATCTATTATATTTTGTGCATCACTTTCCGTAAGCTTGTCAACGAGCTGTTTTTCCTTCTCGTTAAGGTCGCTCACCTCATGATCTTTAAGCGCCTTATAAAATTCCTCAGCGCTGTCGTAATTTGCAGAAAGCTCCCATATACGTGGGTTCCCGACACCAAATATCATTAGCAGCAAAAGCCAGACTATTCGCTTGTCATTCACAAGTTATCACCTCTGCGCATTTCCCAAAGTATGATAGATGCTGCTGTTGCAACATTGAGCGAGTTCATATTACCCTTCATTCTGATAGTCAGCCTGCCCGTACACTGCGCAACATCTTCAGCAGACATTCCGTTGCCTTCGTTTCCGAGGACAACAGCGCATCCGCCGCTGTAATCAGCTTCAGTCACCGAAACAGCATCTTTATCAATTACCGAAGCAAAGACTTTAATGCCTTTGTTTTTCAGAATTAAAGCAGTGCCTTTAAAATCGCCGCCCAACATAACACTGAGCCTGAGTGCAGAACCCATTGCAGATCTGATCACCTTCGGATTATACAATTCGCAGCAGTTATTGCACATTATCACTGCATCAACGCCCACAGCTTCAGCTGTTCTCAGTATCGTTCCTACGTTGCCGGGGTCCTGAAGATCATCAAGAACAAGATACTTACCGTCAGGCTTTATCTCGTCCTCCGATAAGCATTTATCTTCTTTCCGAGCAATGATAAAAACGCCCTGCGGGAACTCCGAATCCGACATTTTCATTGCAACATCTTCATCTACTGTATAGAACATATCCAGCTGCGAAAACCACTTCTGTTCAATATATCCGCTATACTTTTCGATAGCCTTCTGCGTTGCAAAACATGCTGATATTACGAGCTTTCCATGCTGCCACATATCAAAAGCGTCCTTGCACAGTCTTGCACCTTCAAGCACGAACATACCTGTTTCACGCCTGTATTTTTTACTTGAAGCAAGCTTTATATACTGCTTGATCTTAGGGTTGTCCCTGCTTGAAATATGCACTGTGACCGCCGCCTTTTACACGAATTTTGTACCCTTAATATATAACAAAACACGCATATCCGTTAAAACATGCGTGTCAGTTTTATTAAAGTGCAGCCTTTGCCTTCTCAACGATAGCAGTAAAACCTGCTGGGTCATTGATAGCTATCTCAGACAGCATTTTTCTGTTCAGATTGATGCCTGCCTTGTTCAGACCGTTCATCAGTGTTGAATAATTCATACCGTTGAGCTTAGCAGCAGCAGAGATTCTTGTGATCCAGAGCTTTCTGAAATCTCTCTTCTTTGCCTTTCTGCCGATATATGCATACTGTCCTGACTTCATTACAGCTTCTTTAGCCATCTTGAAGTGCTTGCTCTTAGCGCCGAAATAGCCCTTAGCAAGCTTCAGAGTTTTATTTCTTCTCTTACGAGTCATCATTGCTCCCTTAACACGAGCCATAGTTATTACCTCCTGAAATTTTTAGTTTGATCGTTTCCCTACAACTCGCTATTACTTGTAAGGTACAAGGATCTTGATGTTGTCCAGATTTGACTTGTCTGCCACAGCTGCTCCGCGAAGGATCCTCTTGCGCTTGTGGTCTTTCTGTGTAAGTCTGTGTCTCTTATTTACATGCTGGAACTTTACCTTGCCGCTGCCTGTAACCTTGAAACGCTTTTTTGCACCTGAATGTGTTTTGATCTTTGGCATTTTAATTTATCCTCCCTTAATTATGATTTACTTTGAAGCTTTTGGAGAAACGAACATAACAAGACTGCGTCCCTCCATTTTAGATGGCTTGTCAACAACACCGACCTCAGAAATAGCTTCCTTAAACTTTGCCAGCAGTTCTTCACCGAACTGTGGATGAGCAACAGTACGTTTTCTGAATCTTACAGAAACCTTAAGCTTATCTCCGCCGTTAAGAAATTTGACAGCCTGATTGACTTTGGTATTGAAATCATGAGTATCGATAGTTGAAGACATCCTGATCTCTTTAATATCGATGATCTTCTGATTCTTTTTCGCTTCCTTTTCACGCTTGGTCTGCTCGAAACAGAATTTGCCATAATCCATGATCCTGCAGACAGGCGGCTGAGCCTGCGGAGCGATCTTTACCAGATCAAGATCCTGCTTGAATGCAAGATCAAGAGCCTCACTTGCACTTACTATACCAAGCTGACTGCCGTCAACGCCTATCAAACGGACTTCCTTGTCCTTGATATCTTCGTTGATCTGATGTTCCTTGTTGCTAATGACACAGCACCTCCAAAATATAAAATGAAAAACGGGTACAGACTAAGATCCGTACCCGCATAATACCACAATGAATGCGATCTGATGTTGACCTTTTTGCGTTAGCTGAAGGTGAGAACGGATCATGTTCTGCTTTGTTTACTCAAATATTATACTATACCGTTCTCATTTTGTCAAGCAGTTAACACTTTTTTTACATTTCAGCTTAAAGCACAAATTCTTTGCCCTTTCCAAGCCTGAACGAATAGATATAGCAGCTTTTGATGTTTGCTTTTTCAATAGTACCATTCTCACGTTCCTGACCGAGCACTATCTCAAGTGCAGCTTTATAAAACTCAAGCTGTGTTCCGTACTTATCCATATCACTTTCATCTTTGAAATTGTCCGTCTTGTAGTCAACGATAACATATCCGTCGTCTTCTTTAAAAACGCAGTCGGCAATACCCTGTATCATTCCGTCTTCACCGGTTATTCCGCTGTATTTATCGTCAACAGAAATATCTTTCATTGCAACAAGGAATTTCTTTTCACGCATTATTTCATCGGAGTTTTTGATCCTATTATAAAAATCCGAGTTAAAGAAAGCGTTCAGCCGTTCAACGTATACACCGCCTGCTTCTTTAGGTGTAAAGAAGCCTTCCTTGACAAGCCTGTCAAGCTCATCTTTGACACTAAGCTCTGCGAGAGAATAATCGGCAAGTTCCATAAATTTATGCGTAAATGTACCTCTTTCGGCAGCCGTGAGCTTGGACTTGTTTTCATCAAGTTTAGGCAGGCTCGGGAAGAAATCCGGATTAAACCCGATAATATCACCAGTTTCGTCTTTTGGTAATTTGGAAATAGCCTTTTGCTCATTTTCAATACGAACGATCTCTGTAACAGAAAGTTTAGATGGAAGCATAGCACTTTCGTGGTCGCAGTCTGATCTTTGAGTTTCGTCGATATAGCGCTGTCTGAGTGTATCAACAAGTTTTGGATCAAACGCTCTGCTTTCAGCTTTTTCTTCCGCAAGTGCGCTCTCAGACTCATCTGAAAGCCTTGTTATAACGACATCAAGCTTTGGCTTTCCGACTGCACAAACGATATCCTCAAGACCTTCCTTGTCCACAAGCGATTTATCTTTTTTCTCAAAGCTGTCATCTCTCAGCCAGGCTGCAAAATCCATTCCGAGATTTGCAAATGACAGTCCGCACATAAGCCAGCCAAGCATATTGTCACACGATGAGATATGTTCAATAAGTTCATCTTTATCAGAACACAGCGATGTTTTGACAAGTGTGTTCTCAAGGCTCAGTTTACCAGTTGAAGCCCTTATATTTCCGTTGCATTCAGGAGAAACGGAAATAAACAGCTTTTCCTGCGCTCTTGTACATGCAACATATAAAAGCCTCAGCTTTTCGCTTCTATCATCAAGAGTATTCTGCTTTGAGAGCTTTCCGTAAAGTATGTTTGTTTTTATCATATGATTTGCAAGATCGTATGCATCAAAAGCAAAATAATTCAGATCATCTTCATTATCCGTTACCTTGTAATGCATATAGATACTATCGTTGGATTTCTTACCCTTATGTACAAGATCACAAAGAAAAACATAAGGAAATTCAAGTCCCTTTGAAGCATGGAAAGTCATCACATTGACACATTCGCCCGAAGCTGTGATCCTTCCTGCCTGTTTGAAAGCCTTTTCATTATCATAAACAGAATCAATAAACCTTAAAAATCCTGATACGCCTTCATTTCCCGAGTTCTCAAACTCTCTCGCATATTGCAGGAACAAAAGCAGATTAGCTCTTTTCTTGCTGCTGTCACGGTAAGCACAAGTAACTCCGAGCAGATCGGTGGCATCAAAAATATATCTTATCAGCCTTTCAAGATCTGTACTCATTGCCCTGTAAATAAAACTCTCGATCATTTCAAATGTCTGTGAGCATTTCTTTTGCAGATCCTTGTTATCGTCAAATACCCTTTCGTATTCAAAATCATCTGCGACCTTGTTTATGTATGACAGATGAGCATTTGAAATAACAGTATATATCCCATTGTTCCCTTTGCTGTCTTTCCTTTTTCTCTTTTCGTGTAAAAGCATCATTTCAGTTGCAGTATAGCCGAAAACAGGTGACATCAGCATAGAAGCCATTGCAATATCATTAAGAGGATTATCAATGACCTTCAGGATATTCAAGGCAAGAGTGATCTCGCTTGCTTTCAGGTAACCTTCGGAATCCTGAGAATAAGCCTTCAATCCTACCCTTTCAAGCGCTTTCGCCATATTTGAAACGCCCCGATTGGTCGGCACCAGAACACAAATATCGCTTGGTCTGCAAGGACGCATCTGCTTTGACTTTTCGTCCATGACGGTATATTCTTCTGACGATAAAACACGCTTTATCTTATTTGCAACAGCGTCAAATTCTTCGTCATTTCCTGCACCGTCATGTCTGTCGACAAGCATAAGTTCAACGCACTGCTCGTTATCAGCAGCAGGATAATATTCTGCACCGAATTTGAGTTCCTGAGTGCTGTCATAATCGACTCCGCCTATTTCACGATACATTATCCTGGAAAAGATGAAATTAACAAAACTTATTATCCCCTGCCTGCTCCTGAAATTCTCCTGAAGATTGATAAGGCACAGATCATCAAAGTCCTTTTCTGCATCAGCAACAGTTTTGCTGAACAGTTCCGGGTTCGTTTGTCTGAAACGATAAATAGCCTGTTTAATATCACCAACAACAAAAGCATTGCTGCCCATATGATCAAGATCTTCGCCGTCAGACAGCGCGCGGAATATAAGCTCCTGAAGATTGTTTACATCCTGAAACTCGTCAATGGTTATAAGCTTGTAGACACCGCTTTTTCTTATTTCCTCACAAAGCGGCGTTCTGACGATCTTTCCGTCTTTTAGTTCGACCAGAAGATCCTTTGTCATCATCTCAACGTCAGAGAAATCAACAGCATTTTTTTCAAGCTTTGTTTCGTACATAAGCTGTTCGATCCTTTGCACAAGATCAATGATAATATCAAACAGCTCAGATACCTCGTGAAGATTGTCAATTATCCTCTGTTCCGCCAGTATTCCATCTTTGCAGAGCTTGTCGATACCGGAATTGATATCCGCAACGATACTGGAAGCCTCGGTACACATATCGCAAAGCTGCATACGTTCTCCGAGTTCCATTTTTCTTATTTCTGCATTCAGCTGAAAAGGAGGCTTTTTGGCTTTTGGCTTGAACGATGAAAGATACTTGTCAAGTTCTCTCGAAACAAGGCTGCTTTTAAGTTCATTCAGCTGAACATTCAAGCGGTCAAGCGCCTTGCCGAGACTTGCATTGAATTTTGGAACTTGCTTGTATATAATGATCTTGCTCGCAAGGATCTCAAGTGCATTACGTTTTTGAATAAGATCATTTATGGCTTCTTCCTTTTCACCATAATACTCATCTATGGCTTTATCAATTAACCCACTGTCATTGTAAGGCGATCTTGCCTGCTCGATCCATTGTTCACGGAAAGGAATGGTCCTTATGAACAGATAGACTTTTCTAAGTATATCGCCAAGTCTATCGTTGGTATTTCCGAAAGCATTGTAGATACGTCCGTATGAATCGGCAGACCTTTCGCAAAGCTCCTCAACAGCTGTCAGACAAGCCTTGTCAAAAAGCATTGATTCCGTAGATTCCTCAAGTATCCTGAGTCCGCTTTGGAACTCAAAGCTCGAGATATTATCCTTAACAAATTCAAGACAGAAAGAATTTATAGTTGAGACCTTAGCAAACTGAAGATCGTTTTTCTGTTCCAGCAGCCAGCGGCTTTTTTCTGATTCTCTTTCATCGGGAGAAGAAAAGCATCTTATAAGCTCTTTATCAATAGCATTATTCAGTTTTGTTCTCATCTGCGCAGCTGCTTTGTTTGTAAAAGTTACAGCAAGCAGGTTCTGAGCAGGTATCTTTTTATTCTCGTCAAGCAAAAGCTGTGAAAGTCTCTCGATAAGAACAGTAGTCTTTCCGCTTCCCGCAGCAGCAGAAACAACTATACCGCTGTCTCTTTTAGTAATTGCTGCGCTTTGTGAATCTGTCCATTTAACATTGCTCATACCTGCTCACCCCCTTTTTCCGACTTGATTATCTCATTTATCCTGCTTTCAAACTGCTGTTCAAGCAATTCCTTATTATCCTCGATACCGGAAGTATCACCGTACTTATCTCTGCCGCAGACTGTTCTGTAATCACAATAATCACAAACATTTCCGACTGCATTCATCGGAAAGCTGCCGTTTTCCAGCGCATTTCCGAAATCTGAAACTTTTTGTTCGGCATATTTTCTGATAGCGTTAAGTTCTTCGCCCGATACCGTAGTTTTCAGATCACTTTTAAAAGGAGCATATACAAGTTTTGTGTTGCTTCCGTTATCAAAAGTCTGTATAATATCAGCAGCGCCATTCACTATGCCCTTTGGCTTAAAAGCTTTCAATACAGCATCTTTCTCAATTTGCTTGTAGTTTTCAGGCGTACAGCTGCTGTCACGATATTTCTCGATCTTTTCACCGAATGACATATACTCTATACCCGAAGCAACACTATTGTTCTGACTGTCCTCACATTTCAGGTACGCATCAAGATAAATAAGCATCTGCAGATTAAGTCCGCACATAAGATGAGCTTTATCAAGGTATATCTTTCCTGTTTTATAGTCAATTATCCTGATATATTTCCTTCCATTGCTGACAGACTTATCAACACGGTCGATAGAACCGATAACACTGAGTGTCATACCGTCATCGGTCTCAAATTTTATAAATCTGCCGTTTTTATCTGCTCCGAAATCATATTCGGTCGCTTCAGGCTTATAATTGGAAACAAGCAGCTCCGACTGAACATATTTTACTATCGTGTAAGTAACGTTCTTCAAAAGGTTAAAATCATAAATAAATACACGAGTTTTACCAAAGTCGCTGCCGAGTGTTTCATTATAATACTCATCAAAGCATTCTGTGATGATGTTCTTTATCAGCTTATCTGTTTCCTCGTCGTCTTTGATAAGGAAAAGCTCTCCGTTTTCATCTTTTCGAGAAAAAATGATCTCCAGCACTTTATGTACAAGTGTTCCCTTATGGTTCGCACTCATATCCATAACCTCAACAGGTCTGAGCCTGAGACCGTATCTGCAGAAGTAGCTGAACGGACATTTATAATATGTATCGATCTGAGATGCCGAAATATTAGCGGTATTGTTTTCAAAGAAAACACGTGTGCTGACCTGCTTGTCGACCTTGGTTTTAGCACTTTCAGCTAATTTTTCGCTGCCTGCGCTCAAAGCCGAGAGCCTTGACGCATATTCGCCCGACATAAGTGAAGTTTTTATAGCGGCAATATCAGGATCAGCATCATTAAAATGCTCCGAAGCAATGTAAAACGCTGTCTTTTCAGAAGTGCAAAAGAAATCAAACGGTATCTCGGAGATCTTTTCATTTTTCTTGCTTTCAAAGCATTTCAGAACGTCGAAAACCATAGGAGACGGCAGCTTTTCCTCACCGGTCAGATCAGCATTGATGTAAGTGATATAAAGCTTGTCCGTCGCAGCAGAGACCGCATTATAGCATGAAAGCTCCTCACGCATAAGGATATTTCTGACGTCAGCAGCAAACATTCCGCCCGAATCGCTGCCAAGTTCTCCGAAAGCGCCATGCAGCTGGCTAATATCAACTCTCGAAAGCAAGCTATTATTTGTTATTGTTTTAGGGAATACGCCGTCATTCACCTGACAAATGAAAGCAGCCCTGATGTTGCTCAGCCTTGAATGTGACGCATCTGCGATACGAATACAATCCATCTTCTGAGGAGGATTTGAAACACTTAGCTGAGAGACCATGACCCTGAAAAGTTCGTAAAACTGTCTCAAGGATATTTTATCATTTTCAAGACAGTCATAAATAGATTTTACAGCCGAAAGAATAGAGTTCCAAAGCTGTCTTAAACCTCTTGAAAGCTCGATCTGAGTGTCGTTCCCACTTAACGATGCGGTACGAACAACTGAATAAGTCCTCTGTGAAACACCCATATCTGAAAGCAGCTCAAAGAAAGCTTCGCACATTTCAGATGCAGGGATCTCACCACGGCTGCAAACCGACTTGAATTTTTCAAAAGGATCAATAATACGTTTTCTCAGACATTCAATAGTCCGTAAGTGAGCAAGCATGCTTTCTTCCCTGACAAGAGAAATATCAAGCCCGAAGTATTCTTTGCTCCACATATCGCCGTCGATATTCCATTTAAGGCAGTACTGCTCGATCATATTCGCATTATGCTTGTTAGGCGAAAAGAAAGGCGACTTCACAAGTTTCAGAATATTTTCAGTCTTATACTTCCGTGAAGTTATACAGCTGAATATGGCAGTAAAATAATGCACTATCGAAGAAGCTGAGATACGGTCAGCTTTATCTATAAAGTATGGAATATCGTATTTTTCCAGCATGCTTTCAAAAACGCTGCCGCTTTCCTGCATATTACGAAGGATCACAGCAATGTCAGAATACTTGTATCCTTGAAGTGTAAGGTGTTTGATCTGCGCACAGACAAAAGATGCCTCAGAGTAAACATCATCGGCGTTAAGTACCCTGACATTATCATTATCGCCGTTGAATACAGGCTTTGATATATTGAGCAGATTCTTGCAGACAAACGCAATATCCTCGCTGAAGGCATCGCTTTCCTCAGTCTCGACTACCTCATATCCTTTGTTTTTAGCCATATTTTTCAGTATTCCAAAGGTCGTCTGCGGAAGTCTGAACGGGTGGATACTGTTTTTAACTGAATCAGGGTCAATGACAAAAGATAAAGTAACGTTATCAGCCTGCGAAAAACACAGCTCGATCATTTTCATCTCATCGTATGAAAAGCTTGAAAAAGCGTCAATAAATACATCTGCGCCCTTAAAGTATACGTTTTCCCTTGCGATCTTTACACCCATGCTTATGCTTGAAACAGTATCATGAAGACCTGCTTTTTCAAGCTGGACCATATACTCAGCGTAGATCCTGCCTATATCAGTCAGCTTTTGTGCAAGATTGCCCTTCAGCTTTTCCGCCGCTGCAAGAACGGTCTCACTACTGATACCGCTTTCTCTCAGCTGCTGAACAAGTTCTATAAGCTGACTGACAAAAACACCTTTTTCAAGTCCGTTTTTATCAGCAAGCTTTGTATAATAGCATATCTTTCCGCTGGCTCTTAACGTCCTGACAGCCTTGTACATAAGAATGATCTTAGCGTTTTCTCCGGCATTTCCCGTACCGTTGCCGCCGCCAAAACTGTTTTCGAGCAGCTCGGCAAGCCTGTTGAATCCGGCTGTGGTCAGCTTATTGAATCTTACAGCACCGAGCCTGTCGTAAAGCTTCTTGTCGTATTCAAAAGAAAACTGATCAGGAATTATAACAATGATCTTTCTTCCGTTTTTTGCAGAATCGGAAACAGCGTTCAAAAATAATTCTTCACGTTTGCTCGCAGCTCCGCCGTTAATAAATCTTATCATACAAAAGCCCGCCCTTTCTGCACATTTACTTATTTGCATTATACCATACAAAGCAGAATATGTCAACGAAAACAGGCTTTTAACTGTACAGTAATATGTACAGTTAATCGAACAAACGAGCTATAAGATCAAACAGTCCGAACCCGAATTCAACGTCTTCACTATCATCGTTAATAACAGTCACACTGTTGCTGCTGTCCTCATCTGAAAAGAAAGTACCCGTGATAAACCAGCTCTGCGGCAGTACGCTCTGCGATACGGCTGATAAAAGAATAACCGCGGATACTCCGATAACAAGTGATTTTCTGAGTTTTGAAATAATACTATTCATATTTGCCTCCAATAGCTTGATGTTATGATTATTGGAGGCAAATCAAGTTTTATTCAAAAAAATAGAAGCGGCTGATTTCAACCGCTTCTGTTACTTTTCAAACCTTTTCAAGTATCTTTTTTCTTCGAGTATCATATTCCGATCTCGAAATAACACCATCGTTGTAAAGCTCATCTATTTCTGCAAGTTTATCTTTGAGTGATTTTTCGTTATTAGTAACGCTTGGATTCTTTTGAAGATTCAGATTTGGCTGTACCGCTGCAATAATAAAACCGATAAACCATAGTAAGAAACCGCATATAAACCATTTTCCTGCTTCGTTATATCCTTTTCTTTTCATAAGGTTCATTGACCTGAAGCCCCAAAAACAACTAAAAAGAACTAAAATGCCTATCCAGATTACAGCTTCTCCCATATGTAAACCTCCTCAAATCATCCGTATGAATGTTTGCATATTAATTGTATCATTCGTTTGAATGATTTGCAAGAACATTCGTATGAATGTATGATAAAATCTGCATAATAAACAAAGCAGGAGCTGTATTTTTATGTATTTTTATCAAAGGCTGAGAGATATACGGGAAGATAACGACCTTACACAAAAACAGGTCGCACAGACGCTGAACATCACAACTCAGCAGTATCAGCTTTACGAGAGTGGTAAGCGTGAAATGCCGATGCATTTATTCATAATGCTTGCTGATTATTATAATGTCAGCATTGATTATCTTGCAGGAAGAAAAAAGAACAAAAACTGAAAAACACCTTCTGCGGAATAAATCGCAGAAGGTGTGATTTTTTATTCAGCAGTATCGAGCATTTTTACTGCTTTCATAAGAATAGCACATTCAAGGCGCTTTTTCTGTATCTCACAGCTCAGTTTATAAGCGTTGTGTATATCGCCCGCATAAATATAGTTGTTTGCATTACAACCGCCGCTGCAATAGAATTTAGCCCAGCACTTTTTACATTCAGGTTTTGAGTAAACATGTGCAGCAGCGAATTTGCCTTTCAGCTCTTCGTTGAACGAACCGTCGTTCAGGCTGCCCATTTTGTAATCCTCAATTCCGACAAACTGATGACAAGGATAAATTTCACCGTTCGGAGCGATCGCAACATATTCGTTGCCGCAGCCGCAGCCTCTGAGCCTCTTTATCGCACAAGGACCCTGATCAAGATCAAGCATAAAGTGGAAGAAATTAATGAACTTGCCCGCATCTCTCACCTCATTTATCTTCTTCATCAGTTCCTCGTATTCATCAAATATTGCAGGCAGATCAGCCTGAGTGATAGCATAAGGCATCTTAGGATCAGCCATTACAGGCTCGACCGAGATCTGATCAAACCCCTGCTCGTAAAGGTGCATTACATCATTTGAAAAGTCAAGGTTATACTTTGTATATGTTCCTCTTACATACCAGTCTTTATCATTACCTCTTGCAGCAACAAGCTTTTTAAAGTTCGGAACTATCCTGTCATAGCTTCCCGAGCCGTCAACACGGACTCTGAGCCTGTCGTTGACCTCTTTCCTTCCGTCTATCGAAAGCACGACGTTGTTCATTTCCTTGTTTATGAACTCGATCATATCATCGTTCAAAAGCACGCCGTTCGTTGTGATAGTAAACCTGAATTTCTTGTTTGCCTCTGCTTCTCTTGAACGGCCGTACTCAACGATCTGCTTAACAACATCAAAATTGAGCGTAGGCTCACCGCCGAAGAAATCGACCTCAAGAAACTTTCTGTCGCCTGACTTCTCGATAAGGAAATCAAGAGCTTTCTTTCCTGTTTCAAGGCTCATCAGCATTCTGCCTTCTTTATAGTCTCCTGTTGAGGCAAAGCAGTATTTGCATCTCAGATTGCAGTCATGAGAAACGTGCAGACACATTGCCTTGATAGGTGATGCAACAGAAGTCAGTGCAAACTTCTCATAATCGTCCTCAGAAAAAAGTATCTTATCGTTGTAAAGAGAAACTATCTCGTCATAGCACTCTTTGATCTCTTGCTTGTCATAGACCTTGCCAAGCTTATTGATTATGCTTTCGGGACATGACTCCTCAAAAGGCGGCTGAACGTTATCGAGCATATCATATGAAAGATCATCAATGATATGAACTCCGCCGCTGTTGACATCAAGCAGGACATTATAGCCTGCAAGCTTATATTTATGTATCATTTTTACTTCCTCCACATCAAAAAAATTAAAGGGACATCGCAATGCCCCTTTACAAGCTAAGTATCAGCTTAAGCCTCTCTCTCGCACTTCTGGTTTGCAACGGTGCATGAAGTCTTGCATGCAGACTGACATGAAGCCTGGCACTTGCCGCAGCCACCCTTAGCAGCCGATTTCTTG
>CAMZIK010000084.1 GCA_947307175.1 uncultured Clostridia bacterium
CTGCCACCACAAACGAATATGCGACGGACAAGCGCCGTGCGCGCTAGCACAAATTTTGATTTATCTTATCGAGGTGAAAACTATGCTTCAAAACTACGATTATATGAAACACTTCTCCCGTCCTCAGTACGACGACCTATACCCCATGCCGATGCCCGACAGGGCTGCGCAGTTTTCACCGTTTGCAGCGCTTGTCGGCTACGGCGACGCAGTCGATGAAACAGCAAGACTGGTGGACAGCCGTATCGAGCTGACGGAGGACGAAGTAAACGACCTTAATGTGAATCTGAACCGCCTGCTTGAAATCCTCGACGAACAGCCGACCGTCACCGTGACATATTTTGTCCCCGATGAAAGAAAACAGGGCGGAAAATACGTGAACAAAACAGGCACGGTGCGGATATACGACAGCTATGAGAACGCCCTTATTTTCACCGATGAAACAAAAATAGTCGTCAGCGATATGTACAGCGCAGAGATACCTGACGAAAACGACTCCTGAGATATTCCGATTGACTTTTGCTTTGAACTGTGGCATAATAATATCGGAAAATAAAAATCAAAGGAGGTATCTTTCAATGAAAGAAGTTTACGATTTTCTGAAAGGCGCAGGTACATATTACCTTGCGACCGTCGAAGGTGACCAGCCGAGAGTAAGACCTTTCGGAACGGTAGACATCTTCGAGGACAAGCTGTACATTCAGACAGGCAAGTCAAAGGACGTCTCAAAGCAGCTTGCCGCAAATCCGAAAGCAGAGCTTTGCGCCTTCAAGGACGGTACATGGCTCAGAGTTTCAGGTGAGCTTGTGAACGATGACAGGCTTGAAGCCAAGGAGCATATGCTTGATAACTACCCCGAGCTGAAAGCTATGTATTCCGCAGACGACGGCAATACACAGGTGCTTTATTTCAAAAATGCGACCGCCGTGTTCAGCTCCTTCACCGCACCGCCGAGGACAGTTACGTTCTGACAAAAAAACAAAACAGACAGCAAAAGCACCGACCCCGTAAATAAACGGAGCCGGTGCTGTTTTTTATCATCATTATTTTTCAGCAGTTATGCAAGACATTTTATGATGCTCTTTACGACCGTCTCAGGAACAGCTCCCGTGCCGCCGAACACATAAACCGAATCAATTTCCTTCTTGCTCAGATACTTGATCTGCTCATCAACAAGTACAGGTCCTGCAAGGAACAGAGGCGACTCATTGAATGCAGCTAAAACACCGCCTGCAAGTGCATCAGGGAAATCTCCGCCCTTTGCGATGCAAAGGTCCTTTCCTTTAAGCACACCTGCGAACTTTTCATTTACCGCAACGCAGGTAGAATATCTGTTTGCGCCCCATACTCTCTCAACAGTCTTACCGCCGAGGATCCCGCTGAGGCTGTCCTTCATCTCATCAGTGATAACGCCATCACCGCCGATAACATAAGCCTTCTCGATATTTGCCTTATTCTTTTCAAGGTAAAGCTCCGTGAACTTATCAACAGCGCCTTCTTTTGTAACATACAGAATCGGCGCACCCTTAGCGGCAGCTACCGTGCTTGCCGAAAGCGCATCAGCGAAGTTATTGTAAATTACAAAGAATACCTCTGTTGCAGCCTTGCCCGTCTGCTTTTCAAGTGCTTCCGCAACTCTCTTTGCAGTTGCAAATCTTGTCTGTCCCGAAAGCCTCTTTGTTGTAAGTCCCATTTTTGTAAGCTCTTTTTCGACCGTTTCGCTTACTGCTCCGGGACCGCCGAGAATGATGGCATTGCTTGCACCAAGCCTCTTGATCTCGTTTGCTGTATCAACAGGGAGCATATCCTTTGCAGTCAGAAGGATAGGTGCGTTGTAAGCCTTTGCAAGCGGAACGCCTGCAAGAGCATCTGCAAAGTTTACACCGTTAGCGATAACGACTGTATCGGAATTATCGAACAGACCGCTTTCGCTGGAGATCTTGGCAGCTGTATCATATCTGTTCTTTCCAGCAAATCTGACAGCTGCGGAAGTTGTGTAAGCTCTTATCGTTAAGTTATCGAAACTGATGTCTTTTATGCCATTTGGAAAACCGATCTTCAGTTCCTCCGCAGGAAGAGATTCCTTCAGGTAATCCATGCACTCCTGCTTTAATTTATCCCTGTCATTTACAAGGTCAAGCCATTTTCCACCTGTGTAAACAAAGCTCTCTCCCTTGTTTACGACACCCGTACTGCCCTGAAAATTATAAGGAACGCTGAAAAAGCTGCTTGCAGTGTCAGCATCTTTATTCTTCAATGCTATCTGCTCAACAACGACAGAATACTTGTCGCCCTTTCTGAGCAGGTATTCATTATCGAGTGCAAATCTGTAATATCCCGAAACATCAAATTTCTTTGTTCCGCTTTCGAGCAGCTCTCCCGATGCAGGGTCTGAGCTTTTCGGGTTCTTGTAGATGCTGTATCTGATCTCATCATTATCTTTAGCCGCATAAACAGCGATCTCGCTGAGATACTCATCATTCTGCGATGTGAAAACATTAGCCGCAAGTTCTCTTGAAGAAGTATCCTTTCTATTAGCAATGAACTGTTCTGCATTTGGCATCAGGTCATACTGGTTAGCGGATTCTGCGTGCTGTTCACCAGCCTTATAAAGCTCAACGCTGCTGAAACAGGTTATACTCATATCATTGTATGAAACGAAGTAATATCCCGAATCCTGATAACCGAACTCACTTGCGCCGACACGTTCATACACATTTCTGCCGTCAGCCCTGGTCTTAGCAGTCTTTCTGTCTGCATCTGTGACATAGCCGTAACTATTCTTTACGATGAAAGCTCCGTCCATCTCAGGGATCGACGCAGGATCGATATTTCCATTTTCGTCTTTCCGTGCAAAATTCTGCTTTGAATAGGAATCGTCATATCCGACAATAGTAACAGCATGGTCTGATAAAGTCTTTTTATTTACATACTGCGCCCATGTCTCGGTGTTTATGTATGTTTTTTCTGTCTCTGAAAGATTGACTCCGCTGTCACCCAGAACGAACATTACCATAGCGTGACCTGATGAGATCTCCTTCTTTACAGCATCAAGTCTTTCCTGACTGAATTTATATTCTTCATCATAAGATTCGTTAAGATCCAGTGGGCTAAACAACTTATACGACTTGACTTCTGTTACAGGATCGGCAAGACGGTACTGTGAGTTCACAGGGAGCGTCCAGTCATCATATGCCGCATAATTCTTGTTGACTCCGATAAAATAATCATAAATATTCTGACGCTTTACATCATCTTCCCAATACTGATCAAACTTCTGCAGTATCTCTGTCCGAGACATTCCGCCCTGTTCAGTGAAGTATCTGACGAACTCGCCTTTAAGGTACTGTTTTTCCAGTTCTTTCTGCTTAGTATTTGATCCATCTGCAGGAGCGACCCACTTGTTTTTGCCGTTATATGTGAAAGGAGTTTCACCGTTTATAACTGTGTTTTCAGAAACAGGACCGCCGTATCTGGCATAGGTATCAAAGCCATAATTAAATCTTCCGCCTTCCTCGAAAGGATCTCCTTTTAAGCTGACCTGACCCTCGCCTATCTGCGAAGCAGGTACAGTATTCCCCGAAACATCGTCCTTGGTTATCTTATTAAAAGTATACCATACGGTATGCTTCTCAGAGATATTGAGATAATTGTTGTCCTGTCCTGCGGGAACTCCCAGACCGTTCTCATAAAGATATGTAGTTTCTGCTGCCGCAGCCGAAGCGAACGACCAGCATGTTCCGAAAGGATTCTGATACTTGACGGGAGTTACATAGTTCTTTCCGTTAAGATTCCTCAGATCGTACTTGGAAGGGATATTATCCGGTTCTACGACCGGCAGAACAGGAAGTTCTTGAGGGTCTGCTGCAAATGCGCTGAGTGAAGCTCCGACACTTGAAACTGAAATAACAAGTGATGCAGCAAACGCAGTCAGTTTTTTCATTATCAGTTTATTTTTCATAACGTTCTCCTTAGGTTGATATAGTCTGAAACTATTTAGTCTATTATACCACGCTGTATAAAGATTGTCAACATCATAAGCCCTGCTTTAACTCTGCAGCTCTCAGAAAATAACAGCTGCCATAGTCTCAGATAAGAAAAAACATCAGAAAAGCCCGTACAGTTTTTCTGTACGGACTGTCTATGCCCTGTAAACCATTATGTACTCCTGCTCGTTCTCCGATACTGTCTCAAATCCGCATCTGCGGTACATCTTCACAGCATAGTTATCTTTCTGAACAGCAAGTGAAGCCTGCTTAACGCCCTTTTGCGCAAGCCTTTCAAGCATCGCCCTCATTAGACGTGTGCCGATCCCCTGCCCACGAAACTGAGGCAGAAGCGAGATAGCAAACGAAGGCGTGTTCTCGTCGATATGCCCGTAATCGTCCATTATCCTGACCCATACCGCACCGACGATCTCTCCGCCGCACTGCGCACAAAGGCAGTCATCGCCTTCTTGCTGTCCGAAATTTTGTACATATACCTGAAGTTCGGGCTTGCTTGTGATATCCCTCGGCGGAGGCTCAGCGCCCTTTGGAATGAATATCGCCTGATACAGAAACTCTTCCAGCAGCGGATATTCCTCCTGCCTCATCTCACGGATAACAATATCCATATCAACTCTCACCTGCCTGTGTCTTCTCAGCTTCGCTCTCTATCCATTTGATAAGCTCATCATAATCGCACCCTGCCCAGTAATCAGCGCTGCCTCGTCCTTCCTGCTTGAAACGCACATCGAGGGAGGCTTCCGTGTTCCATAACATATCGCAAAGCACAAACTTTCCCTCAACGCTCTGAACAACAAAGCGGGCAGCTCCGTAACCTGCCGTGCTGTCACTGAGCATAACGTCAACAGTTATAATATCGCTGGTCCCTGATCCTCCGAAGTAATTCAAAACAGTAAACTGTGTTATCGACAGGTGGGAAAACATCTTATCCTTGTAATGTGCGTGATAGTCCAGATACTTTGCAAGGTTCTCATATTTGCAGTAAGGCGTAAAATCAAAGCTTGCCTCGCCGTTGTAAACAGCCGCCCACTTTTTCACAATAAAAGTGCAGAACTCCTGTATCTCCTGCATTTCTTCCTGCTGGGTGTGGTACATATCCCTTGATGTGAACTCTGTCTTTTCGGTAGACACAGATGTTGTTGTCGTAGTCGACTGCGTCGTGGTCGTTGTTGTCTTTGCAGTCTGCGAAGCTATCGTCAGACTTGTCGCCTTTGTTGTCGTTGTTTCTGCCTGACTTTCTGTCTGGCTGCTGTTTTTCTGCTCGCAAGAGCAAAGCATCACTGCGCTCGCCGCCAGCGCACACAAAACCACCTTTTTCATTTCAACTCCCCCTTGGATCTCTGTCAAAGAAAAATCGTCCTGCACTCCCCGACCTTTTCAAAGCCCAGCTTTTCCGCCACCTTCTGCGAACCTATGTTGCCTGCATGGCACGCCCACACAGGCTTTTTCCCAGCCGCCAGCGAAAACCGTATCATCTCGCTTGCCGCCGCAGCCGCAAGCCCTTTCCCGCGAAACCTTTCAAGCGTCTCAACACCAATGTCTATCTCGTCATCGCTCACCGCCGCAGAAAACGCCCACGCCGCAGGAGTATCACCAAACATAACGCTAAAGCCCACGCCTTTTGCCAGAAAGCTCTCATCGCTCTCCCATGAAAACGACGGTTTTATCCGCCCGGCAAGCTTTCCGATATTCTCAGCATCTATCCGCCTCATCTCAAACCCGTCTGGCAGCATAATATCGGTATTTTCCTCCTGTGCAAACTTAAAAAATATCCTGTCGTCCGCCTTTGCACCAAGCTTCATAAACGCCTTTTCAACACTCGTCTTTTCCGAAAACAGCACCAGCCTCTTGCCCTCAGCTCCTGCATCTTCCATAAGCCCGAAAATGCTTTCGCAGTCCTTTTGCGAAGCCTCGCCGCACAAAAAAGCGAAACCGCACAAATGCCATATCAGCGTGCAGCTTTCAAGCTCAAATATCCTGCCTTGCTGATAGCCCTGCAAAACTGAAAGCGGATAAATCCTGCCGCAGCTTATCTCATCAGTCAGCTTATAACAGTCCAAAAATTCGGACACTTGTATTTCTCTCATATCTTCACCCGTTATAGTCATAAAACAGCTTATCCACAAGCTTATCGTATTCCTCGCCGTTACCCAGCGCCGCCTTGGCGATGCTTCCCGCATTCTCGAACAGCAGCTTGATATACAGCCAGTCGCCCATATCGTCCCACTTGCGTGTAGAATTGATAAGATAGTTCTTTTGCAGGCAGCCGTACTTTTTGCCAAGCTTTTTGCCGTAAGCTTTCAGGTTTTTCGCCGTCTGAACGTCCTCCATAGCACGCTTGTCCGCAAAGTACCCCACAGCCTCGAAAGTCTGCTTTGAAGCCCAGAAAATACCGCAGTATAGCCCCGTCAGACCAAAGCTGACACGGCACATATAATCGTTCATATACAGTGGGAATGAGTATCTCTCAAACCGTATCGGCGCACCGCCGCCAATGAACTTACCGCTTCTGAGAAGACAGTAAGCCTCTTTTATCGTTCCCTTGGTCATTCTGTTGTCGCAGTCGATAGTCATTATGTATTTGCCCTGCGCAGCTTTGATGCCTGCATTCCGCACCGCAGCAATGCAGCGCTCCTCGTTGAGGATCGTCCGTGCGCCGTTCTCCTCTGCAAGCTCCTGAGTCCTGTCCGTGCATCTGTTGCAGACAATGATGATCTCCACAGGCTTCCCGAAGTATTCAGCCGCCTTCTTGATCGAACCAATGCACCTCACAACGTACTTTTCCTCGTTATGCGCAGGAACTACCACCGTAAAAACATACTTCCCCATCTGCTTCTCCTTCCTATTATCTGTCCGCTTTTTTGTACTTATAAAGTATGTGCAGGAAAACTGTTTTTCCCTGCACACACTATAACATATCTGATATTAAGAAGTCTTTAAGTTTTGAAGCTACGTCTTGTAAAAATGCTGATAGTCCTTCTGTGTTTTCCAGTCGCCGCCCCATGTCCAGCCACGGCTCTTGAACAGCTTGTAGCATAGATCGTCATGGTCTATCTTGTGCGGGAATGCCTTTGTCCTGTCTGCATATTTCACAGCGTTTGCGGGCATTACCTTTTCTCCGACTATGTACGGATTTATCTGCGGATTTATGTCGATAGCCCTGCCGTAGCCGTGCATCGAGATCATATCCGTATCCGCAACGACACGGTAGTTGAACGCCGAGGAATTGTTGTCCGCCATAGAGCGTTCATCATCTGCATCGTATTCGTCAACGAGCCTCATTTTCTCTATTTGATAGCCCGACTTGTAAAGCTCGCAGAATATCCCCAGCACCTCTTTTGCAAGAGAATAATGCACGATCATCTCGCCTTTCTGAGTCATGCCGTGAAAATCAACGAACAGCATCTCAAGATAGGCAAGCTCGTCAAGTCCTATATCGTGGTTTTCACGATAGGACTTTCCTATCATCTTTTTGATGACATTTTCGGGGAGAGGCTTCGCCGTGAAACCTTCCTCATAAGTAATGATCTCCAAAGTGTTACCCCCTTTAAAGTCACTTCTCCATCTTCCAGTATTCAACGCTGTACGGTTTCAGCTCGCTTCCTCCGCCGAAATCATGGATAGTTCCCGAGATAAGCTCGTCAGCCTGACCGCAACCTGCATCGAAATGAACTGTGTACGGGTTCTCGTCCGCATTGATAGCGATAAGCACCCTCTCGTCCTCAAACTTCCTCTGGATTATGCACTGCTTGTTTGTTAGCACAGGTACAGAAATATCGCCGTATGCAAGCGCCTTGCTTGAGCTTCTTATCTCGCAAAGCTTAGCGATGAGGTCTGTAAGCTCGTTCCATTTGGGCTTTTCAAAGCATGCTCTGAGCGCAGGGTCGCCGTCCTTCTTTTCAGCCTTTGCTCCCCATTCCGAACCGTAATAGATGCAGGGTATTCCCTTTATCGCAAACAGCAGTCCGTAGATAAGAGGCAGGTGCTTCGGATTGGTCAGTATGCTCGCAACTCTCGTAACATCGTGGTTATCAACAAAGTTCAGCAGCGTCATTCCCTGACAGCGGCACCAGTTCTCAGGTCCGAACATATTCTTTACCGAGTGGCATATCTCAAACATGTTCATCGAGTTGAAGCTCGAATACATTCCCTTGTAGCACTCGTAGTTCGTGCAGGAATGAAGCATCTCAGGATTGACTATCTGCTTGTAGTCGCCGTGGATTATCTCGCCAACAAGGAAGAAATCCTCCTTGACCCAGTTGCAGTGCTCACGCAGGCGCTTCATAAAGTTCCTGTCAAGACAGTACGCAACGTCAAGCCTCAGTCCGTCAATGTCAAATTCCTTCACCCACTGTGTCACACATTCAAGGATATGATCCACAACCTGCGGATTATTCAGGTTCAGCTTGACCAAATCATAGTGACCTTCCCAGCCTTCATACCATAATCCGTCGTTGTAGTTGGAGTTGCCGCCGAAATTGATATGGAACCAGTCCTTGTAAGCCGAGCCTTCACGGTTTTTCAGCACGTCCTGAAAAGCCCAGAAGCCTCTGCCGACATGATTGAAAACGCCGTCAAGAACGACCTTGATGCCTGCCTCATGCAGATCCTTGCATACCTTTGCAAAATCCTCGTTAGTGCCGAGCCTGCAGTCGATCTTTCTGAAATCCCTTGTATTGTATCCGTGTGTATCAGACTCAAAAACCGGTGAGAAATAGATTGCATTAACACCCAGCTTCGTGAGATGACCTATCCACTCGGAGACCTTTCCTATCCTGTTTTCCAGCACACCGTCATTTTCAAACGGAGCGCCGCAGAATCCCAGCGGATATATCTGATAAAACACACTTTCATAAGCCCACATAATATTAACATCCTTTCATGGCGGTCAAGAATTTTGCTGTGAAATTTGCACATATACCGCCTTATACATTATAACAAATTTTCGTCATTTTATCAATATCTAATTCACATTATATTTCCTACAAATTTTATGCACTTTGCACAAAACAAGTTACTGTTGCTATCGCCCTTTTTGTTTTCTATGCTGCTTAATTGCCGTTTGATTGTGGGTACTCTCTTGGAAAGTGTTTTTCTCCGAACTTCGCTCTGAACTCTCACTGCTTTTTCGATATTTGGGTCCTTGTACCCAAATATCGAAAAAGCAATAATAGTTTTAGGGGTGGGGTTTGACGGGATAGAGTAACCGTTACCACGGTTACTCTGGAGAATGGCTATGCCATTCTCTGACCCATTTTTCAAAAGGGTCCTCCCCAATTAAGCCGTAATCAGAGCGCAACGTCAAGCGTCATCATTACAATAAAGCCTATCATCACGCCGAGCGTACCGATGTGGGAGTTCCCCAGATGCGCCTCCGGGATAAGCTCCTCGACAACAACGTAAAGCATCGCACCCGCCGCAAATGATAAAAGCCACGGCAAAAGCACCTGTACCGTCCCTGCAATAAGCACCGTAAGCACTCCGAAAACAGGCTCAACAACGCCCGAAGCCGCACCGCAGAGAAATGCCCTTGTCCGTGAGCGCCCAGACTGACGGATAGGCAGAGCGATCGCCGCACCTTCCGGAAAATTCTGTATCCCCATTCCCACAGCGAGAGCTATCGCCGAAGCAAGCAGAACGCTGCTCTCGTTTTTCGCCGCAAGCGCAAACGCAAGTCCCACAGCCATTCCCTCAGGTATGTTGTGCAGCGTAATCGCAAAAATAAGCATTGAAGTCCGTTTGAGCCCGCGTTTTACGCAGTCTTCCCTGTCAGGTTCGGGCTGAAAATACGGCAAGTCCCTGTCAAGCAGCATCAGGAAAACCACACCGCATAGGAATCCGAATGCCGCAGGCACCCAGCCGACTTTTCCCAGTCGCTCGGCCTCCTCTATCGCAGGGATAAGCAGCGACCACACCGAAGCAGCGATCATAACGCCTGAAGCAAAACCGAGAAAAGCAGACTGCGCCTTTTCGCTCTGCCTGTCACTTTTAAAGAAAAACACCACAGCCGCACCGAGCACCGTCATCAGAAAAGTGAAGCCCGTGCCGCCGAGCGCATAAAGCAAACCGTTCATCAAGATCATCCTTTCAGATGTATTGGCAAGTGTACATTTTATCGTACACTTAAAATCAGCCTGTTACATTCTATGTCTGAAACGATGCACTTGTTATCATCACGATCGCATAAAACGTTTTCGGTATTTTATGGTCATTGTTACTAAATCGTACTGGTAAAATTCGTTATAATAACAATAAGTTGTTTTGTTAAATCCAGTTGACTTTTAGCGAAAAATCCGCTAAAATATAGTTGTAAACATTTAGCGAATTAGTCGCTGAAAAGAAACGGAGGAGTACTAAAATGAACAGTGAGATTTTTTCATACTATAGCTATGGCAGTTATAGTAGTGGTAGTAGTGACGACTGGATCATATATGTTATTGTTGGCGGATTGATCTGGGGTCTGATCTGGGGACTTGTCACACGTGCTATTATGAAAGGAAAAGGTCACGACAGCACGGTCGGCTGGTTTTTCTGCGGTTTTTTCCTTGGCTTGATCGGCGTTATAATTGCCGCATGTCAGACAAATCTTAACTACATCAATATGAACCGAAATAATTATGGCGGCGGATATGGCAGCGCACCAACTCCTCCAAGTAATTACGGCTCACGCAGTACAGTTGTTTGCAAATCCTGCGGTGCAACGAATAGTTCTACTTCTTATCATTGTCAAAGCTGTGGTGCAAAACTTTCACCAGCAATATCTGCACAGGATACAGGCAAAAAAGGTCAGTGGAAATGCGAATGTGGTGCATTGAATTACCCTTATGAGACATCATGTCACCGCTGCGGAAAGCAAAAACCTTTTATGAAAACTGAATCAACCGCAAAACCTGCAGCAGCTCCTACTCCGAAGCCTGCTGAAAAATCCATCACGGAACAGCTTGAAGAGCTTAAAAAGCTTGTTGATCAAGGCTTGATAACCGAAGCAGATTTTGAAGCCAAGAAAAAGCAGATACTCGGTTTATGATACTTCCCCCTTTCAAAGCCCTCCCCCGAGGGCTTTCTTCTCGCCTCTACTTGACAATTCACATCATTTGTTGTAGAATATAGTTGATAAATGCAGATGTTTATCGCACTAAAAAACGGAGGTGTATCTTATATGGGTTCAACTTACTATGGTATATCCGACGAGACTATCGGCGCTATCGTTATCGTGTACATAATCGTTGCATTGGGTATAGCTATCGGTCTTGGCTGTGCCTGCAGGGTAATAATGAAAAACAAGGGCTATGACAACCTCGGAGCATGGTTCTGCTGCGGATTCTTTTTAGGTGTGATCGGTATTATCATCTGTGCAGTTATGCAGGACCGCAGACAGCAGTTCAATCAGTTCAATCAGCAGTACGGTCAGCCGCCATATAACCAGCCTCCATACGGACAGCCTCCATATGGTCAGCCTCCGTACGGACAGCCGCCATATAATCAGCCGCCATACGGACAGCCGATGATGAATCAGCAGCCGGGTGTTCGCTGTGAAGGGTGCGGAATGATAAATGCTCCCGGAACAAAGTTCTGTTCAGGCTGCGGAAACAAACTAAACTAAAGTAAAAACAAAAACAAGTCCTTACGAATAAGGGCTTGTTTTTTTCTGCGCTTGACTTTTCGGGCAAAACGATTATAATAGTATAAAATGCTAAGATTCTTTCCCAAGGAGTTAAAATAATGGACGCAATGATATTTGGTCAGATCTCTTCTCACCCGATCTCAAATTTTCTCCGTGATCTGCTGGTGTATGTTCTGATAAGGGTAGTTATCGTCGGAACTGTTTCAGCTGTGATCTGCACAGTGATAATGAAAAAGAAAGGCTATGACAATCTTGTTACGTGGTTCTTTGTCGGGTTTCTCCTCGGTATTGTCGGTCTTATCATCTGCCTCGTTATGCAGAATAAAACAAATACATATGTCCAGCCGCCGTATCCGAATCAGCCATACGCCCAGCCAATACAGCCGCCTTACTCACAGCCTGCACAAGACTCTGCGCAGAGCATACGCTGTACTTCCTGCGGAATGATGAACCCGCCAAACGCAAGATTCTGCAATGAGTGCGGCGAAAAACTGCCGTGATGATTTTAATTCAGGAGATGTTATAATGGACGCAATGATATTCGGAGATATGAGTACCATGGAGGAGCTATGGAAAGCTCCGTTCTATTTTGCTTTTTATATCCTGTTGCATTTCATCCTGCCTCTTGCTGTGTGTGCCGTATGCGGAGCGATCTGCTCAAAACAAATGAAAAAAAAAAGGTTACCGCAACCCTGAAGCGTGGTTCGCCTGCGGTTTCTTTCTGGTATTTTTAGGTGTCATCATCTGTCTTGTTATGCCAAAGCGCAAAACCGAAAATACCGAACTTCCTCCCGAAAAGCCTCAAAGCATTCAGTGTCAGTCCTGCGGAATGATAAAT
>CAMZIK010000085.1 GCA_947307175.1 uncultured Clostridia bacterium
CGAGAATATCCGACGGATATTCTCGTGAGCGCCCGTAAGGGCGGTTAACCCCTTTTCAGAAACCTTTTATAGATTTTTGGCAGTTGGGAGTGTTACTCCCGACTGCCAAAAATGTGTAAGAGTCCTAAGAGAGTTCAGAGAAGATTCTTTTTCAAGAGAGCTTCCTAACTATTTATCAAGTATATAACAAAATATCATTTTTATTAGTTTGGAACATTGTACCCAATTAGTCAGTTGACAGCAGGTATTCTCTCAGGAAAAGGTTCAATTAAGCTGCTCTCTATTTTGTTAGTTAATTTAATAAAGAATTAACACAATCTTATGCAGGGTGTGTTATAATCTATTAGTCAGAATAGTTTCGTCAGTCAAATGAAAGGAGTGAGCCGTGTGAAAAAACGCAGACATAAGGGTATGTTCGTTCTGCTTATATCTCTGCTCGTGCTGGTGTCGGGTTATCTTGCACTTAGCATGAAGGTCGAACACGATTCAAATACTCCTTTTACAGTCCAGATAGACGCTTCAAAGCCGCAGGGATCAAACGACTATATCGTCAATACCATACTTACAAAGTACTGGGTCAATAATGAGGGAACAGCAAACCAGAATTACGGCGCACAGTATGATACAACTATCCGCAATAACACCGATTATGATATAATCAACTGGAAGATAATTATCGACGTTCCCGAAGAAAAAGAAATACAGATAGACAGCTACTGGAACGGAATATATAAATATGAAGACGGAAAGCTTATCTTTACCGCAGGCGACAAGGTCGATCCTATTCCTGAGGGATTGGATATAACCTTCGGTGCTGTCATGATCTCCGATGGGCTTATGAAGTTTGACCAGTATGAATTCACTGGCTGCAAGGATAAGCCGATAACAAGGTATGTCACCTTCTGGCTGATAATGGTCACATTTGTCGTGTGGTGTACTTCTGTCGTTGCGTATGTCCTTTACAGGATCCGTGAGGCAAGCTATGAGCAGAACGAGAAAAACAAGGATACTATCATCTCTCAGTCGATAAGCACCTTTGCGAATCTTATAGATGCAAAAGACCCTTATACAAAGGGTCACTCGGCAAGAGTTTCGCTGTATACACAGAAGATCGCAGAAAAAATGGGTCTGCACGAAAGCGAGATCAAAAACCTCGGTTATATCGCCCTTATGCACGACTGCGGAAAAATAGGTATTCCCGATAACATACTCACAAAGCCTGCAAAGCTCACGGAAGAAGAGTACAAGATAATGCAGGGTCATACAACTTTCGGCGGAAAGGCGCTTGAGGATTTTACCTCGATAGGCGGAATTGTCGAGGGTGCGCTGTATCACCATGAAAGATTTGACGGTAAGGGCTATCCCAAAAAGCTCAGAGGCAAGAATATACCTCTTTATGCAAGGATAATCTGCGTTGCAGATGCGCTCGATGCAATGAACAGCGACAGATGCTACCGTTCGCACCTGCGTCCCGACCTGATAAAGAAAGAGCTTAAAACCAATTCGGGTTCACAGTTTGACCCTGAGATAGTAGAGTATGCGCTCGAACTGATCGAAGACGGCGAGATAAGGCTCGGAGTAAGTAAAGATAAGGATAAAAACAGCGACTCATAATGAGTCGCTGTTTTGCGTTTATCAGACGATAGATCAGAATTTATCTTTCCATCTTTACAATATACTCTGTGGTTCCTTCTTCGAGCTTCTTTGTACTCGTGAGATGAAATCCGTGCGCCTCATAGAAGCCAATGGCATCAATGTTTTTTTCAATTACCCACAGATAAGTGATCGGAAACTGCTCTTTGGCATATTCGACCAATGCAGAGCCGATGCCCTGACCTTGAAAAAAATGATCGACATATAACTCGACAATTTCGTTTCCCTCAATGTGAATAAGTCCTTTTACGATCCCATCATCATACACGAACATATTTTCAATGATACCGGCTTCAATATATTTCTTTGCTATGGGAAGCACCTGCATTTCCACAAATGAATAGACATCATCTTTAAATATAGGACGGTATTTCATTCGCTTCACGAATACGAGTATTTCCGCAATCCTTGAAGCATCTTCTTCTGTTGCTTTTCTAATCATGTGTATGTCATTCGCCTCCGCAGATCCCGATTTATTGAAGTGCTATCTCTTTTATCTTTTTTGCCATCTGTGCAGGCGGGAGCGAGCCGTCTATCGTGAACTGCGAGTGTGCCTGATAAAGCGGTCTGCGCTGGTCAAAGCGCTCTTTGAGCTGCTCTTTTGTGGAATTGTAAGCGATAGGTCTGTGCGGATCGTCCTTGATGCGCTCATAGCAGGTCTCAAATTCTGTGTCAATAAATATCACAACGCCTGCTTTTTGCGCAGCCTCAGCGTTTTCCTCACGCAGCATAGCGCCGCCTCCTGTTGCGACAACCGAAGGCTTTTCGCCGAACTGTTTTATCGCCTTTGTTTCGCAGTCACGGAAATACTGTTCGCCCTTTTGGCTGAATATCACAGGGATAGACATATCCTCCTGCTGCTCGATGTATTCATCAAGATCTATGAACTGTGCGCCGAGTGATCCTGCTGCGACCTTGCCGACAGTGGATTTTCCGCAGCCCATAAAGCCGCACAGAAAAACAGTTTTTGTCATTTGAAATCCCTCTCAACTTTTTCGTACATCTCGTCTATGATAGCCTGGACCTCATCTTCGGTGTAGCTGTCGCCGTCCCATATCTCATGTGCGGAAACAGCCTGCCATACGAGCATAGCCATACCGCCGACTGCGGTTTTTCCCAGCGCCTTGGCTTTTTGGATAAGCAGAGTCTCCTTCGGATTGTAGATAGCGTCAAAAACGAAATTCGCATTGGCTATCACATCGTCAGATACCACGCAGGCATCGCATTTCGGGTACATACCCACTGGAGTAGCGTTTATCATCGTGTCAAAATGCCTGTCGGGAATGTCCCCGAAGGTCACGATGCTCACATCTGCATCGGGCTTGAGTGCGAGAATGTCCTCAGCGACCTTTTCAGTCTGAGGGATAAAGCTTTCAAGCACCGCCATAGTCAGCCTTCCGCCCGCAAGCACAGTTTCTATCGCCATCATTCTGCCGACTCCGCCTGCACCTAAAAGCAGCACCTCGCCACTGAGCTTTCCGCCGCTTGCCTTTATCGAGCGCAGGAAACCGTCACAGTCGGTATTGTAGCCAGTCAGAACTCCGTCCTTATTGTCCACGCAGTTGACTGCACCGTAGCGCTTTGCCGACTCTCCGAGCCTGTCAAGGTATCCTATTATCGCCTGCTTGTGAGGGATAGTCACGTTGTAGCCAGCAAGTGCTGCAAGCTCGTCTTTTTTGCTTTCAAGCTGTTCAGGCTCTGACTCTATCAGTCCGTATTCAAACTCTCTGCCTCTCAGCTCAAAAAGCCTCTGATGTATCGGGGGAGAGAGCGTATGTCCGAGCTTTCCGCCCAAAAGTGCATATTTTCTCTGCATTGTCATTACACCTCTATCATTATTTTTCTTCCGCTTGTCTTGTACTGCGTCATCTTCACGCCTGCCATTTCAAACATCTTCATGCTTGCCTTTACGCCGTCCGTTCCTGCGTATTTGTTCTCGCAGAAGATGACCTCGCTGATGCCGCACTGGATTATCGCCTTTGCGCACTCGTTGCAAGGGAAAAGCGAAACGTACAGCTTTGAGCTTTTCAGAGAAGTCTCACCTCTGTTGAGGATAGCGTTCAGCTCTGCGTGGCAGACAAAAGCGTACTTTGTGTCAAGCATATCGCCCTCACGCTCCCAGGGCATCTCGTCGTCGTTACAGCCTGACGGCATACCGTTGTAGCCGACTGAAAGAATCTTGTTGTCCTGCGAAACTATGCAGGCACCGACCTGAGTGTTGGGGTCTTTGCTGCGCTGCGCCGCAAGCATCGCCACGCCCATGAAGTATTCGTCCCACGAAATATAGTCTTCTCTTTTCATAGCTATCCTCCTGTCATTATCCTTGTCTTGTCTGATCGTTATTCTCTATTTTTGCAATAGTGTCTTCAAGAATATCTTTTCTAAGTTCTGTGAGCCATTGCGAAAAAGCAACTGTATCAAATGCATAGGTCTTGTTCATTTCAAATTCGTTTTCCGACCATGTACTCAAAGGCGATTCATTATGCTGTATCAGAGCCTCAAGCTTATCCAGAGCTTTATAGATACGTGATTCCTTCGTTGCCTGAGCTTCCATCTCCGCATACAGTTCGCAAAGGTGTTCTGACAGTTCGTCAGGGAGCGTACGGAGCCATTTATGTAAAAGGTCATCTTCCGTATCTCTGTCCGAATCGGTCTTCAGAAAAGTTGGTATATCGCCTGTAAAGCATTCGCCCAGATCATGTATCAGGCACATATCTGTGACCCTGTCCATGTCAACATCGGTAAATTCCTTTTTCAGCAGAAATGCCATCAGCGATACCCGCCAGCTATGCTCGGCAACACTTTCCGTTCGCCCGTTGGTCGTTGTGCAGTGCCTTGGTGTATCTTTTAGTCTTTCTGCGATATGCAATATTTCCAGATATTCTCGTGTATTCATAATGTCTGTACTCCACAATGTCCCTGCTTTATTTGCAGGTATACTCAGGCTTCTTGTACAGGCACGCATCGTCAGCTGCTATCTGCTTGTCCCAGACCTGCGCTTTCCAGTCTGCCTGTTCAACTTCCTTTATCGCCACCGACACGCTTGAAAGCTTGCAGCCCAGCGCCTCTGCGGCAGCCAGCGCCACCTTCTCAGCGCAGAGCGTTTTCTGTTCTTCGCTCCTGCCTGGGTAGCACTTTATCTCGATATGCGGCATGATATTACCTCACTTTACTTGAATTTTTCTCCAAACGGTACGCCGCAAAACATTCTCCTGCGGTCAATACGGTGCGTATCCCGACTGCAACGGGAGTTATGAAAATGCCTGCGGTCGCATTGCTGAAAGCGTGCAGAGCAACAGCGGCAGGCAGCGTAAACCTTGATCTGCCTTTGCGGATACCGTAAACGATGATCACTGTCAATGAGATGCAGGACAAAGCTCCTTGGGCAAACGACCACAGATTCATAGGCAGGATGTAAGGGCTTGCTGTGCCCTTGCCGATAAGCTCAAAGCAGGAAAATGCAGCGCCGAGAGCCTCGAATCCACCGTGTCCGATGCTGTATGTAACGGCGTTTTTTGCAGTTGCATATTCACTGAGCAGAAACCTGAAGACCAGAAACTTTGAGCCTTCTTCCAGAACTCCGTACAGCAGACCGTTGCGGATATAGTATAGTATCGCATTGCCGCCCGCAGAATCTGAACGGATAACACCTGCAAAGAAGAAGACCGCAAAGCAGACGGGTATCGCAATAAGCGCAGGGAAGAACGGCGCTTTTGTCCTTTTGTGCCAGAATATTATCAGCACAAGAGGACCTATCAGCCATACAAGCCCCGAAAGCAGGCAGTTCACCTTCATGACGACCCGTCAGAAAGCTTTTTCCAGTGTCTCGGCGTTCTCTATGTTCACAGCGTTCACGCCGTCAAGCGTTTTCTTCACAAGCCCCGTCAGGACCTTGCCGGGTCCCAGCTCGATGTAATCGGTGTAGCCTGCCTCATGCATCTTTGCAAGCTCGCTTGTGAATTTAACAGGCGAAACGATGTGCTTTGCAAGCATTTCAGGCATAGCCGAGAAATCTGTCAGCTTTTCGCCCAGAACGTTTGAATAGAACTCCTTGTCCGCTGCTTTGAACTCTACGCCCTTTGCAAATTCCAAAAGCTCGTCAGCAGCCGACTGCATCAGCTTTGAATGGAAAGCGCTCGAAACGTTGAGCTTAACGATCTTTACTCGCTTTGCTGTGCTGGTTTCGCTGATAAGTTTGCCTGCTGCCTCTGCGGCTGCGCTCTCACCTGCGATGACCGTCTGAACAGGGGAGTTGTAGTTTACAGGTACAACGTAGCCGTCCGTCTTTTCGCAGGCATCTTCTATCTCCTGCGGTGTCGGTCCGATGATAGCATACATCGCACCGTCGTTCTCGTCGGCAGCCTTCTGCATAGCCGATGCTCTTGCCTTGATAAGCTCAAAGCCGTCCTTTACGCTCACAACGCCCGAAACGACCATAGCGGCGTATTCGCCCAGCGAATGACCTGCAACGCCGTCAAACTCCAGTCCCTTTTCTTTTGCACATTCAAGCGCCATCAGCGAGCAGAGCATTATCGCAGGCTGGGAGTTTATCGTCTTGTTCAGCTCCTCCTGCGGACCGTTGAACATAATATCGCATATGTCGCAGCCAAGCACCTCGCAGGCTGTCTTTGCGACCTGCCTTGCGCCTTCGCTTTTGTCATAAAGCTCCTTTCCCATACCCACATACTGTGAGCCCTGACCCGAAAACAACAACACTTTTTTTGCCATAAAAACTCTCCTTACAATAATAAATATATCTTCCGCAGGTGCGGTATAAATAATTTGTTTATGGATTTAACTTTTGAATTTGTTTTTCAAATTCAGTCATAATATATTAATTTTCGCCGTTTTTATTGTGTAAAATTCCCCAAATGTTTAAAATCGAACACTCTTGTTCATAATTTGTTATTGATTGAATATTCCAAAAGTAGTATAATATTTTTATTGGCGGTCAGGCGATAAAACGGAAAAAGACCTGTTTTATTGAATTGGTAATCTTATTTTACATAACTTCTGACACCGACCTTATTATAGCATATAAAATCAGATTTCACAATAGATATTTGCAAAAAAACGGAGGTAAGTTTAAATTGACTGAAAACAGGACAACGGGAGTAAGAGTTGCGGGCATCGGAATGCATGTGCCGCAGATCATCGCCACAAATGAGGATTTCGCAAAGATAGTAGAAACCAGCGATGAGTGGATCACGCAGAGAACGGGAATAAAGGAAAGACACATCACCAACGGTGAGCCGACCTATTATATAGGTGCAAAGGCTGCAAAGAAAGCGCTCGACGATGCAGGGATAAAGCCTGAGGATGTCGGACTTATCATCGCTACGACGGTAACTGCTGACTACTACACTCCGTCGCTTGCCTGCCTTATCCAGAGGGAGATAGGCGCAATAGGCTCGATGGCGATAGACATCAACTGTGCCTGTGCAGGTTTTGTGTACGGCTTTGATATGGCAAAAAGATACCTTCAGACAGACCACAGCCTGAGATATGTGCTTCTGGTCGCTGCGGAGGAGCTTTCAAAGTTCGTTGACTATTCAGACAGAACTACCTGTGTGCTGTTTGGTGACGGCGCTGCTGCTTTTGTAATGAAAAGAAGCGAGAATACATATTTCTCAAGCTTCCTCGGAGCAGACGGAAACGGCGCTGAGTTCCTTGCGGCAAGAGGCTTGAAGGCAGAGAACGCTTTCCGTATCAACGAGGAAGAGTTCGATATGAAGATGCCTGATACCAAGAAGCATTACCTCTATCAGAATGGTAAGGAAGTCTATAAATTCGCTGTGAATGCGCTGCCTAACGCCGTTATGAAAGCTTGTGAGAAGCTTGAGATGCAGCCAAGCGAGCTTGACGCTATCGTTCCGCATCAGGCTAATATAAGAATAATCGAAACAGCTGCAAAGAATCTGGGTGTATCGCTGAATAAGTTCCCGATGTATATCGACAGATACGGCAACACATCGTCTGCATCTATCCCGATAGCTTTCTGCGAAGCAGTAAAGGAAGGGAAGATCTGCAAGGGCGATATGATATGTCTTGTTGGCTTTGGCGGCGGACTTACCTACGGAGCAGTTATATTTGAGTATTAAACTAAGGAGTAAGAAAATGAAAAGTGCTATTACAGAACTTCTCGGTATAGAGTATCCTATCTTTCAGGGCGGTATGGCTTGGATCGCCGAGTCTACGCTCGCAGCAGCAGTCTCGAATGCAGGCGGACTGGGAATAATCGCAGGCGGCTCTGCACCGATAGATTATCTCAGAGATCAGATCAGACGCTGCAAATCACTGACGGACAAGCCGTTCGGCGTGAATATAATGCTCATGTCGCCAAACGCTGAGGAGCTTGCTCAGCTGGTCATCGATGAGAAAGTTCCCGTCGTTACCACGGGTGCGGGCAACCCCGGCAAGTTCATGGCTGCGTGGAAGGAAGCAGGCGTTAAGGTCGTTCCTGTCGTTCCGTCTGTCGCTCTTGCTGTAAGAATGGAAAGAGCAGGCGCTGATGCTGTCATCGCAGAGGGTACGGAATCAGGCGGACATATCGGAGAGAACACAACTATGTGCCTCGTTCCGCAGGTAGTCGATGCAGTAAGTATCCCTGTTATCGCAGCAGGCGGTATCGCAGACGGCAGAGGTGTCGCAGCATCGTTCATGCTCGGCGCTCAGGGAGTTCAGGTCGGCACAAGGTTCCTCGCAGCTGATGAGTGCCAGATACACCCGACATATAAAGAGCTTGTCGTTAAGGCAAAAGACACCGACAGCGTGGTTACGGGAAGATATACAGGTCACCCTTGCAGAAACGTGAGAACAAAGTTCGCAAAGAAGCTCGCATCGGGCGAAAAGGACGGAAGCCTTACTCCCGACGAGTTCGAGCAGCTCACTCTCGGTTCGCTCAGAAAAGCCGTTCAGGACGGAAATCTTGAAGAAGGCTCGTTCCTGTGCGGAGCTATCGCAGGCATGATAAAGGACGTAAAGCCTGCAAAGGATATAATCGAGGAAATGTTCGCACAGGCAGACAAGCTTTTGGGTAAATAATAAAGTTAAGTGAGAAGTTTACGGTTCTTACCTCTTACTTCTTACATCTTACATCTAAACGGGAGGAAAAACAAATGGCAACAGCACTGATAACAGGTTCGGCAAGAGGTATAGGTGCGGCAGTGGCACTGCGTCTTGCAAAGGACGGATACAATATCGCACTCAACGACATCAGCGAGGCTATGTTTGAAAACAACACCATAATCGATGATATAAAAGCACTTGGGGTAGAGTGCGAAAAGTTCATCTGCGATGTTTCAAGCTTTGAGCAGGTCGAAAAGACAGTCAAGGAGATAAAGGAGCGCTTCGGCTCGATAGATGTCCTCGTAAACAACGCAGGCATCACCCGTGACGGACTTATGGCGAGAATGAGCGAGGAACAGTACGATATGGTCATCGCCGTCAACCAGAAAAGCGTTTTTAATATGTGCAAGTTCGTCGGCAATATAATGATGAGACAAAAATCAGGCAGGATAATCAATCTTGCGTCCGTAGCAGGCGTTTACGGAAATCCGGGACAGATAAACTACTCGGCTTCAAAGGGCGCAATCATCGCAATGACAAAGACCGTCGCAAAGGAGCTTGGCTCAAGAGGCATCACCTGCAATGCAGTAGCTCCGGGATTTATAAAGACACCAATGACCGATAAGCTCACCGACGAGCAGAAGAATATGATGCTCGGACAGATAGCTATGAAGCGTTTCGGTGAGGTCTCCGACATCGCAGGCGTTATCTCGTTCCTCGCTTCTGAGGATTCAAGATATGTCACAGGACAGGTCATAGAAATATCCGGCGGCATAATGATGTAATAAAAAAACGGGGGAAGCAAAAAATGAGAAGAGTTGTTATTACAGGACTTGGTACAGTCAATCCTCTCGGCAATCATGTTGAGGAGTTCTGGGCTAATATCAAGGCTAACAAAATAGGCATCAAGCCGGTGGATCAGTTTGATGCGAGCGATTTCGACGTAAAGTTCGTCGGCTCGGTAAAGGACTTTGACCCGACTGAGTTTATAGAGAAAAAAGAAGCAAAAAAAATGGACCGCTTTACCCAGTTCGCTGTCTGCTCCACAATGCAGGCTCTGAATATGGCAGGCACCGACCTCAAAGACCTTGACCCTTACAGAGTCGGCGTTATAATCGGTGTAGGCATCGGCGGACTTCTGCTCACAGAGGCAGAGGTGAACAAGTTCGCTGTAAAGCCCGATAAGGTGTCCGTTTTCTTTATCCCTATGATGATAGCTAATATGGCAGCAGGAACTGTTGCTATGAAAACAGGTTTCAAGGGCGATAACTTCTGCACAACTACAGCTTGCTCTTCAGGAACTCACGCTATCGGCGAAGCTTTCAGAAAAATAAAGGACGGCTACCTCGATGCTGCTATCTGCGGCGGAACAGAGGCTTGCATAGACCGTTTCTGCCTGTCCGCTTTCAATAATATGCACGCTCTTTCAAGAGCAACTGAGCTTGAAAAGGCTTCAACGCCTTTCGACCTCAACAGACAGGGCTTCGTGCTGGGTGAAGGCTGCGGAGTGCTTTGCCTTGAGGAGTATGAGCATGCTAAGGCAAGAGGCGCAAACATCATCGCTGAGATCGCAGGATACGGAGCAACAGGCGATGCTTTCCATATGACAAGTCCTTCACCTACGGGAGAGGCTGCCGCAAGAGCTATGAAAATTGCTTATGAGGAGGCAGGTCTGAAGCCTGAGGAAGTAAACTATATCAACGCACACGGCACATCGACAGGTCTTAACGACAAGTACGAGACTACCGCTATCAAGCTCGCTCTCGGCGAGGAAGCCGCAAGAAAGACAGTCATCAACTCCACAAAGTCCATGACAGGTCATCTTCTCGGTGCAGCAGGCGGTATGGAAGCTGTTGTAACAGCACTTTCCGTAAAGGAAGGCTTTGTCCATAAGACTCTCGGCTTTACAACACCAGACCCTGAGTGCGACCTTGACTATGCAACAGATGCAAACAGAAATGTCGATATAAAGGGCGCTCTGTCCAATTCACTTGGCTTCGGCGGACACAACGCTACTATCTGTATCAAAAAGTACGAGGGCTAAAACCCGAATAAAAGAGGAAAGAGCAGTTCTTACCTCTTACTTCTTACATCTTACATCTAAAAAGGAGCAATATCTATGAGCGATAAGTCATTCGATCTGGATACCGTTAAAAAACTTGCCGAGCTTGTAAAGAAAAACGACCTCGGCGAGATAACAGTTACCGACGGCGATAAAAGGATAACCGTAAAGGGCAGGGTATGTGCAGTACCGCCTGTACCGCCTATGCCGATGATGCCGCCAATGCCGCAGCCTGCTGCTGTCAGCGCACCTGCCGGCGAAGCACCGAAGGCTGAAACAGCCGCAGACGGCAATGAGGTAAAAGCACCTATCGTCGGCACATTCTATGCAGCACCTTCACCTGATTCAGAGCCTTTCGTAAAGGTAGGCTCACAGGTAAAGAAAGGCGACACTATCTTCATCATCGAGTCAATGAAGGTGATGAGCGAGGTGCAGAGCGAGTTCGACGGAGTTGTAAAGAAAATACTGGTCAATAGCGGAGACCCCGTTGATTTCGACCAGACATTAATGGTGATCGGATAATGAAAACAGAGGTCAAAAAAAGACTTGGCACCTGTATTATGCTGTGGGCAGCTTTTGTGGTGCTCAAGTGGGTAATGCTTTTAAGCCCGTCCTCCATTTTCTGCAAGCTTGCGCCGCTGTCGGTGCTGCTTCAGGACGGAGAAAATGATTATGCCCTTTCAGGCTGGATCTCTATCGGTATCGAGACGGCTCTGACAGCAGTTTTCTTCCTCGTAAGAAGCAGGAAGATAAGCATTTTGTATCTGATGTGTACGGTATATGCTGTATTGTACGTGCCTTCGATCATATTCTGGATAGTATCGCTGGAATTTGAGGCATGGAGATATATGCAGTTCCTGCCTGCAGTTGTGTGCGGCATATTTATGATCGTAGGTGCGCCTGCGTATCTGAAGCAGGAAAAGCTAATAAGACCTACAAGCAAGCCACCGAAGAAAAAGACTGTTTCTGAAAAAGAGGAGAATGAAAATGGCAGTAGTAATGAATAAAGAGCAGATAATGGAGGTCATCCCACACCGTGACCCGTTTCTGCTGATAGATGAGATAAACGAGCTTGAAGTGGGCAAGCGTGTAAAGGCAACAAAGTACATAAAAGCCGATGATTTCTGGTTCAAGGGACATTTCCCTGAGTACCCTGTGACCCCTGGTGTGCTTATGGTGGAAATGTGCGCACAGGCAGGCGCAGTAGCGCTGCTTTCGCTGCCTGAGAACAAGGGCAAGATAGGCTTTTTCGGCGGCATAAACAACTGCAAGTTCAGACAGCAGGTGCTGCCAGGCGATACACTTGAAATAGAGGTCGAGATACTCAAAGTCAAAGGACCTATCGGCGTTGGCAAAGCAGTTGCCACCGTCGGCGGTAAAAAAGCAGTTTCAGCGGAGATAACCTTTGCTATCAAATAACAGGTGGCTAAGATGGAGAAAAGACACGGCTTTATCTCATTCGTGATCGCCTGTATCTGCTGCATCGTGTTTTGCGATGTGCTGA
>CAMZIK010000086.1 GCA_947307175.1 uncultured Clostridia bacterium
CGGCCTGAACCTTGCTGCTGTCGCTGCCGTCATTTGACAGGTTGCTGCCGACGTTAACGTAATAGTTTTTATTATGACTGTCGCTGAAATATGTAAGCCAGTGCTCTGTTATATTCATTTTTGCTGGCTCTGTATATATCTCGGCAGTTGTTATCGGTGGAGCAGTAGTTATCGGCTTTGCAGGCATTGTAGTCTGCGGAGCTTTTGTAGTGACTACCGGAGGAGAAGTGCGTACAGTTGTTGTAGTCTTATTCTCCTTTACCGCAGGAGCTGTAGTTGCCCTTGGAGGCGAAGTCTGAGCTTTTGTTGTAGTTTTGCTCTCGGATTTCTTAACCTCTGGAGCACCATTATCCTGCGAGTTTTGAGATTGTTTGCTTTTCTTCTTAGGCTGAATATCTATGTTTGCAGCTGCTGTTGTCACACTCTCAGCAGTCTTCTCAGTTACCGACTGTGAGCTATTCTTCCTTGTGACCTCATTCGTAACTGTTACTGCTGAAGTAGTCGTATCTATTGCATCTGAGGCTGTTGTTTCCGTATTCTGACTAGCCGTCGTGGTTTCCTCCGCAACATACGGTTTATCTTCTGAGATATGACCACAGCCTGTGAGTATAGCGGATATGATTAAGATAGAGATGATTTTTTTCACAGTTTCCACCTTCTTTCAGCTTCCACTATACCACACCGCTTTTCAAAAATCCATACCTAAGTTGATTTTTCTACTTTTTCAACTATACGCACCGCCTGATTTCCGACAATGTTCACATAGACATTTCGGGTTCAGGCTCCGGTTCTTCGAGTTCATCTTCCTCATCCTCGGGCAGGTCCTGTATCTCGATACCTTCGTCCTGAGTCTGAGAAAGTGCCTCGTCGTACTTGTCGAGTACAGCCTGAGTCAGAGCCTCACGAGATCCCTTGGTAATGGGGTGAAAAGTATCACGGTACTTGGTCTCGCCGCTGCTGTTTGTGTAAGAGGTGGAAGGCATAGAGATGAAAAGTCCTTTTTCACCCTCGCAGACCTTAACGCCGTGAACAGCAAAGTAGCCGTCAAGCGTTACGCTTGCGAATGCCTTGATTGATGAATCAGGCTTGTCGATGATCTTAGTGATCTTTGCGTTTACTTTCATAATTCTTCTCCTTTCAGCATTAAAAGCTTATCATTGTCATTCCGATGTCTTCCTCGGGCGATATCTCTACCACCGACTGTGGAAACATCTGTATATACTTATCTACCTGCTCGTCGGTCAGAGTGCAGGAGTCACGCTCTCCTTCGTCATTGTAACCGTCGCCGCAGATAAAGCAAGTACCGTGAATAAGGGTATTGCCTATAACTCTGTTTGGGGCAGAGTCGTTGAGCAGGAATTCTTCATTGCAGAAACAAAGTGCATCTCCGTTTTCCTCGAAGTATACAGGCTCGATAAGACCGCCGACTATGCTCTGCATTGCATGGATATCCTTGCGTATCTCAGCCTTGTATGGCTCCCTGTCATTTTCCAGAATGACCACCTTCATGAGATCGTCATGATCCGTCTGAGATACATCGAAGTCATCAAGCCTCTTAAAGCCTATGCTGTCCACAAAGTAGAAGCCTCTATCTTTGCCTTCGCATATCTCCACTACGTCGCTGACGGACATTGAATGTCCGTAAAAGCCAAGCGGAGAATTGCCTGTATTGCACTGCATGAAGAGTTCTTCAAGGTTATTTGCATAGGCAATGCCGCCGTAGACCTGCTGATATATGCCCGGATCCACGCCGCCTTTGCTCATTGCAAAGTCGAAGTCCCTGAATTCAAGATCCTTCATATCCTTTTCGGAGTTGATCTGATAGATACGGACCATCATTTTAGGAGCGGATATTGCTTCAAGTCGTTTTGAAGCCCATTCAGGAAGTTTTTCCTTGTCTGCAATACCAATGAAATCACCTCTGGAGAAGTGAGACTTCTCACCGTCGGCAATGAAGGTACCGAATACCTTTCTGCCTATGCTGTTCGGATCACAGCCAAAGCCGTTCTCAGCATAGAAATACTGGAATACAGGCTTTCTGGACTGATCGTTGAGTATCTCCGGACGGAGAATAAGGAGCTTATTAGTATAGTCCTCCTTGTAGCTGTCCTTCAGGCATTCCTCAGAGGACAGGAGTCCCAGAGCCTCATATTCCTCTCTTACGCTGTCGATAAAGCCGTTAAGTACAGCTGGATGCGACTGCACAGCATACTCGTCAAACTCATATTTATCAAGGTGTGACGGGATAATTGTGCGAGCCCAGCCCTTGTTGATGCTCGAGAATCTGCCGTCGAAGCTCTTGTTCTTAACGGTTGCCGCCAGTACCCACATTGTGCGGTCATATCCGAACTCGTCAAAGATATCCTGCACACAGCTTGTATCAAGATGCATTCCATCGAAATGTGTTCTTATCGCTTCTTCAATAGCCTCCTTGCACTTGATGTTCCACCTCTTGCTCTCACGGTAGTCCGTAAGCTCATTTTCATATCTTGCAGTTTCTGCCGAATACTTATATATTGGCACCATATCACATCATCTCCTCATCGCAGTAGTTATAGAGCGGACAATCATCGCAGTTACCGTAGTTTCTGCATATCGCCTCGATCTCGTCCTCTGTAAGAGGTCTGCCAACGTATTCTTCCTCATCATCTTCGGGAATAGTTACCGATAAGCAGGCGTTTCCGTTTACGCAGACGAGCTCGACTTCCGCAGGAATACCTTCACTTGTGAAGAGTCCTGTATACGTTGTTTTTCCGTTAGCCATTATAGCCTGTGTTGATATTACTCTTTTCATAAGATTATTCTCCCTTCCTCATTTAAGTCATCGAACAGCTCTAAGAATGTAAGCTGTCCGTCACCGTTATAAAGTTTATAGATATCATAGTTTGCTATGAGAAACTCGTTATAGACAGCTCCGCTGCCTCTGTGCAGTACCATGCTGTGCGGACGTGAAAGCCTCATCTTGTACCATTTGCTCTCACTGTACAGCTCGTCAATAAACGGACACTCGTTATACGAAAGCAATACATCACTCTTACATTCCAACAATGTATCATGGAGCTCTATATGCTTTGCATCGCCGAAGAGCGGTACTCCGTTATATAACGCTTCTGCCATGTAGTACGGCGGATCGCAATAAACGAAAGTGCTTGGATCATCATGGAGCTTTATGAGTTCAATGCAGTCCTTGTTCTCCACGGTTATGCCCTGCATCATTCTGCTCGCCTCATTTATTAGCCTGACCATACTGTCACGGTTGACAGCCTTACAAGCCCAGCTTGTTCCTGTTGCGGAATAGCTGCATTTCATAAGGTAGAAGAAAAGTACAGCGTCTATAAGCTCGGGATCGTTCTCACGTTCCTTATACACCCTCCAAGCGTCCAATACTATTGACCATGCGTGTTCTTTTTCAGCAAGACTTGCGGCTTTTAGCTGTATTTTGAGGTTAGCGTCGAACAGCTTTTCCCATGTATCGCCCTTGTGAAAAACATTGCTGCAAGCGTTGAAGATGTCTCTTGAATTTATAAAAAATGTACGCTCAAAGTTTTCATTGAGCGTACCGTCTGAGTTATATGCACCTGTCAGCTTGTCTATGAGTTCCTCGGAGCGTGATTTTAAGATCCTCATAAAGTTTGCAAGGTGCGGATTGTAATCATTATATATCTGTAAAGGTGCGTACTTCCCTGAAAGTGAAACCGATCCTCCACCGCCGAAAACATCGAGAAATTTGTTTTTTCTCTCAGGTATTATCCGCTTAATTACTGGAAGGAGAATCGTTTTACCGCCGATCCACGGTATCGGAGGTTCGCACCCTGTGGTAATAATGCCTCCCATTATACTCCTTTCCGGAGGTCAGTTCATAGTTACCTCCATTTCTTCGTCCTCGCCTTCGTCCATATCATCATCGTCAACTGACGTAATATTGACATATTCTCCGATAATACAGAGAGCCTTATTGTAGTCGCCAGATGATGTGATGCGGTCACACATTTCCTTTGCCTGGTCAGCCATGCCGTTCCCCTTGAGAGTTTTTGAAGCTATTCCCATGAGGTTAAAAATGTTTGAATCTTCGCCGATAAGCGGACAATTGGGCTTTTTCTGCTCCTGTGCAGGCTGTTCCTCAATAAAACCGCCAAGCCTGTTGGGGACATAGTCTGAAAGCCATGTGCCGTCGAACTGCTCATGAGTCTGCAAACGCCACATTGCCAGCTTTCCGACATCAAGCTCCATATCCTCGAAGGGAAACATGATATTTGTGTGACCCTCGTTCTCGAAAACGTACATTTTCTCAAATGCCGTATGCCTGAGTATCTCAGCATCAATAAGGGCAGAATTTATACCGTCAGCCCATTCCTGAAGATCTCCGCCGCAGCCCTGAAGGATAAGTCCTTCCTTGTCTTTCATCTTCCGCAGGTCTTCTGCTGAAATGCGAATTACCTGTGCTTCAGGCAATTCATAGCAGTTCTGCATACTCATGCCCTCAGTCTCACACTTATCGAAAGCGATATTTCTCAGCGAACTATGCGTAAAAACAGCACTTTTGAGGTCACATTTGTCGAATGCAACATTCCTGAATGCTGCTTCTTCGGCAGTAAACATGGTGCAGTCACAGCCGCTGAACTTCACATTATTAAGCTCGGCGAAGCACATACCTGTATCTGTCATATCACAGAGCCTGAATTCGCAGTTTCTGAACGCAGCACTGTTGAACTGCATATTTTTGAATGATAATCTCTCGAAGGAGCAGTTCTCGAAAACAGCTCGATCTCCGCATTTTTCATCCTCGATCCATTTATTATGCATGAATTCCGCTGATTCAAGCTCTTCCTGCGTTACTCTTCTTTTATCGTCCATTTCACACCTCCTGCATTCCCATGCTCAGTTCCTCAGTCTGCCCGGGATCATAATCCCTGAACATATACAGGGACATAGTTTCACCGAGAAAGTTGGGGCTGCTGTCCTCATCAAGAACGATATATCCCTTATTCTTGAGATCAATGGGTTTCTTCGTAACGATAGAACCTGCATGATTCACAGCTACATTTTTCTCTATAGCGAAGAATTCTCCGTCATCGTTATGGCGCAGATGATAGCAGTACATTCCTTTCGGGATATTTGCATCAGTGATGCGGTCATTTGTAAAGAGAGCCGTATGTCCAGCCACCTCGATGAGCTCATACTCATCATCATACTCGATGTTGATATATTCAGTTTCAGTGGCATTAAGGTAAAGAGAATAGTCTTCCTCGAGGCTCGCATCCATTACTTTTGCCGCAAATTCAAGGCAGTCCTTCTGGCTCTCGGGGAAGTATTCTTCTATGCGTTTGCCGTCGTAATAGACGTAGCGTCCGCAGTTATTACCGATATCCTCGTCAGCCCATTCATGCTCGAACTTTATATCCGGGTACATTTCCGACAGCTTCTGCATTATGGGATGAGGAGCTGCCCATGCAGTAAGGAATTTCAGCTTACCGTCTTCCATTTCGACTCCGTTGTCGTATCCATAGGCATTCCACTTTGTACCCCAGTTCCCGACAGCCCAATCGTACCACGTTGAGGCTCCGTACTGTATGAGGTTGGAAACGTATTTCTCGCCTTTATCTACCAGATACTTCACACTCTCACGATACCTGTCCTCAGCTAAGTTTATAGCTTCGTTCTCAGGCATGAGAATATCTATCTTCTGCGATAAGACAGGCAGCTTCTTGAGCATTTCACGGAATTCGGCGGCATCTTTCTTCTTGACACCTTCAAATTCTTCGTTTATGGGATTTATAGCGGAAATGTATACCGCAATTGCACTGTCCTCGATGGATCCGCTTGTCATATGCAAGGATTCGGGCATAGGCAGTATTTTATTAAAATCCACCGATCCTATGCCAACCTCATCGTTCTTAATCTGCTCAAGCATAGCTTTTATACGGCTTTCGTCACCTGACAGCATTATCACGCTTGTTACATGATTAGGCACTCATAACACCTCCATATTCTCTCATAAGCCTTGACAGAATGTACTGCTGCCCCTTGCCTGTGACAAAGGTCTGCTGATATGTCCTCGTCTGACCGTTGCACTCATATACGGACTCCTTCACACGGAAGTATCCGTTTTCAATGTACTCCTGGTACGGAATATTGCCACCCATAAGGATACCACGTGACCTCATCCATGCAAACAGCCTGTTGCGTCCGATGCGGATACCGTGATCAGCACAGAGCTTTGCCATACGATTTACATCGATTACATTAGTGCTGTCACCAACATGATCTGCGAACTTCACCTTCGGCTCGTCCTTGCGGATACGCTCATTGAGCTGGTTGATGACTCTGCACTGTATCTTAAAGAGCTGCTTTATCGGCTCATCTGCAAAGGGAAGATATGTCTCAACAAACACATCCTCATTTGCAACGTAGCCGCCGGTCTTTCTAATCGTTGGCAGTACCTCATCGAATATCCATGACTCAAAGCGTTCAGCAGAAGGTAGCCTTGAATGAGCTATCAGTCTGTACACATCACCTTCAGTAATGAACAAAAGTGCCTGTATTCCGCCGTTTGTAAGGGTATCACGTTTTGTGATACCCTTACAATGCCTGTTTAAAGCAGCCGAAGCGTTTCCGTATCCAAGTGCTTTTGTAATATCAGAACCGCAAAACAGCACCTTATTATTCTCCTTAAATGTACGAATCTCTCCGAATTCCGTACTTGTAAATATCATGATTTCATTCATTATTGTTAACCTCCATATCAATTTCCTTTATGAATCTCGCCAGAGCTTCTATGACGTTGACTGTCACAGCGTTTCCGGCTTGCTTGTATAACTGTGCATTTGACATTCCTGTCGCTTTGACCTTATTGAACTGCTCATCGGTAAATCCCTGCAATCGCCAGCATTCAAGGGGCATCAGCTTTCTGATTAGTCCGTTATACATAACGCCGTTCCGGTCTGTTACTGTAATAGTAAACATCGGCTCGTCAGGACTCTTGAAGCGTCTGCCTTGCTGCCGTACCTTTTCTTTGGCAGGAGTAAGCACGGGTATCGGCTTGTCCATGAAGAGAGCCGCTGATTTTTCACCTTTATGGTGTCCTATGCCGTTATCCTGCCTTGCAGTTATACACCTTGCAAGATCGGTAATCTGAGGCTCGGGATTCATATCGATACATTTTACCGAATAGAAGCCCTGTGTTGCCGACGGAGTTACCGTATGGGCTATGTCATGTCCGACACGTCCTCTGCGGCTGTTCATGTCCGCATATGCAAGGTCGATACTATCTCCGGGGACAGCTATCTGATATCCTGACTTTGTAGGGGATTTTATCGGAAGACCAAGTATCTCATACAGCCCAGACTTACCGCCGAAACCGCCTGCTGTTCCTGTAAGTGTTATGCTCAGTCCTTCGGGAGAGTAGACTCTGCATCCTTCTTTTCCGGGTATGCGCTGGATAAGAGTTTTTGGATTTGCGTCTGTGAAAGACAGTATTCTTCCGGCACACTCGGCTCTAAGAAATCCGACAATGAACACTCTTTTTCTGGCTTGGGCGACTCCGAAATTCGCGCTGTTAAGCACCTGCCATGCGACATCGTACCCCAGGTCATCCAGCGCAGTGAGGATGGCCGCAAATGTCCTGCCTTCGTCATGCGATAACAGTCCGGGTACGTTTTCAAGCAGCAGATAGCGAGGTCTCTTAACGGCAGCGATCCGAGCAATTTCAAAGAACATGGTTCCTCGGGCGTCTTCAAATCCTCGCCGCTTTCCAGCGATTGAAAAGCTCTGGCAAGGAAATCCTCCGCAAATAAGGTCGATATCCGGCACGTCCTCGGGGACGATTTTTGTTGCGTCATCGTAATATACCTCCTTTGATGTGTCGTAAAGCGCTTCATACGCCTGTTTTGCGAATTTGTCTATCTCGCAGTAACCGACACACTCAAAGCCGCCGACTCGTTCAAGGCCTGAGCGGAAACCGCCGATACCTGCGAACATATCTAAATATCGTATCACAATTCTTCTTCACCTTCCTCTTTCTTTCGATTTCTTTTCTCTGGTAGCTTTCGTAGTTCAATAGACTCACACCTTTCATCAAAAAATTACAGCCGCCTGCATTTTTGCAGACAGCTGTATGTAACGAAAAAAGGCCACCGGTAGTTGTCCTGTTACGGACTCACCACCGGTGGCCATTTTAAACTTAATATCTATTGACTTATGCCTTTCTGCATGATATAATGCAGTTATACCACCAAAGAAAGGATGGAAACAAAATGAAAAATGAACTCTGTTATTATTGTGATCTGTCAGCTTTTAAAAGTATCATAGAGAATCGAGAATTCTGGTTATCTGATATTCACTTTATGAATGATTCAAGCGAAGAGTCATTATTCTTAGATGCCCTTACTGACGTAATGAAAAAAATGCGTGAAAACCTTTCTGATTCAACAAAGGCTTATTTAGATAAGAATAGTTTCATAGATAGTTTTTTTACTAATATAAAGTATAATTATAAAAACATGATTTATATTTGCTGTTTTACAGATGGTAAAAACGATGATTTGAGTCAGTGGAGGGGATATGCCTCTGATGGTACCGGTTTATGCATTGGCTTTAAAAAGAATAAAATAAAACAATTATCCAAGATCAGAGATATTGAAAGACATAAAATAAATCAAAATGAAAAATGTCAAATTGATCATTTTTCAACCAGCTTCATATTTGCTCAACATGAAATATACTATTCAAATAAAGCCGAAATAATGCAGGAATTAGAAGCAATAATTGCTCCAATTGTTGATGAATACGACGCTGCTGATAAGAAAACACTTTCTCCGCCTTTTCCAGATTCAAAATTCACACAACAGTTATTTCAGAAAATACACCATTTTAAAGCTTTCTATAAAAACCAATCCTTTAAATCTGAAAAAGAGTATAGAATATGTTTATTTGACTCACTTCATGAAGAAGCAATCGGGAAAGCTGATGATGCATTAATGAAAAATATGAAAGCTAAGTACTTTTTTTCTAACGAAATTGAATTATCTGAACTCAAATTTAGGGTAGGAAGAGGTTCACTTATCCCATATAGAGTTTTGACGTTTTCAAAAAATGCTTTTGATCCAATGCTATCTTCAGTTACGATCGGTCCAAAAAATCCTATGTCTATTGAGGACGTTAAATACTTTTTGATTGCAAATGGATTGGAAACTTCAAAGATAAATATAATGAAATCAGAATCTACTTATCAATAATACAAATATTAATGCCGGAAGTGAATTCTTCCGGCATTAAGTATTATTAAGTAAAATTTATTCTGCAGGAGAGATGAAGCTCTCTATTACTGCCATTATTTCATCAAGACGTTTTTCGCCGATACCGTTAATCTTACTGATCTCTTCACGAAGACTCTCGAACTCGATAGCACCATGCTCGACGCTTTTAGCCCCCTGGTCATAGATGTTAGTCAGCACCTGCTGCATCTGGTCTCGGTTCATGGCCTTGATTTCCTTATACATCGCTCTTGTAAGCTCAACAGTATTCTGTTCTTTTTCCATTTGATCTTCCTCTTTCTGTTTTTACTGCGAGCTCTATTATACCATAACTGCGGTCATAAGTCAATCGACATTCCCTGAGATTCTTCGATTTCAGGTTCCTCGTCCTCAGTCTGCTGAACCACATGAAAGCTGTCAACGCCGGGGATAACGGAAAGAGAACTGCCGTTGCTCCATCTCGTCATGACCTGTCCGGCGTCATCCACTCCAACCACTTCTCCAATAGTTCCGGGAGGGATAGGTCGGGGATCATCAGACATATAGTCACAGCATATCTTTGTTCCTTTCGGGTACTGCTGTCTCAGCCGTTCAACTTCTGCTCTTGACGGAAATCCTTTCATCTGAACACCTCACATTTCCATAGACATTCCCTCGTCCTCAGATTCTTCCGGATCTTCGGATTCATCGAGGTCTTCATCTTCGTCCTCATCCTCTGATTCTTCGTCTTCTGCTTCATCGAGGTCTTCATCCTCATCTTCGTCAGGCTCATCCTCTGCCTGCTGCTTTTCAGCCATTGCCTGCTGTTCCTCATAGTCACGGTCAAGCTCGTCCTGGATAAGACCGAGTACGAACTGCTTCTGTGTCATGTGGTGCCTGTCCAGATAGTCCTTGATCTGATCAAAAAGCTCAGACGGAATCTGAAACGCCATTGTACGCATATTTCCCATATATTTTTCCTCCTTGATAGTTGTCTTAGGGTGGAGCTCGTCATCAAGAGCTTTTGATACGAACTCCGCCATTGTCATTCCGTTTGCTTCGATGTACTGCCTGATCTGAGCGTGCAGGTCGGCGTCGATCTTTACTGTTATGCCTTTTTTCTCAGTTTCTGACATTCTCATCGCTCCTCTCCAAGAGTTTCTTCATAGCTCTTTCTGTCAGTTCGTCTGCGGTTATTCCTTCTTTTTCCGCAGCTTTCTCTATAGCTTCTGAAAACTGCGGAGGTATAGTTATCTCAACTTTGCTCACATACTCATCTCCATATCCTGTGTATTATCGCTTAAATACTCGTCCTCGGGTACAAGAGCCCATGCTTCATCGTCTGACCAGAAGCTGATATTGATCTCTCCGTTTTCAGTCCTCATGTACTTCTGCTCCAGCGATTTGCCCCAGCCGTCACTCAGCTGACCGACGCAGTATTGTCTGAATTTCTCCATTTCTTCATCGGATAGCTCACCAGTTATCTTTGCAGTTATAACTCCAGTCAGCTCACCGTTTATTACCTCTACTGTACAGTGTGCTGACTGGACCTTTTCCGATATCTCATCATCAGGGTCTTCAGGAGAATACCAAAGCATAAGACCACGCTTATGTTCTGCAGGAAGATCATTTTCACGGATGAAGGTGTTGATATCATCCGCATATCCAGCCATATCTGCATTATCAAGAATACAGTTATCCTTCGGATGGTCCTTGATATGCTGATATATTTCTATTGGACAGCAAAGGCGTATTTCGTTCAAGTGAGAATCGAGGAACTGTTCATAAATGTTTTTGGCCTGTGGTATATACTGAGCATACCGTGTGTAGGTGCTACCCTCAGATTCTATAAGTATCCCATCACCAAAATCGATATCATAGAGGAGAATGCAGTGATACATATTTTCCTCGTCATCATAGTACATGAAATCCTTGTTTCTTTCTAGAAACGCCAAACTCATAAAAGGGAACCGTGAGATATGCTCGAAGTTTTTATGAGTTACGGCAATTGCCTTTTCGATTACACATTTTTTAACATTAAAAGTGGCAGGTTTCTCCTCAAGATGTGTGTTCAACACCAGCTTATCAGAAAACTCCATAAAGTGATCTGCAAACAATTTTTTGATGCCGTTTATACATCTGGCATCACTACATAAGATGGTTTTAAAGATTAAATCATGATCTGCAACGTTATCCAGAATTCCACAAAGATTATTGAGTTCAAATAGATTATCATTATTACATAATCTATCTATAATGAGATCATCAAGTGGGTTATTGGTATAGAGACCGACAAGATACTGTTCTTTGGTACTGCTTCTGAGCTTTAGTTTTTCAGCAGGCAGGTCTATTCCTGCCTTTTTCAGATCTGCTCTCAGCTCATCATTACATTTAGGTAATATTGTTGATAGTTCTTTTCCCTTATATCGGATATTAACGTTTATCATTAAGTAGCTCGCCTCACATTTTTAATTCGACATCTTCTAACGGCGACTCAGGAGCCGCCTTTACTTCTTCCTCAGTCATAAGCTCCCATGCACCGCAGGTGTCATAGAAGCTGACGTAGATATCTCCCTCAGTAGTATGGATATCACGCTGCTCGAAGCCTTCGCCCCAACCGTCACTTGCCTGTCCGGAGAGTTCGTGTAACAGCTCGTCATACTCATAGCTGTCAAGTTCTCCGCATATCTGACAGGTAAATACTCCCATGAGCCTGTCGCCGACCTTCTCAACGGAGGGGAATATGGAGTAGACCTTATCTGAAAAACGATTTCTGTCCCCGAGATACGCCATTATTCCACGGTTTTCTTCCTCGTCTGACTGATACGCCTCAATAGCACTGCTGATCTCGCTTTTGTACTCAAGCGCCTCGAAATCTGAGAGTTCCTCAGTGTCCTCGAAGAATTCATCTTCTCCGTCCTCATCGAATGTATGATGAATTTCTCGCTGAACTTTAAGGGGACA
>CAMZIK010000087.1 GCA_947307175.1 uncultured Clostridia bacterium
AGATCGTTTCCTGCCACCTCGGCAACGGCTCATCTATCACAGCTGTTGACGGCGGAAAGTCAGTAGATACAACAATGGGATTTACTCCTCTTGACGGTGTTATAATGGGCACACGTTCAGGCTGTGTTGACGCTTCGGCTGTTACATTTGTTGCTGACAAGCGTGGTCTGACACCAGCACAGATGAGCGACTACCTCAACAAGAAATCAGGATTCCTCGGAGTTTCCGGCGTTTCCTCAGACAACAGAGACATTATCGCAGGCGCAAAGGACGGCAACAAGAGATGCGAGCTGGTAAACGATATGCTCACATATGAGATCAAGAAGTACATCGGTGCATTTGCTGCTGCTATGAACGGTCTTGACGCTGTTCTGTTCACAGGCGGTATCGGTGAGAACGAAGCACTTGTTCGTTCAATGGCTTGCTCAGATATGGATTTCCTCGGCATCAAGCTTGATGAGGAAGTAAATGCTTCTGTAAGAGGCAAGCTTTGCAAGATCTCTGCTGCTGATTCCAAGGTTGAGGTCTGGATCGTTCCTACAAACGAGGAGCTGCTTATCGCAAGAGATACACTTGCACTCATCAGCAAGTAATATTATCCTATAAAGCTAAAAGACTTGTCACCATAAAAGGCGGCAAGTCTTTTTTGTTATTCTGCAAGTCTTTTCTCGATAGCATCGATGATCGTCTTCATCGCTTTGATACGGGCGTATTTCTTGTCATTGCCCTCAACGATAGTCCATGGTGCCTGCTTGGTAGAAGTCTTTTCTATCATAGTGTCTATATACTTTTCGTAGGTGTCCCACTTTTCACGGTTACGCCAGTCCTCATCGGTTATCTTCCACTGCTTTTCGGGAGTGTTCTGACGAAGCTCAAATCGCTTTAGCTGCTCGTCTTTGTCAATGTTTATCCAGAACTTGATAACGACTGCTCCCCACTCGATCAGCAGCTTTTCAAACTCGTTGATCTCCTGATAAGCCTGATCGACCCTGTCCTGTGCAGTGATATTCTCGATTGGCTCGACCATAACACGACCGTACCATGTGCGGTCAAATATCGTGAAATGCCCGTCATTTTCAAGCCTTATCCAGAAGCGATACAGATAATGCCTTGCAAGCTCATACTTATCAGGCGCAGCAATAGGTTCAACTTCATAGCCTCTCGGATCAAGAGCATTAGCCACACGGCGAATATTTCCGCCCTTTCCTGCTGCATCCCAGCCCTCATAGCAGATTACCACGGGTATCTTTTTCTGATAGCAGAGATTTTGCAGTTTGAACAGCCTGTCCTGACACTTTTCAAGCTGCTGTTCATATTCCTCATCTGTCAGTGTTTTATCAAGAGCTGTTTCGCTGACCTTTGGAGTTTTTTCCATTTCAAAGATCTCAGGCTTAACATCAGCGAAATCGAACTGATTATTCACAACAAAGTTCTTTCCGAGCGTTTTGGCTTCAAGCCTGCCCTCGATCGCTTCAACAAGCACCCTTAGCATTTCAAGCTTAGCCCAGTTCTTATCATCTGCACCTATAACGTTCCAGACTCCGCTTGGTGTATTAGTCTTTGTGATCATTTCCTCATAATACTTTGTGAACTTTTCACGCTTTTTGAGATTATAAAGGTCATGCTCGTCTATACGCCAACTGGTATAATCTGAAGACATAAGCTTCTTGATTCGCTTTTTCTGTTCTTCCTCAGTTATGTGCAGGAAAAACTTTACGATCAGATAGCCGTCATCTGCAAGTTGTCTTTCAAAAACATTTATGTCATCAAAGCGCTGTCTCATCTCAGACTTGCCTATCTCGTCATAAAGATATGCATTGGCTGTATCACGGTACCAGCTGCGGTCAAGGATCAGAAAATTGCCCTGCATCGGCATAGCGCATGCAAATCTCCACAGCCATGGTTTCCTGCGCTCCACCTCATTAGGTTTACCAAAAGACATTACTTTATAAAATCTTGGGTCAAGGCATTTGATAAGCTGTGCGATCTGCGAGCCTTTTCCTGATGCCGACCAGCCATCAATAGTTATTATCACCGGGAGGTTTTCGTCCTTGATCCTTTTTTCAAGGGAAGTAAGCCTTGCCCTCAGCTTTTCAACCTGCTCTGCGCATTGTTCCTTGGTCAATCCGTTCTGTTTTATCTTATCAAGCATCATTACCACCTCATTATTATTTTTAACGGTGATACACCCGTTATTTATATTATAGAATAAAAAACCGGTCAAGTATATTGACATTATTACTAAATTTTAAGTACCAATTTTGTTAATGAGCAGTTCATATATGTCTTGTATACTATATTAATATTGAGGTGAAACCTATGAGCGATAAAACTGAAAAAAAAGACGTTCATGATCTTCTTGATTCGGAAGACTATGAATACGAAAAAGAAATATACGATAAACAGAAACAGGAACAGGCAGAAATTGAAGCGAAACGTGCCGCTTTAACAGAAGAACGCAGAAAGCGTGAAAAGGAAGCCAAGCGTGAACACGAAAGACAGCTTGCAAGAGAAAGAATCGAGCTTATGAAGCAGAAAAGCTCTGTTCCCGCTGACAGTACAGAAGATAGTAACGAAAACGAACAGTTAGCTGAAAATCAGGAGCCCGAAGAAACTGAGCAAGAAGAAGCCGCTGATAATAAAAAGTCATTTTCAAAAAAGGCAGATAACTTTTTCTATCACAACAAATGGTGGCTTGGAATGGCTGCGATAATTCTCGTGATCGGCGGCTTTATTCTGTACAATGAATTAACAAGAAAAAGTGCTGACCTGACTGTAATAATGATAGCAGATAACGGACTTCAGTACAGGCAGGATGAACTTGAGGAGTTTTTTGAAGAATATGCTGAAGATACTGACGACAACGGATATACCCATGTCAGCGTACAAATAATACCTCTTGACAGATCAAATAACAGTCAGACTCAGTTGGATAACAATTCTAAGTTCCTGGCAGAACTGCAATCGACAGATATTATGCTTGTCATTACTGATTCAAATACAGATGAATACTATATGGATATTATGGATAACGAACTCAAGTCAAAATTCCCGGATAACAAGTATATTGACGACAAAGGGTTCTCTCTGAATATGCAGCTTATTGCAGATAAGCTTGGATATGAAGAAATGCCTAACGATATTCATATCTCTATCCGCAAGCCTGTGGCAACTGTTGATGATACGCTTGAAACAGCAAAAGAAAACTACGACAAGAATCTGAAATACCTTGAAAAGATGATAAGCGATCTGACCCAGAAAGCTAAAGAGACCAACGATTCCGGATTATCAACTCTCCCGAAGTCAAAAGAATCTTCTTCATTAAATGCAGGATAAAAAAATACCGATGCCTACGTCAAAAGTAAGCATCGGTTTGTTTTTTTATTAGTCACCGAAAGAAATACCAATGTCTCTTGCGGTTTTTACAAGCTGATCGTCATCAGGAACGAATTTTGTCTTGCCTGCAACTTCAGAAAGCGGATTTTCCGTAACATTGTCCTTTACCATTGCAACAGCATATCCGTACTTTTCTTTGGAAATAAGCTTTGCTGCATGTACTCCGAACTTTGTTGCCAAAACTCTGTCGTATGCAGATGGGCTTCCGCCTCTGAGCATATGTCCCGGAACGCATACTCTTGCTTCGCTTCCTGTCATCTGTTCGATCTGCTTGGCTATCCTGCTTGTTGCAGTAGTAAGACCCTGCTCAGCTCTGTAAGCAGCTCTCTCCTTTTTCTTCATCTTTGCTTCATTGACATCAAAAGCGCCTTCAGCAACAGCCATTATAGCAAATCTCTTGTCCTTACGCTTTTCACAAGCCTGAGCAAGTTTTTCGATATTATAGGGTATCTCAGGAATGACGATCATATCTGCACCGCCAGCTACGCCTGCATAAAGAGTGAGCCAGCCTGCCTTATTACCCATTATCTCACAGACAAGTATCCTTCCGTGCGAGTTAGCTGTAGAATGGAGTCTGTCGATAACATCTGTTGCGGTGTTTACCGCTGTGTGGAAACCAAAAGTTACGCTCGTTCCCCAGATGTCATTATCAATAGTCTTCGGAAGTCCGATAACATTAAGTCCCTCTTCTGAAAGCAGATTTGCAGTCTTATGTGTACCGTTACCTCCCAGGGTAAGAAGGCAGTCAAGTTTCTGCTTCTTATAAGTATCCTTCATGGATTTTACTTTATCAACATTATCGTCTTCAACTACCTGCATTTTCTTGAAAGGCGTTCTTTTTGTTCCGAAGATAGTTCCTCCGGTCGTAAGAATACCTGAAAAATCAGACTGGCTCATTTCACGGCACATATTATTCATAAGTCCGAAATAGCCATCCTCGATGCCGATTATCTCAACATCTTCACCAAATCTTTCATAGCATGCCTTGGCAACGCCTCTGATCGTTGCATTAAGTCCGGGGCAATCGCCTCCACTTGTAAGGATACCTACTCTTCTTTTCATATTTTTTACCCTCCGTTTCAATGTTTATCAATACTTATCATCATCGTCCAGGAATTCCGAAAGATCAGAAAGATCGATCCCGTCCACATCTTCATCGGTGACATCAAGATTTGTCGGACTGAACTGCTTTGTGACGTTCTTTGAATTGTCATCGTGCATGATCGTATACTCAAACTTATTATCTGATGCAACAGGAATACTAAAGCTATTATCTGCCGATGCCGGAGAAGCAGACGGTTCTTCAGAAAGTCTGAATCGAGCAATCATGTTCTTGAGTATGAGTGACTGGCTTGAAAGCTCTTCACTTGCAGAAGCGAATCCAACGGCAGTCGATGTATTCTTTGAAACGACAGCAGAGATCTGATCAACACCTGTATCGATCTGAACGATAGCATCGGCCTGTGCTTCTGAAGCTTCTGTAATATTCTTCATTAGTGTTGTGATCTGTTCTGATCTCTCAACTATCTGACCAAGCGAGCTTGCAGTATCTTCAGCGATCCTTGAGCCCTTATCAACAGCAGCAGATGAGTTTTCGATAAGCTGTGCCGTCTGTTTTGCAGCTTCCGCCGACCTTGAAGCAAGTCGTCTAACTTCATCAGCAACGACTCCGAATCCCTTTGAACCTTCTCTTGCAGCCTCAACAGCGGCGTTAAGAGCAAGGATATTCGTCTGGAATGAGATCTCATCAATTACCTTGATGATCTTTGCGATCTCAGCGGAAGCATCATGTATCTCATTCATAGCCTTGAGCATATTGCTCATATCATCATTACAGCTGTTGATAGCTTCTGTATTGTCAATAACTATGTTATAAGCATTCTTAGCGTCAACAGAGTTCTGCTGTGTCTGCTTTGAAACGTCATTGAGCGTAGCAGAAAGTTCCTCTATTGCAGATGCCTGTTGAGTTGAACCCTGAGAAAGAGCCTGAGCCGAATCAGAGACCTGAACAGCACCGGAGTTGACCTGCTCTGCTGACAGATTGATAGCAGAAAAGGTGTCTGACAAAGCACTGAGAATATCATTGAACGTACTCTTTATCTTATGAAAGTCGCCTTTGAACGTTCCTTCCATCTTGTGGCAAAGATCACCTTCAGAGATCTTGGTAAGAGCAACTGTTATAATGTTTATGTACTGTCTGAGGCTGAGTATCGTTTCATCAAGTGAATTTGAAAGGACACCAAGTTCATCGTTGGAATACCATACATCAACAGGATCATTCAGATTACCCTGAGCAAGCTCTCTGATACGTTCAGTTGTTGAAACGATAGGTTTGGATATTCTATTTGCAAACATCGAAGCCGCTATCATAGCGACACTGAGAAGGATCACGCTGACAAAGAACAAGCTTTCCAAAGCATGCATTGCAGTTTTGGTAAAGTTCTTTGTATTGCTGATCATAACCAGTTTTGCTTTGAAGCTGGATACTTTAGAGTAGCCTCCTATAAGATCCTTATCATCATAATCAAATGTCACATATCCGTCGTCATTCTTTATTATCTCTTCAAAAGCTTTTCCGGCAGACTTATAATCTTTATTATCATTTCCGAGTGAGACAGGATTCTCATATTTAAAGTATGGCTGGTTGATAGTTGGATGTATTATTATATTACCTGTTTCATCAACAAGATAAAGCTCACCCATTTCGCTGAGTGATGTACTTTCAAGTATTCTTGAAAGCGCATACCCGTTAAGTACAACGCCTATAGCTATATTCTTACCATTTTCCGGACTTTTGGTCTTCATAAGTATGGCAAAACACATCATATTATCTGTTTTTACGCACTTGGTAATAACAGGTTTGTCAGAAGAAAAAGCGTCTCTTATATCCTGTATCTGGATAACAGCATTAACATCAACAGAAGCATCTCCGGCTGAATTAAGAACTGAACCGTTTTCATCAAAAGCATAGAATGTACAAAGATCCGAGATCACAACATTGAATCTGTCATTAACATTTATAGGGAAAACATTTTTTGTCTGAATAACGACATCTGAAACGGTATTAACACTTGTGATCTTATTGCTCCTGAGTGTTTCATCGAGAGTTTCGCCAAGTCTTTCAACAGACTGATCGAAATAGCTTGCTGTACTGTTGGCAATAGGCATAATGGTATTGGCAAGAGTTTCAACAGATGCCTTGTTAACAAACTGTACCGAAACAAATGTCAGAACACCGACAAGCACAACAGCAACAACTATAACAGCTACCGTTAGCTTGGATTTCAGCGATTTAAAGAACTTATTACCTTTAAAGGAAAAGATCACAGCAACAATAAAAAATACTGCTACAACTCCCAAAGCGATGATCTTCATTGTATTCGACATCCACGACATATATCTTCACCCCTGATTCTTTAGTTATAAACAAATTCATTTACAATTATTTTTTTCAGTATATCACATTTGCACAAAAAATGCAAGAGAAATGTGAATATTTTTTTGTAATTTTTGTTGTATATCCAGAATAAGATTTAACAAATCGAATCGAGGTTAGTTCTATGCGTTTGTTCAAACATTTTAAACTAAAGTCAAAGCTTCGGATCATCGCTGTAACAACCGCTTTGATGTTTTCAATAGTGTTTTTGTGCAGTGTAAGCGCAGGATACAACGACAAAAGCAGTCACGAAATAATAATGATCGCATATCAGGGAATAGGAACAGGTGAAAGGCAGTTTTCAGCCGAACAAATCGAGGACGACATCCGGACATTGACGAATAAGGGATACTCCCCCATCTTTGCTTCACAGATAAAAGATATTCTGGATGGTGAAGCAGATCTTCCCGATAAAGCAGTAGTAATGTCATTTGACGGCGGCTGTTCGGGATATTACAGCAAAGTATATCCAATACTAAAAAAATACCGCTTTAAAGCCGTATTTACTGTAAACGGCAAAAAGGCGGAATATGCCTCTAACAGCGCAGATGACAATATTTCCTTTCTTCGTTGGGATGAGATAAAAGAAATGGACGGATCAGGTCTTGCGGAATTCTCAAACGGTGCATATAGTTTTGACAACGAAGAAAGCTTCGAGCAAAAACAGAATGAGAGCTATGAGGAATACAGATCAAGGATCGTAAGTGACATCGGGCAGACGCAGTACCTATTTCAGCTAAACTGCTGTTTTGAGCCATGTGTTTTTACCTATCCGGGCGGAAAAGGATCGGATATTGCAGCAAGTCTTGTAAAGAATATGGGATTTAAAGCTGCTATGAAACTTGGCAACGAGTCTGTGATCATAAGTGAAAATAAAAAAGCCGATCCATACCGACTAAAACGCTATGAAAGGGCTGATTATGACAATATCACCGATATTACGGGCTAAAAACAGAGCAAAAAAAGCAGCCCCTATTGGAGCCACCCTTCTACAATTATCAGTATATAGCATTATACAGATAAAATAAAGTTGATTTTATTTTAAAAATGTAAACAAATTTCATTTCATAAGACTTCAAGTCAATTCTCAGCATAAAATGTTGACCTTTGCAAAAAAATAGTATATAATATGATAAGTACATTATTAAAAGTTATTTTTGAAAGGACAACAGACAGATGAAAAAAACTCTCGGTTTTATCCTTGTATTAGTCTTGAGCGTGATCTGTGCTGTAAGCGTATTTGCAGACGATGCTCCGGCTATGCTTTCGGTAAAAGCTTCAAAAGATCAAGCAAATGTCGGCGACGCTATCACCGTAAAGCTTGATATTTCTGCTGTGAAACCCATCGGCAGAGTTTCTGCAACAGTAGCATACGATGCATCGGTACTCACTTTTGTTTCGGGCGACGGAGCAAAAGCCGAAAACGGTGTTATCACTATTGAGCAGCTGAACGGTCTTGGTACAGTCGCTTCTGTGAATCTCAGCTTTACTGCCGCATCGCAGGGAACGGGAAGTATAAACGTTACAAGCTGTGCCATATATGATGCCTTTGAAGAAAAGCTGGATCTTATCGGTTCAGGCACCACCATTCAGGTAGCTGAGGCATCACAGACCGAAACTACAACTCAGACAGAGGAAACCACCACTGAACAAACTACCACAGAACAGCAGACAACACCTGAGACAGATGAAAACGGTGTTCCGACACAAGGCGTTCTCGTTGACCTTCAGATAGACAACGGAAACCTCAAGCCGCCTTTTATGTACAGTATCCATGAATATTCGGTAACTGTTCCTTATGAGGTCGAAAAAGTTGAGATCGAAGGAAAGACCGCAAGCCTTCAGGATCACATCTGGTATACAGGCAATGCAGAGTGTGTTGTCGGACATAATGTAAGAACAATAACTGTTACAGATATAAACGGCAATCAAACAGTTTATACGATCAATATTATCAGACTTGACAAGGATCAGACAGAAACAACTGCTTCTGCAAGCGACCCTGCTGTACAGACTACTGCATCTTCTGAAACCGGAAAAACACAGACAACAAAGAAAGACAAGGACATTAAAAGCACACTTATTCCTGCACTTTACATAGTTCTTATCGTTCTGATCGTTGCTCTCGTTATCGTGATAATATGGATAAAGAAAAAAGCTTCGGGCGGAAAGAGCAAAAAAGATCCAGACAAGAAAAACGAAAAGCAGCGAAGCAAAATAAAAGTCTCCAATAAAAACAACAAAAACAACAAGAATTGATCATATGAATTATCAGCCGATGCTTACTGTTTCAGGCAAGTATCGGCTGTTTTTTTATTCGTATCGACATCAGGTCAATCGCTGTTATCAAAGAGTTTTGCTATCGACTTGCCTATCAATTCACCGGAATACTGTGCCTGGTCAATTGAATTTCCATGACTTCCCACTTCAATAAGCAGTGACCCGGTCGAAAGGTCCTGATTATAGTGCCGATAATCAAACAGAACAGGTCTTGTAAGTCCTTTCCAGTCAGATTCTATCTGCGACTGTAATCTTGAAGCAAGACGGAAATTCAGAAGATAATTCGGCATTCCCATATTTCCGTCATCACAGCCCGATATTATCATTATCTGTGCAGCCTGTTTGCCGTTAATCTGTGTTACAGGCGCAATTCTTGTTCCGTCTTCACGCTGTATCCCGTCACGGTGTATATCAAGGCATATCTTTATTGACGGATACTGTTTCATGATCTCCTGTACAGTCTTTCTGCTTGACGCATAGGCTTCATTATAGCTCGGATAGTCATGCACAAGAGTATCATGAATATATGTAATACCTGCTTGGTCAAGCTGTTTGCAGATATTATCTCCTACACTTACTATATTTTTGGTCATATCGGTCGTTTTGCTGTAAAAAGAGCTGTCATAGAAATCCCTTGCATACGGTTCAAAGCTCTCGGTAGTATGTGTATGATAAATAAGCACCTGTGGCTCGTTGCTGTTTTTATCAAGCTTGAACGGAAGCTCTTTTGTGCTTTCGCTTATAAGCGTACTGTTCGGCACATCAGTGCAGTTCCTTACCTGACCGCCGCCTTTGAGATCAATATATTGTTCTCCTGTATAATGCGGATAAGTATAGTTCTGTATCACACCGTCATGATTTTCTATCTTTTCCGGATACTTGACCTTATCAAGCATTTCCTTTGACGGCTTTGCAGTAGGTATCTCCCTGCTCTGAATAACAGGCTGAGTCTCCTTAGGAGCCATATCTATATCCCAGAGTGTCTTTCTGCTGACTGTAACAAGATCATTTTGAGGTATAACAGGAACAGATTTATCATCGGTATCTGAGCTTTCAGTCGCAGGTACGTTCTCAGCGTGATCATACTCTCCCACTGTCAGATCTGCCGCAAACGCCGCAAGACCATTTATCTTACCTGAATGAGCCGAATATATCTGCATTCCAAGAGGCACTGTAAAACAAAAAGCCACCACAGTTGCAGCACATAAGCAAGTCCTTTTAATATCCATATGATCATCTCCCTATATCAATTATATTCATCCAAGCAGGAATAATGTGTCATAACAGCGATCAGGCACATACAATAATAAAAACGGGAGAAAGGACTATGGATTATCTTATATTAGTAAACAGCTTTGAACCGCTGCCTAAAGGTTATGAAAAGAGAATAAAGCTGAAAGCGTTCGGCGGCAAACTGTTTGAAACACAGACTGCCGATGCACTTGCGGCTTTGATGAACGATGCAGAAAAATGCAAAGCACCGCTGAAGATAATCTCAGGATACAGATCGGAAGATCATCAGCATATGCTCTGGGAAAAAGAGATCTCCAAAGAAATGGGAAACGGACTTGATTACAGATCAGCTGTTGCAAAAGTTGGCAGAACGCTTGCTCTACCAGGCGCAAGCGAACATGAGACAGGTCTTGCCGTAGATTTTGCGTTGCCCGGTACAGACGATGTTAGTTACAGCTTTGCCAGAAGCACCCAGGCTGTGTGGCTTGAACAAAATGCTCACAAATACGGATTTATTCTGCGTTATCCAAGATTGAAAGAACACATTACAGGCATAGATTTTGAGCCATGGCATTACAGATATGTAGGAACTGAAAGTGCAGTAATGATCAAACAAAACGGTATCTGTCTCGAAGAATTTCTAAATTATTATCAGGATAAGTATGTAAACAGTACAAATAAGGGCATCTGAATATGTGCAAGTCCAATAAAAAGTACACAAAATTATTGACAACAAAGGAATTAGGTAGTATAATTATTTAATAAAAAAGAGAAAGGACGTTTTAGCATGAGAAATAAATACTCTAAGAGAAAATCATTCTGGGCTTTAATGGGTGCGCTTATACTCGTTATCGCTTCCACAGCACTGCTCGTTTACAGGTATTGTGAAGAAAAGGCTCACTACGAGAAGTGGAAAGACTACGACGAGTGCGGCATACAATAATATAGTTGCATAACAAAACCGATGTCTGTATTGAAGGCATCGGTTGTTTTTATAGTATGATAAACTTAAGTGAAAGACCCAGAGTTAACAAGGCTGCGACAGCATACGTTATCCAGAAAATGCATTTTTGCTCCTTATCGGCAGGCTGCTTAATTTTGAACGTTACAAAAGATAACGCAAAGCACACAGCCATTACACCGCCAAGTGTAAGGAAGCGTTTTGAGTAGTCAACTCCCCAGTACGGGTAATACGGCGCATCGGCAAAGTAGTATCCGAGCTTTATAAGTGAGATAAAGCCGATAATATGTAAGCACAGAACGATTATCAGTTTTATGGGCAGGCTTTTCATATGACATCACCTCAAAAAAGCACCGCACAAGGCGGTGCTTTGATATTTGTTACTGTTTTATCTGTGGTGCGTTGTTTCCGCCAACGACCTCTTTGATGCCTGTTGCAAGACCTGCAAGACCCTGTATCTCGCTTGGGATAATGATCTTGGTAGCTCTGCCGTCGGCTGCCTTGCCGAATGCCTCAAGGCTCTTGAGCTGGATTACCTGCTCATTCGGGTTAGCTTCATTCAGCTTTACGATACTGTCAGCGATAGCCTGCTGTACCATATTGATAGCCTGCGCTTCACCCTCTGCCTCACGTATCTTCTGCTCTCTGATAGCGTCTGCCTGAAGTATCAGTGACTGCTTATCAGCCTCAGCAGAAAGGATCTTTGCTTCCTTATCAGCCTGTGCACGAAGGATCTTGGACTCCTTTTCACCCTCTGCAACGAGGATCTGGGATTTCTTCTCAGCCTCAGCCTGAATTACCTTTTCACGTCTTTCACGGTCAGCCTTCATCTGACGCTCCATGGCATCCTGGA
>CAMZIK010000088.1 GCA_947307175.1 uncultured Clostridia bacterium
GACCGGAAAGCCCCCATACAAGCGCCGTGCGCGCTAGCACAAATTCTGATTTATAATAAATAATGGAGGTCTGCCTGATGCAGCCAATGAAAGAACGCATAGAAAGGCTTTTGCTCAAAGTCCAGAAGCCCGCAAGATATATCGGCGGCGAGGTCGGCAGCGTCGTCAAGGACAAGTCCAAGGTCGATGTCCGCTTCGCATTCTGCTTCCCCGATACCTACGATGTCGGAATGTCGCACCTTGGCATGAAAATTCTCTACGGACTCAAAAATCAGCGTGAAAACTGGTGGTGTGAGCGCTGCTTTATGCCCGAGACCGACTTTGCAGCGCTTTTGCGTGAAAATGAGATACCCCTTTATGCCCTTGAAAGCCTCGATCCGCTTTCCGAGTTCGACTTCGTCGGCTTTACGCTCCAGTATGAGCTTTCCTATAACAACGTCCTTGAAATGCTGGACCTCGCAGGCATACCCGTGCTTGCCGCCGAGCGTGACGACACAATGCCGATAGTAATAGGCGGCGGTCCGTGCGTGTGCAACCCCGAACCGCTGACCGACTTTTTCGACATTTTTGTGATAGGTGAGGGTGAGCAGGTCAACATCGAGCTTCTCGAATTATATGAAAATATGAAACGCCAAGGCAGCACAAAACTTGATTTTCTCAAAGAAGCCGTAAAGATAGAGGGCGTCTACGTCCCACGCTTTTACGATGTTTCATATAACGATGATGGCACAGTAAAAGCCATAACGCCGAATACAGAACAAGCTCCTACGAAAATACGAAAGCGTGTCATCGCCGATTTCGATAACGTCTATTACCCCGAAGCCTTCGTCGTGCCATTCACCCAGATAGTCCACGACAGAGCCGTAGTCGAGGTGCTGCGTGGCTGTATCAGAGGCTGCCGCTTCTGTCAGGCAGGCTTCATCTACCGCCCGTTCAGAGAAAAAAGCATCGACACTATTAAAAAAGAGACCAAGTGCCTCTGCGAGCAGACAGGCTACGAGGAAGTCTCCCTGTCCTCTCTCTCAACGAGCGACCATACAAAAATAAACGAGCTTCTTTCAAGCCTTGTAGACTATACCGACGGCGAAAAGATAAACCTTGCCCTGCCTTCGCTGCGAGTCGATACCTTCAGCGATGAACTGCTTGAAAAAATAGCCTCCGTGCGTAAAAGCGGTCTGACCTTTGCTCCCGAAGCAGGAACTCAGCATCTGCGTGATGTTATCAACAAAAACCTCACCGAGGAGGAGATACTCCGCACCTGCCGCACCGCATTCGAGGGCGGCTATGCAACGGTAAAACTGTATTTCATGCTCGGACTTCCCGAGGAAACTCTCGACGATGTCGCAGGCATAGCCCAGCTTGCCCAGAAAGTTGTCGATCTGTATTTTGAAGTACCCAAGGAGAAACGGGGCAAAGGCTTGCAGGTGTCCGTCTCGACCGCAACTTTCGTGCCCAAACCCTTCACTCCCTTTGAGTTTGAACCGCAGGATACCCCCGAGCAGATACTCGAAAAGCAGGCACACCTTTTAAGAAGCCTTACCAGCAAGAAAATAAAAGTCTCCACCCATATGCAGAAAAACTCTATCCTCGAAGCCGTCCTCGCAAGAGGTGACCGCAGGCTCGGAAAGGTCATCTATACCGCATGGAAAAAGGGCTGCTACCTCGACGGCTGGGACGAGCATTTCAAGTTTGATAAGTGGATGGAAGCATTCGACGAGTGCGGCATCGATACAAAATTCTATGCCAACCGCCGAAGAAGCTACGACGAGGTCGCACCGTGGTCACACCTCGACTACCTCGTTTCACACGAGTTTTTCGTCCGTGAAAACAAAAAAGCCCATGCCGCACAGACTACCCGCAACTGCAAGCAGGGCTGTTCGGGCTGCGGAATAAAGAAAGAATACGGAGGTGTCTACTGTGGCGCAAAACATAACGCCGAAGCTCTCGACGCTTCAGATCGAAAAGTTTGATTACAGAGCCGTCTATGCTAAGTGCGGCAGAGCAAAGTATATCTCCCACCTCGACTTCATGCGCTCAATGCAAAGGATAATCAAGCGCTCAAAACTCCCCGTATGGCATACCCAGGGCTTCAATCCCCATGTCTATATCATGTTCCCGCTTGCGCTTCCTCTTGGAACGGACAGCAGGGTAGAGATAATGGACTTTGCTCTCACCGAGAACCTCGACAACGAACAGGTCAGAAAACAACTCGATGAGAAATGCCCCGACGGTATCGAGATAATCAGCATCTCCCAGCCCGTCCATAAGCATACCGAGATCAAAAGCGCCGACTATGAGATCTCGTTCAAACCAAACATCTCGGCAGATGACTGCCTTGCAAAGTGGAACGAGTTCATGGCGCTGGATAAGATAGAGATAGAAAAGCGAACAAAGAAGAAAACTGTCAATCTCGTTGATATAAAACCGCATATCACCGTGCTTTGTGCATCAGCTGACAGCGAGAACGTCAATCTCTCCCTGCACCTGCCCGCAGGCAACGACTTCAACCTCAATACCAATGTCGTGCTCGATACCTTTTTTGAGCGCTATGGCATAGATTTTGAAACCATTTGTACATTACGCACAAAAATCGCTCTTGAAAACGGCGAAAGTTTTACATAGTTTTCAGTTGAATTTTGCCTTTGATTGTGGTATAATATACAAGCATTTGATACCGTCTCGGCGTTTCCCACGGAAATGCGGTGACGAGAGTTAGTGCCTCCCGAAAGGGTGACATTAAAGCGGATAGTCCTCTGACTTTGCGAAAGCTGCTTTCGCTATAAAGTGTATGAATGTCTGAAAAATTAAGGAGGAATTTAAAGTGGACGCTTTAAAGCTTATTTCTGAGTCAAGCATGAGAAAAGAAATGCCTGAGTTCAACATCGGTGATACCGTAAAGGTACACGTAAAGATCGTTGAAGGCGACAAGTCCAGAATACAGGTATTCGAGGGCACGGTTATCGCCAAGAAGCACGGCGGCATCAGCGAGACATTTACAGTCCGCAGAGTTGCACACGGCTGTGGCATCGAGAGAGTTTTCCCTGTACATTCACCATCTGTTGACAAGGTAGAGATAGTAAGACGCGGTAAAGTACGCCGTGCTAAGCTGTACTATCTGCGTGACAGAGTTGGTAAGGCTGCAAAAGTTAAGGAGAACATCTGAGCTTAGAACAAATAAAAAGAGTCGCATCTGCGGCTCTTTTTTTGTGCATAAAAAAAGCCTGCAAAGCGCAGGCTCTTTTTTAATTGTTCTTGATGTGCATATCGACCTGATTGAATGGGATAGTGATGCCGTTGCGGTCGAATTCTTCCTTGACTTTCTGGATAACATCGTAGCGTGTCGCCCAGTATTTCTGCGTCGGCAGCCACGCTCTCATCAGCAGAACTATTGAGCTGTCAGCGTGCGCCTCCATAACGCACATAGGCTCATCAGGTTCGTGCATAATGTCGGGGTGAGTGTTGAGAATGCTCAGGATAATAGCCATAGCCTTCTTGTGATCGTCCTCGTAGGCGATGTTGAACCTTAGCTCCAGCCTGCGCTTTTCAAGTGCGGTAAAGTTGATAACTACCGAGTCTGTGACCATTTTGTTCGGTATGCTGACTCTTTTGTTTTCCATCGTCAGTATCGTTGTCTGTAAGATAGTGATAGCCTCAACAAAGCCTTCCTGTCCGCCCACGCTGATGTAATCGCCTATCTTGAACGTGCGGGTGAACAGTATGATGAAACCGCCCGCAACATTGGAAAGGCTGTTTTGCAGCGCAAGACCGATAGCCAGACCTGCAGCGCCTATCGCAGCGACTATCGAAGTCATCGGCACCTGAAGCGCCGACAACACCATAACCACTATAAGTATCAGGCATATAACGTGAACTATCGACGTTGAGAACTTATGCAGCGTCTTGTCGATGTGCTTGACTTTCATTCCCTTGCTCATTATTTTCAGCACTATCTTCATCGCTATCATTCCGCCGATGAAGATTATCAGCGCCGCTATCAGATGCGGCAGATAGTCTACAAAATGATTCCAGAATCTTTCCATATCATCACTTCCGTTTTTTTTGTTTAAGCTCTCTTTTTTATCTTTCGTGCAAAAGCAAATACGCCATAGCCCCTAGTGCAGCACCGACAGTATTGAGTATCAGGTCGTTGATGTCGCTCGTCCTTTCGCAGAACGGCAGCTGCAATATTTCGATGCAAAGCGAGATAAGTCCGCCCGCAAGCACAGTCCTTGGGAAGCTGCGCAGCTTTTTGTATATCACAGGCAGGATAATGCCCGTAGGTATGAACATCGTAATATTGCCGATAATATTTATCAGCATATCTTTTGTTGTGGAAAAGTCAAACATATTCTGAAGCGGTACAAAATTGATGTTCAGCGGAAAAATATCATCTGGGTCAAATATCAGCGGCTGAATGGAGCCTGCTGCATCGTGATGCAGCGGAAAAAATGTTATCCTGAACAGCACTGCAAGGTTTATATACATCAGAAGCATCTTTGCCTCATGCTTTAAGTCAAGCTTTTTGCGGAAAAAGCATATCAGCGCTCTTGCCGCAAACCAGATGACCGTAAAAATGATAAGTCCCGTTACAAAGGGTATATTCACCGCATCAGCGTGCGGGACATAATCCACCCCGAAAATATTCGCTCCCATTATGTTATTTCCCATTATTTTTATCTGCAAACATTATAGCATAATATTTTCAACATTTCAATAGCACTCAAAACACGCCGTTAAATAATTTGGATCGGGTACAAAAAATATAGTAATAATCTTAACAATTTTGTGTAAAAAATGAGCAAAAAGCACTTGTAATCTTCTGCGGATTAGTGTATAATAGTTTTGATTGGTGTATTCAATTAGTACTTGAAATATAAAGGAGAAACGTCATGTGTTATAATACGGCGCAGTTGCTTTCAAGCAAGCTCAGCGGCAAGGACTACACAGCGACTGACATCGCATCGGTAGTAATAACCGGACTGAGCGTGGTGTTCATAGGGCTTATCCTTCTGGTCCTGTTTGTTTCGATATACGGAGCGATCTTCAACGGAGCAGCAAAAAAGAAAAAAGCAAAAGAGGAAGCTGCAAAGAAAGCAGCCGAGGCAGAAAAGGCAAAGACCGCTGTTCAGCAGCCAAAGCCTGAAAAGCCTGTAAGTGCGCCTGTCATTGAAGACGGCATAGAGGAAGAGATCGTAGCCGTCATAGCCGCCGCTGTCGCAGCAATGAGCGCACAGAGCGGAAAGAAGCTTGTTGTCAGAAGCGTGAAGAGATCCGTTTCACAGCGAGACCCGTGGGCAGCCGCAGGACTTGCAGACAACACCAGACCGTTCTGAACCGGCGTAAATAAATGAAAGGACAGTTATAATATGATAGATCAATTCTTGAGTACGATAGGCGACCTCGCCAGAGATTCAGGCGTTGCCGGATTCTTTGCCGAAGGCGGCTGGAAAAACATCGTAATGATACTTATTTCGTTTTTGTTTATGTATCTTGCGATAGCAAAGGGCTTTGAGCCGCTGCTTCTGCTTCCGATAAGCTTCGGTATGCTTCTTACGAACCTTCCCGGCGCTGATATGTATCACTCGGAGTTCTGGGTGTATCAGACAGTCGGAGATAATGACCACTACATAGATTACGGAAACATATTACAGCACGGCGGACTATTGGATATTCTATATATGGGAGTCAAACTACAAATATATCCGCCTCTGATATTCCTTGGCATCGGTGCGATGACCGACTTCGGACCACTGATAGCTAACCCAAAGAGCTTCCTGCTCGGAGCTGCCGCACAGGGCGGTATCTTCTTCACATTCCTCGGCGCAGCAGTTCTCGGAATGAGCGCAGCAGAGTGCGGATCTATCGCTATCATCGGCGGCGCAGACGGTCCTACATCTATCTACGTTTCGTCGAAGCTTTTGTCTAACTCCGATTCGATCGGCGTCGGTACGATAGCCCTTGCCGCCTATACCTATATGGCGCTCGTGCCTATCATTCAGCCGCCTATAATGAGACTTCTCACCACAAAGAAAGAACGTTCCATAGTAATGGGACAGCTCAGACCTGTCTCCAAGGCTGAAAAGCTCATCTTCCCTATACTCGTTACCGTCGTTATCGCTCTTATGATCCCTTCAGCTGCACCGCTGGTAGGTATGCTCATGATGGGTAACCTGCTCAAAGAAAGCGGCGTGTGCGACCGTATCGCAAAGACCGCTCAGAACGAGCTTATGAACATAATCACCATTTTCCTCGGCGTTACCGTTGGTGCGACAACAACAGCAAAGACAATTATGACCCTTTCATTTGCAAAGGTAATTATCCTCGGCGTTATCGCATTCTCCATCGGTACAGCCTGCGGAATCCTGCTCGGAAAGCTCATGTGCGTGCTTACTCACGGCAAGGTAAATCCGCTTATCGGTTCAGCCGGAGTTTCCGCCGTTCCTATGGCAGCCAGAGTTTCACAGAAGGTCGGACAGGAAGAAGTTCCTACCAACTACCTGTTGATGCACGCTATGGGACCAAACGTTGCCGGCGTTATCGGCTCTGCCGTTGCAGCAGGCGTTCTGCTGAGCATCGTTGCACACTGATAAACAAACAATATCGCACTCATTTCACGGGTGCGATATTTTTACAGAGGTTAAACTATGGACTATAAATTCTTCGCCGTCATCTCCAGAATGAAGTATATAAGCCGCTGGGCGCTGATGAGAAATACCATAAAAGAGGACATCAGCCAGCATTCGCTCGATGTCGCATTCATCGCCCATGCCCTTGCCCTGATAAGAAATAAGCGCTTCGGCGGAAATGTCTCACCCGAAAGATGTGCCTTGCTTGCAATGTTCCACGATACTACTGAGATAATCACAGGCGACCTGCCAACACCGATAAAGTATTATAACAAGCAGATAAAAGGCGCTTATGAGGAAATAGAGGAAAAGGCTAAAAATCAGCTTCTCAGCTATCTTCCCGATGACCTCAAGGACGACTATGAGCCGCTTTTCTGCAAGACCGAACAGGAAGCAGAGCTTTGGCAGCTTGTCAAAGCAGCCGATAAGCTCTCCGCACTCATAAAATGCCTCGAAGAGCGCAGAATGGGCAATACCGACTTTGCGTCAGCCGAAAAAGCAACACGAGCAGCCGTTGAGAAAATGCAGCTGCCCGAAGCAAATGTCTTTCTTGAAGAATTTATCCCTGCTTATGAGCTTACCCTCGATGAGCAGGCCTGAAACTAACGGAGGTTCAAAGTGAAAAGCGATATTCTGGTTTCTGCGTCGCTGCTCGGCTGCGACCTTTCAAACCTCGGAAAAGAAGTGAACAGAGCGCAGGATTCAGGCGTGGATTGGCTGCATTTCGATGTCATGGACGGCACTTTTGTGCCTAACATCTCCTTCGGTCAGCCAGTGCTTGAGGCTGTCAAAAAACACGCCAAAGTTCCGATAGATACCCACCTTATGATAAAAGACCCCATAAGATATGTTGAGGAGTTTGCAAAAGCAGGCTCTAAGGTCATAACCTTTCATATCGAAGCAACAAGAGAACCGCTTATGGTCATCGACAGGATCCGTTCCTGCGGCGCAATGCCCGGCATCTCAGTCAAGCCGGGTACACCTGTGGGTATGATAAAAGACCTCGTGCCCTATGTCGACCTCGTGCTGATAATGACCGTAGAACCCGGATTCGGCGGTCAGGGCTTTATCCACGAGACCCTCAAAAAAGTCAGCATGGTAAGGGCTTTGACCGATAAGCTCGATAAAAAAGTGCATATCGAAGTGGACGGCGGCATAAACGATAAGACCGCTGCCGAGTGCCGCAAAGCAGGCGCAGATGTGCTTGTGTCAGGAACTTACCTCTTCGGTTCAGGTGATATGGCAAGATCCGTCGGTCTTATCAAGGGTCTTTGAGTTTACGAATATCTTCAATGGGAGTGCGGGAAAGAAGATCCCCGTACTCCCTTGTTTTTTGTATCATGACCCCGTCTCTTACAGCCCTGCAAAAACAGCGCTCAGATAAAAGGGAAGTCTCAGCACAGTCTGTCTCAGCTATCAGATAATATCCCGGACCCAGCCTGTATAATTCACTGCTTAAAAGCTTTGCGCAAAACCTCTCTGAAAGCCCGAAACAGAACTCCCTAAGCTCCCTTGCGCAGCCAAAAATAAAAAGCAGCTCCGTGTGCCGTCTTTCAGCAGGCTCTTTCGCTTTGATCTGCACAACTATCCCGTCAAAGACCTCGCTTACCGTGCAGTCAACTTCACCATTTCCAAGCTCAAAAAGCCCCAGATCAGCCAGAAAAGCCGCTATCCCCGAAACAAACAGCCTCAGCTCCGCCGAAGGCTCAACCGAAAGCTCCGAAAGACCCAGAAGCTTCTGGTCAGCGCCGCTCAGATATATCCTTGCGCAGTCGTGCGCCGTAATGCTGATCTTCAAAAACAAACACCCCTTGCAAGTATGATGCTGTAACATTATACTCACAATGGGTGTTATTTGTGCTGCCAGCTAATTACCCCTTCGGCTGCAAATCCGATATAATAGTCAAAACTTATAGCAGTATATCTGCTGAACAACTGTGGTTATCCTCTTGGCACTTTATTGTGGTAAACCCTTCTGAAAAGAATCTTTCCTGAACTCTTTTAGAACTCTTACACATTTTCGGCGGTCGGGAGAGTATCTCCCAACCGCCGAAAATCTATAAAAGGTTTCTGAAAGGGGTTTGGGGGAAACTCTTCTCCAAAAGAGTTTCCCCCAACAAAGTACCCAAAAGTATATCCCACAGTCAGTCTGCCAGCTCTGCCCATTCGTCCATTTTAGCTTCAAGCTCGCATCGCAGCTGATCGAGCTGGGAGCATTTTTCATTTATCAGCGTGTAATCTGCCGCTATCGCAGGGTCAGCGATCTCGCCTTCGAGCTGAGCGATAAGCTGCTCGGCATCTTCGATCTCCTTTTCGAGCTGCCTAATGCGTTCACGCCTCTTTGCGTCAAGCGCACGCTGCTGCTTGCTTTTGTGGCTCTGCTGACGGTTCTGCTCAAAAGCCGCCCGCTCCTGCGCCTGCTTCCTTTCGTTTTCGGCTGCCTGCAAAGCCTGCTGCTGCGCTGTTACAGCCTCTATGTAAGCGTCAAAATCGCCTTCGTAGCTGTTCACCTCATCGGGCTTTATCTCAATTATCCTGCCGACCACTTTGTTCAGCAGGTATCTGTCGTGCGAAACAAGGATTATCGTTCCCTCAAACTGCGCCAGAGCGTCCTCAAGCACTTCCTTTGTAGACATGTCAAGGTGGTTGGTCGGCTCGTCAAGGATAAGCACGTTTCCCTTGTTCAGCGCCATTACCGCAAAGCACAGCTTCGCCCTCTCACCGCCCGAAATCACAGAAACAGGCTTGAAAACGTCTTCTCCACGGATAAGCACCGATGCAAGCACGTTCCTTGCGTCCTGATCGGAAAGCCTCGGGTTCTTGCGCTGCACCTCACCGATGACCGTGCCGCTTCTGTCAAGCATCTCGTGCTGCTGGTCAAAATACGAGATCTTCACGTTGTTTCCCCACATGATGTTTCCGCTGTCGTGTGGGATAAGCCCCTGAATAAGCTTTAAAACCGACGATTTTCCAATGCCGTTCGCCCCGATTATGCCAACATGCTCACCACGCCTGATGTGCATGTCAAGACTGTTTATCAGTACCTTCTTTTTGTCTCCCTCACCGACAGCCAAAGGACAGTTCACGACCCTGACTATGTCCTTGGTCGGCTCAATGTCGTATGTAAGCTTTATCTTCGGCGGCTGAACGTACATCTCAGGCTTGTCGATGCGCTCTATCCTGTCCAGCATGTGCTGCCTTGACTTCGCCATTTTCGCCGTCGAAGCCCTTACCTTGTTGCGTGCGATGTAGTCCTCCAGCTTTGCGATCTCTTTCTGCTGCGCCTCAAATTCCTTCAGCTGACGCTCATCACGCATCTTTTTCTGAAGCAGATAAGCGTTGTAATCGCCCTTGTAGCTGTATATCCTGCCTTGCTGTATCTCGCATATGCGTGTGCAGACCTTGTTGATGAAATACCTGTCGTGCGAAACGATGAGCAGCGATCCCTTGTAGCTTTTCAGATGATCCTCCAGCCACATCAGCGTCTCAAAATCAAGGTGGTTGGTCGGCTCGTCAAGTATGAGCAGATTAGGCTGTTCAAGCAAAAGCTTCGCCAGCGCAAGCCTAGTCCTCTCTCCGCCCGAAAGGGTAGACACCACCTGAGAAGTGTCCGTGTCCGCAAAGCCCATGCCGTTAAGCACCTGCTTGATCCTGACGTCCATTCTGTAACCGTCTCTGGACTCAAAATAAGCGCCTAAATGCGAGTATTCAGCGCTGATGCGCTCCAGCTCGTCCCCCTGCGCAGTCTCCATCTGCACGGAGATCGCTTTCATCTTTGCCTTGACCTCGTAAAGCTCCGAAAAAGCGTCCTTCATCTCCTCCAGTATCGTCCTTGACGAGTCCAGCCCGCTGCTCTGCTGCAGGTAGCCGATAGTAGCCTTTGAGCTGATGCTCACGCTGCCCAGCCCGTCAACAGTCCTGTCGAAAGATTCTTTTCCCGTGATGATGTTCAGAAGCGTGGTTTTTCCGCAGCCGTTAGAGCCGATAAGCCCGACAGCCTCTCTGTCCTCGACCGTAAGGGAGATGTCCCGCAGCAGCAGTTCTCCGTTGAAATATTTATAAATGTTCTCGATGTTTAAAAGCATGATAATTCTCCAGAAATAAATTATAGAAATAAAGTGCGTTCTGAATACATCAGAATTCAGCGTTGCTTTGCTCCGCATAGGGTTGATTTTTGAGAGGGAAAACCACAAGGGAGACAAGGATGCCTTGCCTTTGTGGCGAAGTCAGCGGACTTTTCTCCCCTTGGTTTTCCCTCTCAAACTCTCCCTTTCCGACACCCCTCTTTTGCCGCTGACATCTCAAAACCCGTAAAAACGGTGAGCTTTTTGCCTTATCGAAAAGACGATCAGAACGGCAAGGGCAGGTGGAGATCTCCCCGTCCTCTACCGAGTATTTGCTTTCCTCTGCGGTCAAGATCAGTCTGAGTCGTAGTTGAGACTTGTAAAATATCAACTCTATCAAAGCAGGCTGCCCGAATGGGCATATCTATCGCCGCCAGGCGATACCGTAATTATTTTTTTCTTTCTTCTCTATTCTTTAGCCGCCGTATGCGGCTCGCCGGATATTATTCTGATCCATAATGCAAATATCCTTATTTAATTATACCCTCTGCCGCAGCTTTTTTCAATAGCCCGTGTGTTAAAAAATAAAACAGTTGTTTCTATTGTTAAATTGCATATGTCTGATTGTAAATATTATATGAAATTTGTGCAACTATACAAAATACAGACTCAAATTGTAAATTCCGTTCAATATCGGTTGATTTCTTGATAATAATTTGTTAAAATAATACCAAATCAAGATAATATCATTTCACAGAGAGGAGATGATCGGCAGTTATGAAAATATTCAGTTCAAAGAACGAGAAAGAGATGCGCAACAGACAGCTTATGGGCTGCTGCGAAGGTATCGTCATGAACATCAAGGACAGCGATGACGATATAGTTTCGTCAGGCATACTCGGAGATGGGTTCGCAGTGTATCCACGCTATGAAAGCATAGAAAGCCCAGTAGGCGGACACATCGTAGAGATCGCAAGCCCGATAACGGGAAGAGTGGCGGATATAACGCATAAACCCGAAACTATAATTATCAAAACTGATGATGGGCTGAAGATTCTTGTCAGCTTCAAGAGCTTTATAGCAAGTCAGGTCTATATGACCGTCAGATGCGGCGATGAGATCGAAGCAGGTACGCATATCGCCGATCTGAAACTTGCCGATAATAACGATAAAGCGGTGTTTGTGATAATCGAAAACAGCGATAAGCTCGAAAGCCTTGAGATAATCAAGGGCAAAACTGCACGCGATAAACCTGCAGCAGAGTACAATTTGTAGTAAAAAAAGCTTTCAAAGGCAGAATGTATGGGAAACTGTGCATCTGCTTTTTTTGCACCCTGCCCAAAACTGTGCCGCCCAAACTGTTCACTCCGCTGAATTATCGTACACTCTCTTGACAAGACCGAACATATGTGCTAAACTAATTTCTAATCAGA
>CAMZIK010000089.1 GCA_947307175.1 uncultured Clostridia bacterium
GGTTTGGGGGCGATCGGAAAGCCCCCAAACAAGCGCCGTGCGCGCTAGCACAAATCCTGATTTATGATTTTTTGCTCTGCTGTTCGAGCCAGACGAGCAGGACTCCGACATCTGCTGGGTTCACGCCGCTTATACGGCTTGCCTGCCCGACAGACAGGGGTTTGATCTTGTTTAGCTTTTCGATAGCTTCGAGCCGCAGGCTCGGAACGGTGTTGTAGTCAAGGTCTTCGGGCAGCGCCTTGCTTTCGAGTTTGCGCATCGCCTCGACCTGTTCGAGCTGGATCTTGATGTACCCGTCGTACTTTATCTGCAATTCCACCTGCTCGGTGACTTCCCTTTCAAGCACAGGTCGGTTCTTGTCAAACGGCGCAAGTACATCGTATGAAAGACACGGACGCTTTATCAGCTGCGAAAGCTTTATGCCGTTGTTAAGTGGGTCAGTGCCCATTTCTTCAAGCAGCGCATTTAGCTTTTCGCTCGGCGCAATGTTCACATGGCTCACCCTGTCGATCTCCGCAGCGATAAGCTCGTTCTTTTTCAGTAAATGCTCGTAAGCCTCATCGCTCACCAGCCCTATCCTGTGTCCCACAGGCAAAAGCCTGATGTCAGCATTGTCCTGCCTCAGAAGCAGCCTGTATTCGCTTCGTGAGGTCAGCATTCTGTACGGATCTGAGCAGCCCTTTGTCACAAGATCGTCTATAAGCGTCCCAATGTAAGAAGATGCCCTGTCAAGCACCAGAGGCGCTTCGCCCTTTATCTTCAAAGCTGCGTTCACACCGGCCACAAGTCCCTGCGCCGCAGCCTCCTCATAGCCCGATGTCCCGTTGAACTGTCCTGCACCGTAAAGTCCGCTTATCTTTTTGAATTCGAGAGTCGGCAAAAGCTGTGTCGGGTCGCAGCAGTCGTATTCGATAGCGTAAGCGTTGCGCATTATCTCAACATGCTCCAAGCCCTTTATCGAGTGCAGAAATTCAAGCTGAACGAATTCAGGGAGCGACGAACTCATTCCCTGCAAATAGTATTCCTCCGTGCCAAGCCCCATCGGCTCAATGAATAGCTGATGTCTCGGCTTGTCGGAAAAGCGCATTATCTTGTCCTCTATCGACGGGCAGTACCTCGGACCGATAGCGTGTATCCTGCCCGAGTAAATGGGCGAAAGATGAATGTTGTCCTTGATTATCTGATGTGTTTTTTCATTCGTGTATGCCACATAGCACTTCACAACGTTTTGGAGTCCGCCCTTTGTCGAGAAGGAAAACGGCACGATGTCCTCATCGCCCGACTGCTCTTCCAGCTTGTCAAAATCTATCGAGCGCTTGTGTACACGGGCAGGCGTACCCGTCTTGAAGCGGCGCATCTCAATGCCTGCATCAACAAGGCTCTGCGTCAGGTGTGTCGCAGGCTTGACCGAATCAGGACCGCTTGGGAAAGAGACTGCACCAACGTGGATGACTCCACCAAGATACGTTCCGCTTGCAATGATTGCCGCCCTGCAAAGATACTCCGTTCCCAGATGTGTCCTAACTCCCGCAACAGCGCCGTTTTCAAAAAGTATATCAGTTATCTCCGCCTGCTTCAAAAACAGGTTTTCCTGTTTTTCAACAGTGTTTTTCATCAGATCGTGATAAGCCATGCGGTCTATCTGCGCACGCAGCGAGTGTACCGCAGGACCTTTTCCGCGGTTGAGCATACGGCTCTGAATGAGCGTCACATCAGCTGCCTTGCCCATCTGTCCGCCGAGAGCGTCTATCTCACGCACAAGATGCCCTTTAGCCGTGCCGCCTATCGAGGGGTTGCAGGGCATGTTCGCCACACAGTCAAGGCTTATCGTGAACAGAGCAGTCTTCAAGCCGAGGCGTGCCGCAGCGAGCGCAGCCTCACAGCCTGCGTGCCCTGCGCCCACAACAATGACATCGAAATATTCTCTTGTATCAGCCGTAGACATCGTGACATTATCTCCTTTGTATATCAAGTGTTGAAGTTTGGATTTGTCGTCGGATAGTTCTCCGAGTTTGTTGTGACAATGTGTTTCAAGCTTTTGTATGGTGAGTAGTTGTGAGTTCTCTCTTGAAAGAATCTTTCTTCTAATCCTGCACTAAGCCTTTAACATTTTTAGGGGTGGGGTTTGATGGGATAGAGTAACCGTTACCACGGTTACTCTGGAGAATGGCTTTGCCATTCTCTGACCCATTTTTCAAAAGGGTCCTCCCAAATTACTTACCCACACAGAACTTTGAAAATACGTTGTTCACCACAGCCTCTGTGGCTTTTTCGCCTGTCAGCTCCAAAAGCGCATCAGCCGCGTAATCTATCATCACCGTGACAGCGTCGAGCGTCTGCCCCGTCTGCAAGCTCTCCAGAGCGTTTTTCAGGTAGATGTCCGCCGTGTCAACGCATTGTTTCTGCCGTTCGTTCGCAAAAATATCGCTGTCCGCATCGTAGCCGCCGACCCCGAAAAGCTCCTCAACAGCCGCCTGTATCCCGTCAAGACCCTCACCGTTCTTTGCTGAGATCTCAAGCACCCTGCCGTACTTTTCAAGCTCACCCTTGTCCGCCGCAGCTTGCAGGTCTGTCTTGTTGAGTATTATAAGCTTTTTCTTGTCAAGCTTTGATATGTATTCAAGCAGCTGCCTGTCCTGTCCGTCAAGCGCCTGAGATGAGTCAAACACCGCCATTATCAGCATCGCATCGTCGAGCCGCTTCTTTGCAAGCTCAACGCCCAGCTGTTCAACAGTGTCGTCTGTTTCGTGAATTCCTGCCGTGTCTGAAAGCTTCAGCGTAATGCTTCCCAGCTGAACGCTCTCCTGAATAACATCACGGGTCGTTCCCGCAATATCCGTAACGATCGAGCGCTCAAAGCCCAGCAGCATGTTCATCAGCGCCGACTTGCCAACGTTTGGCTTACCTGCGATGCAGGTGTCGATGCCGCTTTTGAAAACAAGTCCCCTGTCATAGTTGTCAATTATCTTTTCAAGCACGCTTATCGCATCTTTCAGGCTCTTTTCCAGCGTGTCCCTCTCGACTTCCGGCAGGTCTTCCTCAGGGTAATCCACCCATGCCGCCAGCTCGCCGAGTATCCCCACCAGCCTGTCCGTCAGCGCCTTTATCTTCTCAAACAGCTTGCCCTTGCGTGCAGCGTTTGCCGAATTGAGCGCAAATTCGCCCTGTGCCGAGATAGTGTCCATAACAGCCTCCGCCTGCGTCAGCGAAAGCTTTCCGTTCAGAAACGCCCGTTTAGTGAACTCTCCCCTGTCCGCAAGCTTCGCACCAGCCGCAAGACAAAGCCTCAGAACTTTCTTTGTGACATAGATCCCGCCGTGGCAGGAGATCTCGCAAACGTCCTCACCCGTGTAAGACTTTGGCGCACGGAAAACGGTAAGTACACCGTCGTCAACGGTCTTACCATCAGCATCAACTATTTTTCCGTAAGAGCAGGTGTAGCCGTCCATAGCCTCAACGCTTTTGCAGCTCAGCGGCTTGAACACCGCAGCCGCAACGCCGAGCGCAGCCTCACCGCTTATGCGTATAACAGATATTCCGCCTTGTGATAACGGCGTAGATATAGCACAAATAGTAGACATTTTTACCTCCTGCCAGAGAGTCTGAAGAAAAACTCTTGTTCAGAACGGATACCTCAGTTACCTGACAGAAAAGCCGTAATGCCCCCAGTATCCGCGTTCAAAAATCAACAATTATTATACCATAATAAATGTGATTTGTAAAGCAAAGCGTATTTTGTTCGGTAAAAGTTCAAATACTGTTGAAAATTCCGTACAAGTGTGTTATAATAACATAGTATGTTTTAAAAATCAAGAAAAAAGAGGGAAACTTAATGGAAACAGCTATCGCAAAGAAAGGCTTTCTGAAAAACCCGTTCAGAAAGTCGGGCGAAAAATATCTGATGGTTTTCGTGGTGTCATTTCTGATAATGGCAGCATCTGTCCTGCCAAGAGTTATCGCAAACGGCGGAGTATTCACCTATTACGGCGATTTCAACTCGCAGCAGATAATGTTCTACCAGCATTCGCACGATATGGTCCAGGCAGGCAATTTCGGCTGGGACTGGGGAACAGACCTCGGTTCGAGCTTTATCGGGTCGTATTCGTTCTATCTGCTCGGCTCGCCGTTTTTCTGGCTTACTACCCTTTTCCCGTCCTCTTTCGTACCGTATATGATCCCGTGGCTGCTTGCGCTCAAGACCGCAGTTGCATCGGTCTTCGCATATGCCTTTATCCGCCGCTTCGTCAACGATACCTCGGCGTGCTTTATGGGCGCTTTGCTGTACGGCTGTTCAGGATTTCAGATCTATAACGTCTTTTTCAACCACTTCCACGATGCGACAGCCTTCTTCCCGATATTGCTCATAGGCTTTGAAAAACTTGTCCAGGAAAACAAAAAAGGCGCATTTGCGCTCGCAGTTGCGATCAATGCCCTCATCAGCTACTTCTTCTTTATCGGAGAATGTGTATTTCTTGTCATCTATTTCTTCCTGCGATGTACCGATAAGGAGTTCCGCATCACGTTCAAAAAGTTCGCGTTCCTCATCTTTGAAGCCGTGCTTGGCGTAGCGATGGGAGCAGTCTTGTTCCTGCCTGCTTGTATGGATATACTCGGCAATCCGAGAGTCACCGAAAGGCTCTGGGGCATGGATATGGCAGTCTACGGCGAAAATATGCGTCTGCACCGTATCTTCCAGGCGTTCTTCATGCTCAACGATATGCCTGCAAGAATAAACATCTTTGCCTCCGACAGAGCAAGGTGGGCATCAATGGCAGGCTATCTGCCGATGTTCTCAATGGCAGGAGTTATCGCATTCATGAGAACGAGAAGAAAGCACTGGCTCACAAGAGCGATCTATGTTTTCATGATAATCGCCTGCGTGCCGATACTCAATTCCTCGTTCATGCTTTTCAATGCGTCTTATTATTGCCGCTGGTTCTATATGCCTATCCTGCTTATGTGCCTTATGACTTCAAAAGTCATCGGCGAGAACCATGAAGACCTCAAAAAAGGCTTCTGGCTGGTGCTTGGAGTCGTTGCGGCAATGCTCGCAGTGGGCTTGCTGCCGAGCGAGGAAAACGGCAAGATAGTATTCGGCAAGATCGCAAAGTACCCCGAATTCTACTATCTCCAGTTCTTTGTAATGATAATCATGATGGCGATGCTCGCCTTCCTTATCTACTTTATCGGACATAAGGGCGTAAAAGACGGGCTTGCAAAGCTAAAACTGAACTATAAGCGTGCCGCCTGCATAATGACAGCGCTCGCCTGCGGTATCTGTATGTTCTCCTGCGTTGTCTACGGTTCGATACAGACCGAAGACCCCAAGGATTATATCTCCCGAGGGATCAACGGCAAGGATAATATCGACATGGACAAGCTGGAGCAGAACAGCTCCTATTATAACCCCGACAACAATTTCTACCGAATAGATACCTCGTCAGATGTCGATAACTGGTGTATGTTCTGGGGTCTGTCCTCAATGCGCTGCTTCAACAGCGTCGTAAATACGTCTATAATGGATTTCTATATCAACCTCGGACAGACAAGAGATGTTGCATCGAGAATGGAGCCGCACCTCTATCCTTTGCGAGGTCTGCTCTCAGTAAAGTATTACTTTGATGAGAGAACGCTCAAAGACGGTGAGTCGCCCGAATCACCGGGAGAGCTTGTAGGATTCAAGTTCGTCGGCAGACAAAACGGTTTCAGAGTCTATGAGAATGAGTATTATATCCCGATGGGCTTTGCCTTTGACCACTACTGCAAGAAGGACGACATCGACAGCAAGGGCGATCTCAATAAGGTCCAGATGCTCACAAAAGCACTCGTTCTGGATACCGCCACTGCGGTCAAGTATAAGGACTATGTGAAATATTACGGCTTCCTGCCGTCCGACCTCACCGATTCCCAGTATCTTAAAAACTGCGAAGACAGACGTGCCGAGTGCTGCGATAAATTCAGCTATGACACAAACGGATTCAATGCCCATATCTCTCTCGGACAGAAAAAGCTCGTCTTCTTCTCTGTTCCGTATGACAAGGGCTGGAAAGCTCAGGTCAACGGAAGCGATGTAGAGATAATCAAAGCTGATTTCGGTCTTATGGCTATCCCCTGCGAGGCTGGCGAAAGCAACATCACCTTCACATACTCCATGCCTTACCTCAAAACAGGTCTTATCCTCACAGGTTCGGGAATACTCGTCTGGACAGGATATGTAGTGTTCTTTAAAAAGAAAGAAAAGCCCGTTCCCGAAGCAGCCGACGATGACAACGACAACGATGATAACGACGATGACGACATCGATGAAACCGATGAAAATGAGCAGGCTCCCGATGAGTCGGAAGAGATCATAGACGAAGAAGAAAACGCCGGAATTGCGGCGGAAAGCGAGGAAGAAGATGTACTCGAAGGAAAGAAAGATAACCTCTGAACAGGTCTATGACGGCGTTGTCGTCAAGCTGTTCAGCGATCAGGTCGAGCTTGATAACGGCTATAAAGCTACCCGTGAGGTGATACATCACCCCGGCGGAGTCTGCGTCGTCGCTCTCGATGAGAACGAAAATGTCTTCATGGTCGAACAGTTCAGATATCCTTTCGATACCGTCCTCACCGAAGTTCCCGCAGGTAAACTCGAATACGGCGAGCAGCCCGAAGTCTGCGGCAGACGTGAGCTGAAAGAGGAAGTCGGCGCAGAGGCTCAAAACTTTGAATATCTTGGCTGCCTCTACCCTACCGTCGCCTATGATACCGAGAAGATACATATGTATCTCGCTACCGGCCTGACCTTTTCAAGCCAGCATCTCGACGAGGGAGAGTTCCTCGATGTCAAAAAAATGCCGCTGAAGCAGGCGTTCGATATGGCTATGAACGGCGACCTTCCCGATGCAAAGACTCAGCTCGCCATCATCAAAGCATACCTGAAATTACACGGTTGACCCGTTGAAGTATTATTGAGGGGAACTCTTTTAGAAGAAGTACAAAATGGAGAAGTCACATTTGACTTCTCCATTTTTTATAGTAACCGTTACCACGGTTACTCTTGACAACGGCGCAGCCGTTGTTACCTTTCTTCAAAAGGGGTCTCCCCAATAATATCCCAAAGAACGACCCACAGCTACTCAGCGGTTTTTGAGGGGATCTTGATGATGTATTCGATGTAATCCTCATGATCGATGCGCTGAGTGTCCGCTTCAACGCCCGCAAGCCGCATGACGTCGACCGCCTTGTTGACGGTGTTGAAGAACATCTTGACATCACGCAGCATAACGGCGCTTTTGCGGATACTTCTGCGGTGCAGCTCCTGTTCTTCGAGCTTTTTGATGCACCCTTCGAGCTGGGTGACTGTCCAGCCGCCGTTCACGGCTTTCAACAGGACATTTTTGCGCAGCGCCACGTCCTGAATGCGCAGCAGCGCCCTTGCGTGCCGTTCCGAAAGACTGTTTTCGATGATGATGCTTTGTTCCTCGTCGCTAAGTCGCAGCAAACGAAGCTTATTTGCAACGGTTGACTGAGCGTAACCGAGGCGTACAGCGACCTCCTCCTGAGTCAGCCCGAACGTTTTCACCAGCTTGTCCAGCGCCAGAGCCTCCTCAAAGAAATTCAGCTGTGCCCGCTGGATATTTTCGATAAGCGACATCACAGCGCTGCGCTTCTGGTCGGCGTTTATCAGGATACACGGCACAGTCAGCATACCTGCCATTTTCGCCGCACGCAGTCTCCTCTCCCCTGAGATCAGCTCAAAACCGCCGTCGATGCGCCGCACCGAAAGCGGCTGGATAATTCCGTCCTGTGAGATGCTCTTAGCAAGGCTCGTCAGCTGCTCGGCGGAGAAATATCGCCGTGGCTGTGAGGGATTTGTGCTGATGTCGGCAATGGAGATGTCAAAGATCTTGCCGACTTCCCTGACCGAAAGGCTTTCCTGCCGCTGCTTTTGCCTGTAATAATCTGTTATTTCACGGTCGTAATCGTCGTCTGCCGTGAAAACTTTTGTTATCGCTTTTGGTATTATGCTCATAAATTTGACCTCCTTTTTGTACATTTTAACACAGTGCAAAAAGATATTTCCACAAAATATCCGCAGAAAAAATCCAAATATTGCGGCATGAACGGCGCAAAAACACTATATTTCGGCATAAGTCGTTCCTAAATGACCACTCCCCTGCCGAACCCTGCCGAAAAATGTTTCACGTGAAACATTTTTTAGAGAGCGATAAATCAGAATTTACCGCAGCAAACCTGCTGGGCAACTGGGGGAAACCCTTTTGGAGAAGGGTTCTCCCCCAGCCCCCCTTCCTAAACCTTTTAATGATTTTTCAGTAATGGGGCGCAAGACCCCATTACTGAAAAATATTAGAGAGTTCAGAAAAGAGAATTTGAGAGAAAACTTTTTTCCAAGAGAATATCCTCGGTTGCTCGGCAGATACACTGCAACAAGTTTTGACTATTATCAATTTATTAGATGTGATCCCAAAACAAGCGCCATGCGCGCTAGCACAAATTCTGATTTATTTGATTAACAACACAAAAGAATTGCGACTATCTTTCGGCATCTTTTTTCTTGTTTCACGAAAATGTTTCACGTGAAACAATATTTTTTTGCAAAAAGGGTTTTCAAAACGAAAAAAATGTTGTATAATCAGAAAGGTGATGTTCGGCGAGAGTTTCAGTCTCGGACCGAACGGCAGAAACCATGAATAAAAAGCAGATCATTTTGAACGGAGGGAACGCTTTCGGGCGTGCAATAAAATGGGAAAAGTAATTGCAGTTTCAAATCAGAAAGGTGGAGTGGGAAAATCTACCACCGTAGTAAACCTTGCCGCAGTTTTCGGAGCAAAAGGCTCAAAGGTGCTTATAATCGACTTTGACCCGCAGGGAAACACGACTACAAGCTTCGGAATCTCAAAGAAAAGCATCAGAAACACCGTCTATGACGTGCTTTTAGGCGATTGTCCGATCCAGGAAGCAGTCGTTGCATCAGCGTTCAGGGGAGTCTCTGTTGTGCCGACAACACAGGATCTTGCGAGTGCATCGGTTCAGCTTCTGACGATGGAAAACAGAGCTATGAGGCTGAAAAGCTGTCTCGAAGATGCAAGAAAGTTTTACGACTACATATTTATCGACTGTCCGCCGACACTCGATATGCTGACGATAAACGCCCTTGTTGCGGCGGATTCGGTGATAATCCCTATACAGTGCGAGTTCCTTTCGCTCGAAGGTCTTGTCGAGCTTCATCAGACGATCAAACGTGTCCGTGAAACATGGAACAGCACTCTTGAAGTCGAAGGCATACTTTTTACGATGTGCGTTGCAAGATATAAGCTCACCGAGCAGATAATCAAGGAAGTCAAAAAGCATTTTCCGAGCGAGACATTCAGCACGGTTATACCACGTAATATCGCCATTTCGGAAGCGCCGAGCTTTGGTGAACCTGTTATCTATTACGAGAAAAAATCCAAGGGTGCAAAGGCTTACGAGGAACTTGCAAAGGAAATGGTAAAGAGGAACAAGAAGAAAAAATAAAATGTTTCACGTGAAACATTTTGGGAAAGGAAAGAGAAAATGAGCAAAAAATCACGAATGAACAGAGGACTCGATATGCTGTTCAGCGATAATTATACAGAGCCTGTTGAGGAAAAAACGCCCGAAAAAGCAGGGGAGAATACGGTCTCCACACTCAGCATCTCGCTTATCGAGCCGAATAAAAAACAGCCAAGAATGGATTTTGACCCCGAAGCGCTGGAAGAACTTTCGCAGAGCATCAAGCAAAACGGCATTTTGCAGCCGATACTCGTCTCGCCGCTGGACAACGGCGGATACCGCATAGTTGCGGGAGAAAGACGCTGGAGAGCCGCAAGAATGGCAGGTCTGAAGGAAGTTCCCGTTTTCGTCAGGAAGCTGGACGAAAAACAAACGATGCAGCTTGCGCTTATCGAAAATGTTCAGAGACAGGACCTTTCACCGATCGAGGAAGCAAAAGCCTACAAAAATCTTATGGACGTTTATGATATGACCCAGCAGGAGATCTCCGATGTGATAGGGAAGTCACGCTCGGTGATCGCAAATTCCCTGCGCCTGCTTACACTGACAGATCAGGTCTGCAAGTGGCTGGAGGAAGGGAAGCTGACGGTCGGCCACGCAAAAATGCTCGCAGGTATCTCCGATCCGGGATACCAGAAGGACTGCGCTCAGATGGTCGTGGACAACAATCTTACCGTAAGGCAGCTTGAGGATTATATCAAGATGACCTCAGAGCCGTTCTCATATCCCAAGCCGCCAAAGCCATTCAAGCAGGAAAACCCGTTTTTGCGGGAGTTTGAAATAAACGTCAACGACAACTCAAACATCAAGGCAAAGGCAAAACAGTCGAAAAAAGGCGCAACTACCGTAAGTCTGACGATAGGAAAAGATGTCGATGTTAATGCGGTTTTAAGCAAACTGGCTGAGCTGCTGAAAAACTACTAAAAATAAAAGAGGGAGCTTTGGCTCTCTCTTTTTTTGACTATTCAGCTTTCTGGAGATAAGAGGTGAGAAGCTATAAATGAGAAAATGTTTCACGTGAAACATTTTTGAAGACTATTGCCCGTGACTTGCTGTGGGAAGTTCTCTTGAAAAGAATTTTTCTTGGACTCTCTTAGGACTCTTAGACATTTTCGGCACTTGGGAGCAAAGCTCTCAAGTGCCGAAAATCTTTAAAAGGTTTCTGAGGGGAGTTTGAGGGGAACTCTTCTCGAAAAGAGTTCCCCTCAATAAATCACTGGTGGTATGTTTGCAGGAAGTCTTTCATCTTGCTCATTGCATCGGTGAGCTGGTCGCAGTTGGGAAGATAAACTATCCTGAAGTGGTCGGGCTGTTCCCAGTGGAAGCCGCCGCCGTGGGTGAGCAGGATCTTCTTTTCTTTGAGAAAATCGAGGACGAACTGCTCGTCGTTTTTCAAGCCGAACTTTTCCTTATCAAGCTTTGGGAAGATATAGAACGCTGCCTGCGGTCTTACGGCGGAAAGTCCGTCGATGTCGTCGATGAGCTTGCAGATGCACTCTCTCTGCTCGTAGATGCGTCCGCCCGGGAGGAGCATTTCATCGACCGTATCAATATCTTTGAGTGCATACTCGATAACGTACTGGCTCTGGACATTTGAGCAAAGGCGCATGGACGAGAGCATATTTATTCCCTCGATGTAGCCTTTTGCTCGGTTCAGGTCGCCCGAAAGCACCATCCAGCCGACACGGAAACCTGCGATCTTATGCGACTTTGAAAGACCGTTGAAGGTCACGCAGAAAAGGTCGGGAGCAAGCGATGCAAGGGAAGTGTGCTTGATGCCGTCCATGCAGAGCCTGTCGTAGATCTCATCGGAAAAGAGGATAAGCTCGTGTTCTCTTGCGAGCTGGGCAATCTGTTCAAGTATCTCCTTTGGGTAGACTGCGCCCGTCGGGTTGTTGGGGTTGATGATGACTATTGCTTTTGTTCTGTCGGTTATTTTTGAGCGCATATCCTCAATATCTGGGTACCAGTTTGAAGATTCATCGCATATATAGTGTACAGCTGTTCCGCCTGAAAGCGTTACGGAAGCTGTCCACAGCGGATAGTCGGGAGCTGGAACGAGGACTTCGTCGCCGTTATCCAGAAGTGCCTGCATCGACATCGTTATAAGCTCGGAGACTCCGTTGCCTGTGTAGATGTTGTCGATAGAAGCCGCAACAACGCCCTTTGAGTCGTGGTAAGCCTTTATCGCTTCTCTTGCACGGACGATGCCGTGAGAGTCGGAATAGCCCTGTGCATCGTGAAGATGCTCACGCATCTCTTTGAGTATGTAATCGGGTGCGTTGAAATCAAAGGGTGCAGGGTTGCCGATGTTAAGCTTGATTATCTTCTCGCCCTGCGCTATCATGCGGTTTGCCTCGTCCATGACGGGCCCTCTGATGTCGTAGCACACGTGGTTGAGCTTTGTTGATTTGGTAAATGTTCTCATAACAATACTTCCTATCTTATGATATAATTGTCCATAGTATAAATCAGAATTTACCGCAGCGGCGGTCCGCTTGTCCGTCGCACATAAGCTTGTG
>CAMZIK010000090.1 GCA_947307175.1 uncultured Clostridia bacterium
GACCTATGCCCTTGACCTCAGGCTTGGCTGATGCATCACCCTTTATCGTGTAGCCTACGACTGCTCGCTCTCCGAACTTTTTGTTGTCGGGATCGTATCTCAGGTAGCCCTCTATCAGCCCTGCACCATCAGCACAGCGCACCAGTTCCTCTTTGATTTTTTCTCCATAGCAGTCCTTCCTATACTTCCAGCCTGAGATATATGCATTGTCCGCCCAGGCAGCAAGGTCGACTGCGTTCTTTGTATCCTCATCGCTGAACATATACTCATTGATGTGTGCGTTCATCGTGAGAGTATACACATGCATGAACTCCTCGTAGTCAATGTTCAAATCATAGTTCTGGTTCAGACTGTCCAGCAGCGACTTATCATCGGTGGCATACTTGAACAGATTGCAGTAAGCATCTGCATCCAAGTCTGTCAGTTTTTCAGCCTCAGTCATGTATATCAGCTGCGCCTTGACCGTCTGTTCCTTGATACCAAGCTCGTTCATCTTGGTTTCTATCTCCTGACCTTCTCGTTCCATCCTCTCGACCTTTTCACGATTGGAGTCTGACATATGTGCCTTGATGTTTGACTCGGTCAGGTACGCAGGATCCAAAGTAGGTGCTACTGAGTTTCCACTAAGATTGCCAAGCGACTTCATCGCTACGACCGGGAGCACCAGCAGGAAGATGAGACCGAATGCAATGCTCAGCACAAGTATGCCGAGCTTTTTACCCAGTTTCTTCTTATCAACAAATGCTGCAAGTATTTTAGCAATCTTGGCTGCCATAGCTATCTGCCTCCCGCCGTTCCGAACAAAACCGCCTTATGTTTTGGTGCTATGACCTGCAGCAGATATCTCTCGTTGCCACATCTGAAAAAGCAAAGTCCCTGTTCGGGGAACTTGAAGAGCTCGTACTCCGACTGCTCCAGCTGCAGTGTGTCGATAAACTGTGCAGACGAGATGTTGCCGGGGTTGAACAGGAAGTGGTATGTCGGAATGCTGAATAGAGGCTTTGTGAACTCTTTGATCTCGGGCAGCAGGAAGTCCTCGATGTTCTGGCTCGCCAGAATGAACGAGGACTCTTTCTTTCTCACTCGCTTCATTCCATTCCTGATATATTCGATCGCAGTGATGTTAGACAGGAACAGATACAGCTCATCGATGGCTGCTACCGTGTTGCCCTTGCCAAGTAACTGTTCCGACATGTAGGAAAGTATATTGAACAGCAGCGTGTCCTTCAAGTGTTTGTTGGTATCCATAAGGCCTTTTACTCCGAAACAGATAAACTCGGAGTCCTTGATGTTTGTGTGACCGTTAAAGTATTTTGACTCTGCTCCCTTGCACATCGAGTGCAGACCGAGACAAACATTCTGAAGCATTTCCTCGGTATACAGATGTTTCTTCTGATTGTCAAATGCCATGAACTCTTTTTCAACCAGGTCGTAGAGATCAGACATCATCGGGTAATCCTCATCAATAAGACTGTCAAGGTCGGTCGAGTCATCTATGCCGTAGCGTGAGTAGAGCTTCATCAGCATGATCTCTATTGTGTCTATCTCCGCATCTGTGAAGTCCTTGTACGAACGGAAGAAGTCTTTGAGGTATGAGATGTGCTGGCTCAACTTGGACACCTTTCTGAATGTTTCAGGCATATCCTCGCCGCCTCGTTCTCCGTCAGACCATGCCTTCGGTTCAAGTGGGTTTATCATGTACTCACCCGACATCATATCGATGTAGGTTCCGCCAAGATTGTTGCACAGATCCTCGTACTCATGCTCCGGGTCCAGACAGATGATGCTCTTGCCTGATTCTCTCAGATTGCACAGCAGCAGTTTTAACAGATAGCTTTTACCCTGACCTGAGTTGCCGAGGATAAGAGCATTTGAGTTGGTCTTGTCTGCTGTACGCTTATCAAAGTCAACGAGTATGTTTGTGCCGTACTTATCACGACCAACATAAAAGCCGTGCTCGTCTGTCTTGCCCGAGTAGTTGAGCGGAAACAAATTGGCTGCCGAGTCAGCTGGTACAACTCGTTCATACTGTGCTGCGAAGCAATTGTATCCTGTAGGCAGAGCAGAAAGAAATCCTTCTTTTTGACGCAAGAGCAGTCTGTCAACAGTTATCTTCGACCTTGTCAGCTCCATCTGAATGTCCGACTGCAGTTCCTTGAGCTTATCGGGAGTAGATGCACGAAGTTCGATAAACACAGCAAGGTGCAGCAGAGGTATTTTGTTCCTACGCAGTTCCGAGATAAGCTCGACCACATCGTTGATGTTGCCCTGTGCCTTTATCGACTCATTTACATCGTTCACGGTCGTCATCATATGGTTCTTTCTCATTGCCTGCTGAACGATCTTTCTCTGTTCTGTGCTATCCACAAGTCTGTGATAGATATGAAGAGTCACGCCGTTGCGGTCTGCAAGGTGTCCGAGGATAGCATACTCATCTGTGTTGGGCGGATACTCCGTAACAGTCCAGCAGCTCTTGTAGAAGTTGCCGCAGACATAGTGGTCGGGATAGAACTTGATGATGCCCGGAACGGTCATATCAAAGTAGTTCTTCGCCTCACATGCAGCTTTCTGTTCTTCTGTCATTATCTTCTTTTTCATTCTTTCGCCTCCAATTCAAATTCGTTCTCGCCTTCAACATCGGGTATCTCGTCACCTGTGAGCGAGGATCCGAAGTATAGGGCGAGCATTCTTTTAATCTCCGCTTTGCTCATTCGCCTTGCTGTAAAGCCATGCTCTGACAGTGTCTTTTCAACACGGTTGACCGTGTTGAAGATCTGCTCGGGCTTTTCTTTCTTGAAGCTTAGTGCGAACATAAACTGACGAGCCGATGACATCTCAAGCTGTATCTCGTCAAGATGAGATATATCTGCCATGAGCAGTTTACGAACAGCTTCGTTCTGCTCAAACTCAAGCCTTTTGAGCATATATGCCTTGTTGCTGTCAAAGCGTTCAGCACTGTCCGTTGCGATTATCTGCAGATCGGGTATGACAGACAGAACCATCATCAGCGAGTGGACCTTTATCTCGATATTTGCTTTAGACATCACAGAGATATTAGTCGGCTCAACTGCGAACAGCACGACTTCACTCTTATCGGTCTTAACACCATAACGAGTAAAGCGTTCAAAGCCCAGGAGACTCTGAACGCCGTTTTTTCTTTTTGCCATATTGGTTTAATCTCCTTTCTGCTGCCAGCGGAACTCCTGCTGTGATGAGCAGAAGAACCGAAAGGCAGTCACAATAAAGTCAAGTATTGAACTTTCGTCAGGTCTGAAACTGACGACTGCATAGCACAGCGTTGCGGCGGCAGGCAATATATTCAGCAGATATACCAGCGACACCACCGACAAGATAACACCTGTGCAGATGATTATGAAGTCCCGAACACTCCAAAACCAGAGCTTTACACTGGCTCTTAAGTTCTCGGGATAGATATATGTTTTCAATTTGCACCTCCAAAATAAAAACAGCCGGGAGTTTTCCCGACTGTAGTTACATAGTCTTAAATTTACAGCTTAACGATCTCGCCTTACAGATCCTCGTATCTGAAGCCACACAAATTATACTCCTCATCTCTCATGATCATAAATGGAATGTTGGCTTGTTCAAGCTCACACAGCAGTGATTCAAAAAGTTCCCTTGAAGAATTGCGCTGACCTAAAGCGACAAAGAAGCTGTGATCAATGCATGCGATCTCGCACATAACATCAACCGTACGTGCTTCTGCAAGGAAATAAAGCTCCTTGATATATGGGTCGAGAGGACCGAAACTGCGGCTGTTCACATAGGATACCGATGCAGTCCATCGGCTTGCTGATGCGGCTTTAGGAAGAATATCCAGTTTCATTTGCAGCGGCATCGCCTTCATTTTTTCGAAGCCCATTTTTCTCGTTTTTATAAACCACGCTGAGTTTTCGGGCTGTGCCTGGAGCATAAGCTGACCTCTTGTCATGGTACACGACTTCATGATATCATCGAGCTGACGTTCTTTGGGGAAATCAAGCTCGTAGGCATTGGCAAACATTCTGTAATTATCGAAATTTCCCAGCATGGATTTATGATCTATCGCTACGGACACGGTGACAGTTTTTTCACTTTCGGGATCGGCACGCCTTATTGCCCTTGCAAGAAGCACCGCCATAAGCACGTTCGGGCTTCCGTCATTCTCCTTACAGTATTTCATTACGGAATTTTCGGGCAGTTTCAGGTAATAGATATGATCCGTTTCACCGGTTTGCAACGGCAGACGGTAAAAGTCCTGAGTTGGTTCTTTCTGATAAAATGGTTCTTGTATCCTGTCGGTATCCACAGCTGCAAAAGGATCACCCGTTTCAGATTCGGGGATCTCGCTTCCGGGCAGACGAAAGCCCTGAGCAGGGAAAGAAATACCTGTTTTTTTTAGAAAGATAGACAAATAACAGACTCTTGAAAAAAGGCAATACGCCTGCACCGTCAGACAGAGCATGGTTCATTTCAAGGCAGATACGGTCACCCTCATATTTAATTGCTGCAAGGTGATAGTTAGCCTCTTTTGAAGCAAGCTCTATCGGTGCCCAGGTATTTCGCACGGTCATGGGCAATGAATTGGGTATAACAACGATATCGTTATCCTCGATCTTTGCTCTTACATAAAAATATGCAAAGCGTTCACGAAGGTCTTCGACCGCTTCTTTCAGCAGCTTTTCATCTATCTGCTCGGTAAGCACTGCTGTAACGCCCATTGTCATCGGGTTTTCCGGCGAGCAGACACACATTATTGGGTCGTAGTAATGTTTAGCCATTTATATTCCTCCGATTTTTTCTTTATTATATCATACCTCCCACTCATTTTCAAGCTCAAAGCATTATAATGCCAGCTTTATTTCACCTTCCCAAGCAGTTTGCTTCCCATACTCAGCGTATGGCTTACGCTCATCATGTTTATTCGTACCGATGTGTCAAGTCCAAACATCTGTGCGACCTTTGGCACTTCTGTTGCGGACAGACACAGACCCATCGCCATCAGCGGATGCTCGGTATATGTCAGCAGTCCGAGGTACAATATCGTGGTCTGCAGAAACGCAGTCATGCAGGTAGCTATGACCTGTTTGCACCAACTGAGGAAACCGTCTGTATATCCTCTTGGCACAGAGAACATATACAGTGAGCCAATCGCTATCTGACACAGCAGCGCACCGCCTCGCTTGATGTTTGCAAAGATGACCTTTACTGTCGAGTATCCCAATAGGACTATAAAGAACAGCGAGAACAGCGAAACCTCTTTGATGAGCTTTCCCAGCACTTCCATTGCGGTTCCTGCAACTGTTTGTGTGGTACTCTTTAGGAACACTCCTATCAGATCGACAGCGAATGAGCCTTGCAGGTTTACACACATCGAGTACAGCTGCTGCGGTATTACCGCAAACAAACTTACCGCCATAAAGCCCTTTATGATGTCTATTGATGTCCTCTTAATGTTGGCACTGCCATTCTCATACGCTACCGCACAGTCAAATACTGCGACTATAAGGCCGCAGGCAAACAGCATCCAACCGAGACTGTAGAACAGCTTGACAAAGGCTTGTACCCAGGACAGCTCGAATACATCGGTCGCAGATGCATTAATCGCCTGAAATAGCTTGGCAACTGCCTTGTAGATAGTTTCAAACAGCCAGCTGAACATCGCATCCCATATTGCTGAACCAACACCCCCGATGACAGCCCCTATCGTGTGATCCCAGACCCATCCGATACCGCTGCAGACCCAGTCGAATACATCTCCAAGCCAACTAAACATTCTTTTCCACCTCCAGTCTTATCAAACTTGAAGTCTGACCGCCAGCCCTTCTCCTTCTATGAACACGCTTAATGAGTCCCTCGTTCTCAAGGTCTCTAAAGGCTCTGAATATCGTTCTTCTTGAAAGTCCAAGATCCTTTGAGACTGTAACAGTTGACGGCCAGCATTCACCTTTTTTGTTTGCCATGTCGCACAGATATGTGTATACAGTCACGGCTCTGTGCGGCAGATCTAAATCATATATTCTCCGTGATAGTATCATTTTCTCCCTCCTTTATCTGTTTGTCCGTATATTAGTTTTTCTCTTTTCGTCATATGAAGGGTCCGTTTCAATGATCTCTTCATCTCCCTCATCCGGCTGTCGGGTTACTATTGGCTCGGCTTTTGGTACCTTAATGACCTGCGGATACTTTGCAGCGATAGCAGCGGTGAGCTTTTCTCTGCTTGAATATTCAGGCTGCCTTGTTCCTCTGTCCTCATGGAAGAACGGATCACCAAAGAAAATGCCCCATTTAAAATACAGCTTGAGCCGCACTCGCATGGGGTATGTCCCGGTTTTCATGACGATAAAGTCGCCTTTGGGCATTGATTTAAGCTCGTCCACAGTCATCAGCGGTCTGCCTATCATCTGGATAGATTGGCTTCGTTCTTTGCCGATAGACACAGAACCCGACTGAACAGTCTGTTCACCAAGTGCTTTAGATAACACTTCAGCTGACTGCGAGTTTGGAGCAAAGCCGCCGAATACTGTGAGCTGGGTATTGTCAGTGATTATCTCCATGCCCTCTTTTCCGTACTTCTGTTCTAACTGTGCGAATGACTGAATGATAGCAACTATGGATATTCGCCTTGAACGACCTGCCGAGAACATCGCCTCTGCTCCTTCTATCTTCGGAAAAGTACCAAACTCATCACAGTAGAACATTACTCTGTTCGGTAATGCTCCGCCGCATTCATCGGCGATCGTCAAAATTTCACGATATAGTTGCTGAATGAGCAGACTGACCATAAAGTATTTGGATTGATCTTCTTCGGGCAGTATTATGAAGATAGCTGATTTTCGGCTGCTAAACTTCTCCGCATCTATCGCTGTATCGAAGCACAGTATCTGCTCCATTTCGGAATCGAGAAAGCTATTCAAGCGTGACAACGCTGTAGACATAACATTCATCATTGCCTGGTCCGATGAATACAGAGCTGCACCTGCAAGCCATTTTGCTTTGTGTTCAGGCGGCATCATCTCCATGACCTTGTGAAAGTACATCTTTTCCTTCGGCTTTGGTCGGTCTACCAACTCCTGAATCAGTTTGAACACAGATACGATGTGCCGTTCTTCCTTTTTGCCAAACTCTGCAAGCAGCAGTATGACCGATGCAAGCAGACCTTCTGCCGCGTCGTAGAAGAATGCGTTTTGTCCGTATGCTGAACTGTCAGCGCAGCCTATGTTGATAATCGTTTTGGCTGTGACCTTTGCGTATTTCTCGGCTTTTGCCTTCGCAGCGAGGTTGTCCTTGTTTTCAAGCCATATATCTGTGTACTTGTTCACCAGATGAAGTATGTTGTTTTCATCTGACCTTGTCGGGTTTCGCAGGTCAAGTATCGAGACATCGTACCCATAGCATTTCCTTGCGATACCAGCATAGTTACGGGCAATATCGCCTTTGGTATCAGTCGATAAGAACGACATACCCGATGCACAAGCAAACTCGATGTTCGGGTACAGAAAGTATGCCGTTTTACCGACACCTGCAGCACCTATCATCAGCGTATGGACATCGCCTGTGTCAATAACAGCTGTGGTATGCTTACTGCCTCTGCAGGCAACGATAGTTCCCTGAACAGTCGGTCTGTTTTGCCCTGCTCTCCAAGCCTGAGGCTCGAATGGCAGAAAAGAAAAAGTACGGCTTATCTCAGACGGGCTTGCCCAACGAGCCGTACCGTGCTGACCATCACCGACTTTCTTTGACTTTATCCTGTTTAATCCTCGGTTATCAAGAATGATAACTATGACTACGAATACCAGGATAGCAACAGCTAAAAGACCTATAGCAAACATATTTCCCTGCATATTTACCTCCTTTCTTAAGTATTATGTCAGGTATATATATTAACTCTCTTTTCTGTATATATCTATTTAGTTCTTTTGTGGGATTCATACCCTATGACATGATGTCACAGGGGGTATGACAGTTTGAGAACAGAGTATGGGTGAGATCACCCATACCCCATACTCATGCCAAGGTCCTCGTCCTCATCGAGTTCTTCTTCCTCAGTTTCTGTCAGCTCCTGAACGGGCTGCATCAGTTCCATTTCAGTCGATACCCGCAGTGCCTGATCTGCAAGGTCATACAGCTTTTTCGCTGTCTCAATCGACTGTTCTTCTATCCTGCCCGGTCTTTGGACATCGGATATTGCAAGTTTGAACCGCTGGGACAGTTCATGCAGTTTGACCGCCAACTTTCCTTTGTCGGAGTACCCTCTGTATGATTTTATGAGTCTGTTCTGCAGTGCCACAAATCCGCTTTTCTCGTCCTTGACACGCATAAAATATGCCGAGCCTGCAAGTGCATACTCGGCAAGATAACGGTATTGTGCGTTCTTATACGCATACTTCAGCTGTGAGGTCAGCTTATCGGTACGGCAATTCAGGTATTGCATCTGCCGCACCTTATCGAAATATACCTGCTTTCGTCTGCTCGGTGTGCCGGGCAGAGCAGGCTGACCATTTAGTGCTCTCAAGTCCTCATTCCAGTCCTTATGACAGGGTGAGAGTATAGATACTCTGTCGTAGCCTTTGTCGTGGAGTATGTCACGAAGCCGTTCGGCTCCGTCTCTGCCTCCTTCATCATTGTCAAGACACAGCACGACCTGCTTAAGCTGCTTTCTGCTTTTGAGAGCTTGCACCAGTGCATGCTCATACACGCCGTTAAGAGCGATATATGAGTGCTTCTGCCACTCGTTTGGATACAGCGATATAACCGACAGCATATCTATCGGAGCCTCGAACACGAACAGTTTGTCCGACTCGCCAAAGTGGGCGAAGCTGTACTTAGTGTCCGAGCCTTCGACTGTATTTTTAAATGTCTTTCCGTAGGTGCTTGTAGACCTTCTTGATGCCTGTTTTGGGACACCGGTTTCATCAAGTCCGACAAACACAGCGTTGTGATGCTGTGCATCTTCGTACAGCGTATGTGCATGAGCGAAGTGTGATACCACAGAGCCTGCAATAAACCGCTGTTTGGTCAGGTATGCAAACACTCTGTACATTGTCCTATTCTCGGGTGGCAAGCTGAACTTTGCCTTTTCTTTTTCTGCTATATCATCTGATGATTTATGTGTCAACTGCTCACAGTCTTTTCCAAGCAGAGTTAGCACAGCCTGTGGGAAAGGCAGTCCGTAAAACTGCTGCATAAACTTGATAGCACCGCCGCCGACCTGGTTCTTGTGGTCAAACCAGGTGCTGCCGTGTATCATAATGCTGTCGTGCTTACCATAGCTGTCGGTGTACACCAGTTTGTGTTCCTTGCCGCATTTTTCGAGCTTCTCGCCCTTGAGCCGCAGAAACTCCACCAGATCAACGGTATTTGCTCGTATGAGCTGCTCGTTTGTAAATGGGATATATGCCATTGCGTCACCCCCTTACATAGACAGCGTCATATCGTGAGCTACTCTGTCCTCGACCTCGGCGTACTTTGCATCGTTGAACCTATCAAGGTCGCCTACAAGGTAGCCCGTGATTCGTCTTATCCTCTGAAACGGAACAGCATCGTAGTAGCATGTCAGATCGACATATTCGCCATTCACGGTTATCTTCAAAAGTGATATACGCTTCTCGGGATTCTTGTTTCTTGCATACTCTGCGTATGCTTCTTGTTCCTTTTTGCTTATCTTTCCGCCTTCTACTTCTATTCGCATAGTCTTTCCCTCCTAGATTTTCATTTTGCTCCTGAAACCGTCAAGTAGCTTGCAGAAGTTTTGTCTTTCATTGATGTCCGTTGACACAAAGTGTCCGGTCACCACAGTCAGCTTGTTGTCCACTACCACGGCGTAGCTCTCTGCATACCCGAACTGATTGGCAGTACCGTCCGTCTTTTGAGCAGATGCATACTGCTGATACTTGCCCTTTGACACGATTATATTGCTCATCTTGTAACTGGTGTTAAAGTCCTTCTTATTCACGCCTTTGACCGAAGCTATCGTCTTGTCAAAGAAATGATCTCCCATTGTTGTGATCAGATACTCCAGATTATAGTCCAGACCGCTTTTGGTCAGGTCTATCCGCATCAGTTCGATGCTTCCGCTGCCGTTCTTGCCTTTTACCGTGACTATCTGCTTTCCCGACTTTGATTCTTCCTTGTGTTCCAAGGGAGTTGTTTTTACCACCTCGCTCACCAGTTTGCTGATATCCTCAAAGGTTATCTTCGAGGAGTAGAACTCTGCAAGGAATGTATCCATTGCGAGCTTTTTGAGTTCTGCCTCGCTCTTGGTCGTTGTGGTCGTGGTTTCTGTTGTCAGTTCGGGAGCAGTAAAGGTGTTCTGCTCGGTCGGCATGGTCGGGATCGTCAGTTCTGTAGTCGTTGTAGTTTCCGCTTGTGTCTGTTCGCCTCCGATGTATCCGCAGGATGACATCGAAACTATCAGTATTGCGGCTACTGCCGCTATGAATGCTTTTATCATTTTTACCTCCAATCAAAAAACTCCCGCCTATGTTTTCACATAAACGAGAGCTCATTAAGTTATATTATTCCGGTTTTAATAATCCTTCGGTTTTCCGCATTGTGTGCATTTCTTGCTGAAATGACCTATAAATTCGCCACCGCAATGCTGGCATCGTTTTAGTAATTTGAGCATTTTAGCTCTGTATGGAGTTCCCCAGAAAGCACCGCATATGACATTGAACTTGGTCGTCAGCATAGTCATTGATACTTTATCAAGATTTTTACAATCTTTGAATGAAGCATTATCTGGAGAAAGCCCAACCTTTGTAACACTATTGGGTATATATATACTCCTTAGACTTGTGCAGTTCATAAAAGCACACTCTCCAATAGTTGTTACACCTTCCGGTATATTTATGCTTTCAAGCCCTGTGCAATATCCGAAAGAACCCCAACCTATTTCTGTTACACTGTCGGGTATCAAAACATTTTTAAGACTTGAACATCCGGAAAAGACGCTTTGACCTATGCATTTGAGCCCGTTTTGAATCGTAACCGTTATCAGTCCGGTGCAGCCTCCAAAAGCGCTGTTTCCAATTTCCTTGACTGTGCTCGGTATATTGATCTGTGCAAGTTTTGTACATCCTGAAAAAGCTAATTCTCCTATACTTGTAACATTAGGCGGCATATTAAACTCAGTCAGTTCCGAGCAATCCATAAAAGCACCATAACCTATTTCTGTTATGCTATCAGGAACTGAAACGCTTGTTAAACCGCTGCATCCGCTGAAAACTGTATGCCCTATTGCCTTCACACCTTGTGGAATCTCTATGCTTTTGAGGCTTTCACATTTCTCAAAAGCCGAATTGCCGATCTCTTTGAGTGAATTCGGAATATTTATACTTACAAGGCTTGTACACTCTCTGAATGCATCTACCCCTATTTTTACAACGCCGTTTGGAATGACCACACGCTTAAGACCATAGCAGCCCTCAAACGCCTTATCAGCTATATGTGATACTCCGTCAGGAATAACAACATTTGTTGAAGATCCATTGTATTTTTCAAGGACACCTGCACGGATGCTGAAATCAGCTTGCTTTATAGACACTTCACCCTGAACAGTGACACTTCCTCTGATTTCCTGTATCTTCTGCTGTATAGTGGATTTCATATACTTTGTACCACAGTACTCACAAGTAGCAAACTCTCTGCTATCGTCCATTATGAGGCTACCATTACAAAAATCACATTTCAATGCAGTCATATTCTCCATAAGTTCACCCCTTAGGCTTTATTGCTTAAATTATACCATCTTGATCACCCCATGTCAATATTTACTTCAATCTTAGACGAACCTGCATATGCAGGCTCGTCCTTACTAGTTCGGCAGCATCGTCCAAACATACAGCGGAGCTGTCAGTGTGAACAGAAGGCAGCCGAAGATGATGGCAATCGGCGTCCACTCAAGCTGTCCGTGTTTGCGGTAATCCATGTAGGCAAGACCAATCTTAACAAACAGTAAAACTGCAAGGATAAGGTCTATGCAAGGGAACACCACGTTGTTCACGACATTC
>CAMZIK010000091.1 GCA_947307175.1 uncultured Clostridia bacterium
GGTTCTCACATTCTATACTCATTAAAGAAATCAAATTCTCCAAAAGTATAATCCAGAAAATGATTGTGTTCTGAAGTATCTGGATATAAACGCTCCAGCCTACGAAATTCTTTATTATGCTTATCTATCAAAGTGTGTAATAATTCATGGTATATGATAAACTTAATACATTCCCTTTTAACGCTCGATGAATTTAAGATACGGTTAACTAAGATTAGATTATGCCTTGGATCATAAGCACCAAAGTATTTGCAATACGCTTTATCAGTCCATAAAATATCAGGAATCTCAATATGTTTCAAGGATAAAGCTGGATCATGTTTTTTATTAAACATCTCCTTTATTACCTCATCTCGCATCTTTATTAGGTCATTATCATTATACTGAGGTTCTGTATTATAAGGCAATAGTTCATCTGGCAGTTCTTTTACAACCGAGCCGATAATTGGTACATTATCTATAGAAATTAAGGCATCATATACTTTGGACCGAAATCTTTCTTTTGTCTCATATAACGCATCGATTTCTGTTTTATTATTATCATATATCGAATCAATACTGTTTTCTATTTGAATAGCTGGCATATTATTGTTCAATAATGATTTTGCTACTGTTATTGCGTTGATTTTTGAATAATCCTCAAATAAGTGAAGTTTCAAAGGTTCGCATGATCTTTTCATTTCACGCAATACATATTGAATATCATTTTCAGATGGTGGAAGACAAAAAGAACGAAAATAATTATAGATTATACTTTTAGCAGTTGGAAAGCACTCAAAATCTCCTTTATAATCATTCATTAGTTTCTCATAACCATCAACTTGGTTTTCAAATACAATGATTTTAGTATCTCTTGCATCGTACCAACCAACCGGAAATGAAACAAACACTTCGCTAAGTTCGCCATTATACGTCAGTGTAATGGATTTAAAAATATCTCGGAACATATCCCAAGGTTTTTTTATTGTCTTACTGCTATGATATAAGTTTTCTTCGAACGGTAATGCTGCTTCAAAAATATACTTTGGATTAAGCCATTGCTGAAATCTATCCCACTGATCATAAAAATCAACGAATGTAACAGTGTCTGTTCCGTTAAAGGCTTTACCTCTCATACCACGCCCCATCATTTGTGATAACATTACATCACTCTGAGTTGGACGAGTGAGGAATACTGTTTCTATATCTGGTATATCACTACCTTCTGAGAGAATATTTATATTGATAAGAACATCTAAATCGCCATTTTTGAAACGATATATCTTTTCCGTATTATTCGGTTCTCCGCTATAGACGTAATCACATCGAACTCCGTTTTTCACGAGCAGATCGCATAAGCTCATGCATTGAACAGCATTCATAGCAAATATAAGCGTTTTTCCGTATTCTTTCCGCTTTTTCAAATATGTTTCAATAATTAATTCATTTCTTTCTGCAATACCAGCCACAAAGTTTATCAAATCCGGTGATAACTCACCCCATTTTTTGATATATGCCTCTTCATTTAGATCAATATGTGTCTCTATATTGCAACCAGTTTTGATTGTTTCAAAGGTAGGTTTGCTTAAAAAATCATCCGCAATAAGAGTACCCATAGAGATCTGATAAATGTAATTGCTTTTATAAATATTTAAAAGTTGAGGCGTCTCCTTTGCAGAAGCGCGGAATGGAGTAGCTGTTAATCCAAGAAGCTTCGCATTAGGCGATATAGAAAGAATCTTTTCTATAACATTTCTATACGATTTTGCAACTGTATGATGTGCTTCATCTACTACAATCATGACTTTTTTTCTTAAAAAGAATGAAAAGGTATCAGTTCTTCCCGAAAGAGACTGAACTCCACCAATGATAATATCATCCTTCTTGTCAGCTTGATGGATACTACAATGTTCACTTGAAACACATAATAAAGTCAGCTTCTTTCTCTCGGGATCCGCTAGTTTTAATAGTGATGCGTTCCTATAGAATGTGTTTGCAGTTTGTTCTAAAAGAAGGCTACGATGAGCCAACCATATAACCTGATATCCTTGACTTATCACATATCTTAGCAGAAAATATACGGCTGTACGTGTTTTTCCGCTTCCAGTTGGCATAACCAAAAGTCCTGCCTTTTTATTGTTATAGAATTCTCTCAGATATGATACAGCTTCTTTTTGATAGTATTCAAGTGAAATATCACTAGGGATAATTGCAGACAAATCCAGTTTCTTTTTATTCAGATAGAAATTATTAAGTTCATCTACTTCTATTGATAGTCCAATATTTTGTAATATATTAGAATATAAACTAGCAATTGTTCTGTTCATATCCAAAGCTGCAATTGAATTATGCATTTTATCAATAGAATCCACCTTAATGCCTGCATAATTCTCAAACTTAAGTTTGGAACAAATAATTGTCAGATATCTCTCATTATCGAATATGTACTTTTCAATTTCTCGGCGAAAAGTTTTCACGAATGCGATATCAGGATTTTTACAGAACCTATCCATCCGTGCTGAAAGCCGAAGCATTGATAAGCTATCATCAGTAATCCTTATTCCTTCTGGAACATCTTTTCTTTGCAGTACAGCCACTAAGAATGCTTTAGGGAAGTTTTCCCAAGAAAAAGTTTTATTCATTTTTAGACACCTCCTAAGTTTTTTATATAATAACACATTATTTTGGGCTTTGAGAGAGTGTCACTCACATTATAAGGATTCTATGTCCTTACAACCATTTTTTCGTAAATCTTCATAGAAAGTTTCGAGTTCATCGTGATCTCTGAGCGCACAAGCTGCTATAAAATCAAAACGGCACTCATAATCGAAAGGTGTTGAATTAAGTGATAGAAGATTCTCATACTGCTCTTGGGAAAGCTTTAAACCGACTGCTAATTTAGTCAGGGAAATTTTACCTATCCCGTTTTTCCCGTGAATATACTTACTGAATGCTGTTCGACCTATGTCGCAATACTCTTGAACTTTCACATAGCTTCCGCCTAGTTTATCCTCAAAAAGCTCGATTATTATTTCGCGTAGTTCTGCCTGCTTTTGTTCATCAGAATCCGGCATTGACTTCAGATCAGCCTCACTAACACGATATTTAGCTTTATTCTGAGCATAGTCTACCGGATCTATAGTACTAAACTCATATTTCTCTATATTTTCTTTTATTAATTCTATTTTCTTCATAATAATGTCCTTTAGGTATATGTAATTTAATCTTTATGTACCGTTACTAACTCTTTAGTAGGAAATCTATTTTTAAAATTTTCTTCTAAAGCAACCATTTCTTTGTAGCTTTTTGCTTTTGAAACGTAAAGTTGAGCTTGTACACGTCTTGAAGTCACAAATGGAATGTTGCCATTTTTACATCTTAGAGCGCTATTAAAAGCTCTTTTGAGACTTTCGCCATCTTGATCAGTATCTTTAACTAAAAATGATACTCTGTAATCTCCATTTTCATTTCGCTCATAATCGTTATCTCTTGGATTTGTTATCAAGGCATTCTCACCAACGTATTCATAAATGGTTACGTCTTGATTTTTCAAATTCTTCTTTATGTTTCCAGTTCGGATTGCAATTATTTTCTTTTCATCAGGATGCTTCGATTTTAAATCAAATACAATATAATCAATATATTTTTTATTCTCGTCGCTATTTATGATTGAGACAATATCCGAAAAGAACGGCATTATTTTTGATTTATACTGGATTATCCTATTTCGCTCATTCAAAAACAAATCATGGAAATAAGTCTCTATTTCAATAAAAAAAGCTAACTCTATTTCTTTGCTTTCAGCAATCCGTTTGATATTATCTCGGTATAGTTTTGCTCTGCTTGCATGATGAGTGAAATGATGTTCAAAAGCGGATAGTAAAGTTTGATATTGACTACTCAACCCGTTTTGAGCAAGCTTATAGCCCTCTTTTAATAGTTTTTCACATAATTCAGGCGATACATTTCCAGTTTTTTCATATTGCTCGTGACCAGCATTATAAATATCTTTAAGATGAGAGCGTGATTCCAATGTATTTGATTTATAACGCTCTCTTGACTTCTTAGAGTTTTGATCAACATAAAACATCTCAATACCTACGAAGCGTTCGTTCTCACCTTTAGTACACTTATTAATTAAGTCCGGTTTGTCATTCTTATCTCTGTCTATATATTCACCATTCAGATAGTTCATAATACTCTTTGTTCTAATATGTACATTATTGCTTTTGCAGAAATCACAAGCAGATAAGAAAACTGCTCTTTCATTCTCCTGTTTTATTTCATCTGCCGTGCTCATATAACCACCTATTTTTTTAATTATTATTAGAATCCTTATCAACTATGAAAGACAAATCTATACTCTTCTCTTTTTGAATATACTCAAGGCTTTGCTCTATTCTTGATTTATTGGCAAAAGCGAAATTCTTATTGCATAAAGAGAATAATAACGAATTAAGGAAGAATACATCTGTCGAAGACAATTGTTTAATTTCCATTGTGTATTCTTTACCACCAGTAATCAAAGCTTTAACCTTAGGATCTTCGATAATACTTGAATCTCCAAATCCTAAAACAGAATTGATTGTTGATGATAGATTTGAAAGCATTGCTCGATATGGGGAAGCCTTTGTAAACAACTTAAAGAAAACGCTCATATTTATAATCGCCGTATTCCTCGTAATTGGAAACACAGAGTAATCATGTATTGTAACCATAGAAGCCAATTGAAAAAGGAACGGATCGTTTGTCTCTTTTGCAACATCTAGTAGCATAAAAGCTTTCTTGACGCTTAATGGTCCAGAATACCTTGTGCATCCTCTATCTGTTATCAAGAAGTCCTGTTTGCTATTATTCGTCTTTACGATTATGGTGTAGGAATGCATAATGTTCTTAACATAGGTAAATAAGCCTATATTGTTCATTTTCTCAATATCAATGAGTTGAAGCATTTCATTTTGATTCTTACAATTAAGCACTCTATTTATTCTACTATAAAAATCGCCTATTAACTTCATTTTCTCAGCTAATGGCATTTGGGAAATAATTGGATCATCTTCTAATTCTCTTGAATTATACCTTAATGCCGTTATTATCATATACTTCTTTAGTATGAACATTTCATCAGAATTGATCGTTACCTTATAACGCGATATTGCTAATTTTTCATTTAAAAGCTTAGAAAACTGCGATTCAATTTTATTACACAAGTCATGCTCCAATTCGTCTGGGTAATATCCCTTTTCAGAAAATACAGAACGAGTATTTCTGGATTCAACTTTCCTATTCTCAATATCGCAATATTGAATCATTCCGTTTTCGCAGAAATGCTTTAATAAAAACTGAGGTATATAATGATTATTCATATTTTCTCTCCCATCTAGCATCATGCTCAACGCCGATTATTATCAAATGATATCTTTTCAATCTTTATCCTACTTATATCAATTGTCCCCTTATATACAAAAGCAAGATCATTCTTTCTATATGTTATTTTCATTAAATCATCATCCGAAAGCTTTGTAAATTTACACGCATACTCGCATTTTCTCTTTTTCAGTATTTTTTGACTCTTGCCATTCAAATCAGTAAAACAGCCCTTTCCTGAATAAAACCAAATTAAACCTTTTTCAGCTCTATACATTGGACAACGTTTTAACTCACCTAATAGTGAATCACCTGATTTCATTACTCTAGTTTGTTCAATTATCTCTTTCCTATATGAGGATGTATAATGCACAAGCCCATATGTTTTCAACTCGTTTTTTAACTCATCTGTCAAAGGCGTAAAAGGGTAATGCTTACGTTTTAAATAATACAAGAAGATCATTAGGGATAAGCCTATTATTATATATACAGAAAATTCAATATATTCTCCTATCATTACATTTCACCTAAAAAATACGATTTATTCTCCAAAAAGCATAATTACTTGTCATATATTCTATTACAGATATACTTAACAGGCACTTCTTCAGTACACCATACCTCATTCTCAGTAACTCCAAACCTATATCCATCCTTGTACATTTCCATTGCTGCTATTTTCAGAACAACAGGGATCTTGTGCCAACGCTCGGCTGACTGCCATGCTTTGCTTATATCGGCTTGCATATGTACAGCGTGACCCTTCATTCTCTTTATCGCTCCGCTCTCCTCAATAGCTTCAAGAGCCTTTGTAGTGGTTCCGTGATAAAGGAACTCAGGAGGTTCGCAGCATTTAAGTTCCGGCTCAACCCAAGGAACAGAATGTCCCTGACAACACTTGATTTTTTCGTGGCTTTCATCAAATCTGTAACGTCCCTTATTGTCTTCGGCTACGATCTGCTCCAGTAGTTCACGGTCCAGCTTATAGCTGCTGTGGCTATTAACACCATCTATCAGCTGTTCTACTGATACCCAACCGTGTTCGTCCATATCCAGCTCTGCTTTCTCAGGCTGGTGACGAAGAAGCAAACACAGATATTTCGACAATTCATTCATTTTATCACCTCATACAAATGGAATCTGAATGCACACATCTTTCAATTAAGTGAATTACGAGTTAGTAACTTACGAGTATATTATTTACGTTCCTTAAATGTTAAGTATTATTGCTCAAGGCATTCCTTTATATCACTTATCCAAGAAGTATCCTCATTTTCAAACTTATCAAGGAAATGAATGAAGTTCGTGCTTCCTGATACTTCATCACCCTTATCCATTTCTTTTACACGTTCACGCATTTCTGGATAGCTTCGCTTGAATATCTTTGAGCAAAGCTCCTTGACCTGATCAGCATGGGCATCATAATTGGCAACTCCGGTTAGTTCCTCTATTATTCTTCCATTAGTCTTTTTTCCTTGATTTCGCAGATCTGCATCGCCAAAATGCGACAGAACAATCTGCATTGTACATGGATTGGCGAAGATGACCACCTTGTCGGTTACTCCGGATTTAGCATGAAAACCGTTAATCTTGTTCTTGATCAAAGAATACTCTCTATATGGAGCCTTGTCTGTATCGCAAAATACCAGTATAACTTCGTAAGCATCATTATTGTACGCATCTTGGTATCTTGCGAAAATATTTGAAGCACTTTTGGCGTTGATTGGATAGAAGTCATAAATGTCTGTACGCCATACATTAAGCTGAAGAAGCCTGTTGAAGTATTCAGTATCTTCAAGTCCTTCGCATATAACACATACTCTGTGTCTATAACTAATTGGAGGTTTAGCCATTATTCTGCACCTCCAGCAAAGATTCGAACAAATCAGGCTCAGGAAGAGCTCCAAATACGCCACGTTTGTATTTTTCAACAAGGTCGCTTGTATCTCTTACTCCGTCCTTTTCAGCTGTGAATTCAGATAATGAATACAGATACGCATTCTCCATGTCTTTATGAGCAAACCATATCTGCTCTTTTCTGAACAGCTTCTGGCAGTCAAGCAGAGTAATATCGTGAACCGTGCAGATAAGCTGTGCCTTTGTGTTGAGCTCATTGTTAAACATAGCTATTATAGCTCTAACGAGCTTGAAATGAAGGCTATTGTCAAGTTCATCCACTACAAGTATACGACCATTTTCAAGGGCATCTATAACATAACTTGCAAGGCAAGCTATCTTCTTGGTGCCGGTTGAGTCAAAAGTAAGACTTGGAACAGTCAGACCTTTATATGTCGAGAACAAATGGAGCTGATCCATAAATGTTTCTGAGCCTTTTAAAACTTTTTCCTGTAGGTTTAGCTCACCATTTGGATCTAATACCTTGATGATATCATTATCGGCATTGCCAGCTTTAAGATACTGATAATTCTCAAGATACAGGTCAGCATTAATAATGAAATTTACTATCTTTTGTGTCTTGCCATCTGACATCTTTAGCATTTCGATAGTTTTCTTCATCGGGATATTATTCATATCAACGATATCTATCTTCTTGGCAAATGAGGTAATGATATCCTTTATATCAGACAAAACAGAGAACTGAGAGGTATCAAGAAGGTAGATCAAAAGGTTATTTTTTGCAGTTACCTTCATTGCTGAAATAACAGCATTCTTTTCTTCCTCGTCTTCTGTATTACAGATGTATTCCTTGTTTTTTGTATCCCTGAGCAGAATTATTGTTTCTTTCTTGTTCTTATGGACATCATAGGTGATTTTTGAGAACTTCTCGAAAATATAGTCATTCTTAGGAAAATCATACTTCAGCTCAAAGCTATATTCAAAACTGTTATCACAGAAAGATATTGCGAATTCGCAGTTCTTATCTGCATTGAATATATTCGGAACCATTCGCTTTCCCTCATTGAGCATGATGCCTCTTACAGCATCAATGCATTTAACAAAGTTAGTCTTTCCGACATTATTTGGTCCCATTATTATTGCTGATTTCAGCACATTAGTGGAGTTTACGGAAACTACATTGCTTGGAAAATGCTTGTTACGCATATCAGAACGCATAGTAAACTCCGTTTCAGTGTTATAAATAAAGCAGTTATTGACCTTTAAAGAGATAAGCATTATATCAGCTCCTAATACTTCATTTTCTTTATTATACCACTAAACAATATTTTATGCAAGTATTTTTCATAAAAAATATGTATAATCTGCTTTTTGCTTAATAATTGATACAAATCACTCCCTGTGTGTAAACACAGGGAGTTTAGTCACTTTATAAACTTGTTGAAAACATTCTGAGCTGATGCCATTTCTCTGGACGTAAAAGCGCAAAGCTTTACCTCTATCTCATAATCAGGATAGTCGGCAATGAACTTATTGTATGCTCTGCAGCACTGCTTAGTAGACTCACCGGCAGGATCCGGCAGATCACCGCCAAATATACCTGAGCTTATAAGCGGAAATGATATGCTGTGAAGCCCATTTTCCTTTAATACAGACAGAGAATTATAGTACGCATCGAATAATTCCTTAAATGCAGTAGGAGTATACGAAAAATCAGGACCTACGGCGTGGATTATATGCTTAGCGTTTGTCATATTGAATGCAGGCGTTATAACTGCATCGCCGTCATTTAAGGGAGTCTTATATGCAGAGCAAGCCTCTGTCAGCTGTTTGAGACCAGCTTTCTGAAATATAACGCCGCAGATTCCGCTGCCTGCCCACAAACCTCTGTTAGCAGCATTTACTACAGCATCGACATGCTGATCTGCACAGGAGGCATTCAATAACTCTATTTTACTCATAATAATCGACCTTTCTTATAACACTTCAACGCCGTGAAACAGGAAGTGTATCTTATCTATTCGCTTGTCAGTATGCCAGTGTCCAAGATACCATGCTTCATATTCAATCTTGTCCTCGATGGTATCAAGCCATTCTTCTGTGCTGTTATCGACTCTGGACTGATCTATCCCTGAAAGAAAGCATTCTGTTGGTATATACTTGGCAGGACAGGTATGTGAGAACACAACGTCTACCTTGTTCTCTGAGAGTTGCTTTTCAACGTATTCCTTAATTTTCGGAGAAGGCTGCTCGTCTGGCCACCATCTGTAGCCATTTCTCAGTCGATAAAACTTGTCAACGCTGTAAGCTCCGCCGATAACTATGCATTTCTTTCCTTCAATATCAAATATCTCACCATCTATAGGGAATAATAGGTTAGGGAAGTCTTCTTCGTACATAACACGACCACTGTTCCATTCTTTTTCCTTGTATGAAGCTATATTCTGGGGACGGTTCTCATGATTGCCGTGAATGTAGAAGAATGTGGATTCAAGTTTGCTCATGGCTGTTTTGAGTCCTTTATCATTTAGAGTACCTGTATAGTTTACTCCGACATCGCCTAGAATAACGATAATATCATCTTTTGATGGTTTATGTCTTATGAACAATTCATATATTGGATCGAGTTGCCCGTGTATATCTCCTGTTATATATACCATTCTTTTCACCAGCTTTCATTATTCTTCCGTTTTTTAGTCTATGATATCACAAGCTTTACTGCTTGTCAAGACTTATAAGTAACAGCTTGAAACCGAACCTCGGCCGCCTTGAAGTCGCAATAGAATATTGACCACTTGGTCGGCTTGTAACTTAACCCTTGAACTAAAACTAAAAAGCCATGAATAACGCTTTACTGCTACAACAACCATGAACAATGACGTTTCGAGCTTTAGGGGAAAGCTTTAACCCGATATAATACTGCGATATTAGGTTTTTTAATCAGACTGCTATTATTTGCGGTCATCTTTGTATTACTGCTGCAAACAGTTTCAGTATTTTACGATATACCTTAACTGATAACGGATAACACTGTAATAACTCCGATAACTACAAAAGCTTTGAACAATATACCTCGCTCTGCTGTTATAGAAAGCTGCCTAATTACGGAAAGACCTTATATGTCAGCTTCAAACTCGACCGTTGTGTTTATACGGTCAAGTGCCATCTGCGCTTCAGCCAGACGCTTTGAAGCTTCTTCAAAGTCGCTCTGTACCTTCTTTACGTCATAATTGCAGTAGTTGTATTCTATAAAGTTAGATGTACGGGAGAATCCGTTATTGATTCGTTCCTTCGGTAAACGAGAACGCATTTTATCAAGCTTTTTCTTCAGAGCCGTCAACTGCGGAATATATACCAGCATTTCATCTATTGTCATGCCAAAACCTGGAACCTTAGTTGTTAGATTAAACTGGCTTATAGAGTGCTTGAGCCTTATGATTTTCATTTCTATTGCACTTAGGTCATCGAAGGTTGCTTCGTAATCATAATCAGGACGTGCTGATTCAATGTCTTCTTGGATAGCGGCTGTAAATACTGAAGCTCTTGTCTCAGCAGCCAATAAAGCATCACGTTCTTCATTCAGCCTCTTTAGTTCTTTTGCAGCCTGAGCAGATGTCATCATCTTCATAATAATACCTCATTTCTTTTCATTTAATATTCTCTGAATCGCTTCTTTCTGTTTATCAGAAAGCTCAGCATATGTCTTGTGTTTAAGGACAAGTGCTGCCCATGCAGTTTCTTCCATAGGGCAATCCGGACAAGTCCTTGGCGAAACTACGCCAAACTCTCCAATAAATGGCGGATAATCCCAGCCTTTTTCAAAAGCTTCATCTGACGTAAGCATTTCTTCTTTTCCGCATACTTCACAAATATAAAGACTCTTATTCATTCACTACGTCTCCGTTTATCCGCCATTCAGCAGCTTCTTCCTTAGTAAAGACGCCATCATCCGAATAGTATTCAGTCATGTCTTCTAATCGTATACATCCAAGCTGTCCACCGCGATCTGGGAAACCACAACCGCAATCAATTGCAATCATCTTCTTTCCATGGAATATGTGCTTGGATTTATGAAATCTCCATGTTGGAGTATGCCCGAATATGACATTTTTCCTAGGCGGCATTTCTGAAAATGCTGACAGCCTATGCCATACCATAAACTCTTTCAACTTATAGCATTTCATGTTTTCCGTTTCAAAGAGTTCCTGTGGAGCAGCATGAACTAAAATGAATTTACGTCTATTTACTGTTATCTCTAACTGCACAGGCAGAGCTTCGAGATAGCAAAGCAGCTTCTCCTGTTCTTCTTTGTCCAGAAAAAAATACTTTTGATAGGGAGTTAATGAAAAAAATAGAGCAGGAGTATAA
>CAMZIK010000092.1 GCA_947307175.1 uncultured Clostridia bacterium
CCGATCATGCCCCAAACCGTTCGCAAGCGAACGCTTTACCCCTTCGGACACACACTTGTATAATAATATAAATTCTGATTTATCGCAAAAGGTTTTGCAATAAAAAACAAACAAATGAGGTGATGATGTGGTTGCATATGCAGTTATCGGCTTGCTTGCGGCAGCGCTTGCACTTTGCGTGATAAAGATAATCCTTATGAAAAAGTCCGCACGGGAGATACGCTCGCAGTATGCCCGGAAGCTGCATGATGACACCAACACCCAGATAGATATTTCCAGCGCAGATAAGGATATCCGTGCGCTTGCTGACGACATCAACAAGCAGCTGACCGTTATGCGAAAGGAATATCTGAAAAATCATCAGGGAAACCTCGAACTGAAAGACGCTATAACCAACGTTTCCCACGACCTGCGCACGCCTCTGACGGCTATCTGCGGCTACCTTGACATGATAAGCAAAACTGATGATAAGCTAACTATCGAAAAGTATCTGAAGATAATCCAAGAGCGCACCGAGGTCATGAAACAGCTTACCGAGGAGCTTTTCAGGTATTCTGTCATACTGACCGACGACAGCCTGAAACAGACGGAAGATGTCTGTGTCAACAGGCTGCTTGAAGAATCCCTTGCAAGCTTCTTCCCTGCCCTGACCGCAAAAGGCATCACTCCGCAGATAGAGATAACAAACAAACGCATCGTCCAAAATATCAATGCTGCAGCGCTTGAAAGGGTGTTCTCAAATATCCTGAACAATGCCGTGAAATATGCAGACGGCGACCTTTCAGTGCGCATGGACGAAACAGGCGTTATAACCTTTGCAAACACAGCGGAAAGCCTGTCTCCCCTTCAGGTCGAGCAGCTGTTCGACAGATTCTATACAGTTGAAACTGCAAGGAATTCAACAGGACTTGGTCTGTCCATCGCCCGCACTCTCGTTGAAAACATGGGCGGAAAGATCTATGCGCAGTACACAGACGGGAAACTGATTATCACTATCGAATTGTAGAACAGAACAAAGGACACAAAAAAGAGGTAAGACCGATGATCTTACCTCTTATTATGCTTTTTACTGATTGCAGATAATAAAATCTACCAAGCCGAAACCAAACTGTACAGGGATACAGAAGCCGGACTTGCTGAATTCCATTTTTGTGTTTTTGAACACTTCCTGCGGATTCATCGTCAGCTCAACACCGTACTCGTTGGATTCGTTAACAGCGAACAGACCGTCCACAACATTGAGGAACTCACCTATCGTAGCGTCAACAAAATCGTCGATCTCCGTGAAGCTCTCCTTGGAGAATCTCTCAGCAAGCGCCTTGTAAGCGTCATCGTCCGCAGCAATGCAGGCAACAGATGTGTAGCTGCCCGTAAACTCCTGCTTGACAAGGTTCTTGACATCATAATCCCTTACCATGTAGGATTTAAGCGGCGTGAAATCGTCACCGATGAATCTGATAACGTTCTTGAACAGAAGCGTTACATAATCGGTATATATCCTTGCATTCTCAGCGCTGTCAAAGTGGTAGAAGTCATTGATGACTCTTGAAAGCACCTCGTTCTGATTCTCGCTTATGTCCTCATCGGAGAACTGTGTCTCCTCCTTGTACGCATTTATAGCGCTCTCAAACTGCGAGTTTGTCAGAACACCGTTGTTCACAAGTGTCTGTCCGAGCAGCAGATAGTCTGTCGGCTGCTGTGAAAGAAGCCTCTCAACATCATCGTCCGTAACATATCCCAGCTCGACCGCAAGGTCACCGAAACGCTTATCAACGCTCTGCTGAGTGATGTTAACATGCTCGACCTGCTGTGCAGTCATAAGCCCTGCGTTGATAGCAAGCACGCCAAGACGCATACGGGTGTTTTTCTTGTCCTCGATAGCCGTCGTCAGATCTTCCGGCTTAACGAGACCTTTATTAAGCAGATAACCGCCAAAAAATTGCGCAAACATTTACAAAACCCCTTTCGCAGCGTTTTCGAGGATCTTCTTAGCGTCCTCATCAGTGATAGGCTTCTGAAGGAAGTCAGCAGCGCCTGCTTTCAGAGCGTCCTTGAGGTGTCCCTGAGTTCCGACAGACGATGCCATAACGATCTTAGCCTCAGGGTGCTTGGCAATGATAGCTTTAAGCGCATCTATACCCGTTACCTTAGGCATGATAATGTCCATGAATACAACGTCCGGCATACACTCATCATATTTTTCGATAGCCTCTGCGCCGTCAGCAGCTTCAAATATCTTGCCGACTCCCATAGCGGCAATAGCCATATTAAGTTTTTTTCGTGCGAACATAGAGTCGTCACAAATCAAAACGGTAAGATCCTGTAAAGTCATTTTCCATGCCTCCTGATTACAATATAAGATTACAATTGAATTATACCACAAAAACAAACAAAAATCAAGAGCTTTTACAATGATTTTTATGTGAAATGCAACAAATAATCGACTGATTTTTTTATTTCCGCTAATCTTGACAATGACGCCTGAATATGATATAATAATTAGGTAATTTTACATGGGGGAATGGCGGAATTGGCAGACGCAACGGACTCAAAATCCGTCGGTAGCGATATCGTGTGGGTTCAAGTCCCATTTCCCCCACTCAGAAAGTCCCGCTGATACCTGCGTATCAACGGGATTTTTCAGATTTCAGAGTCAAAAGAATAAAGCTTTGTCCCCGTACAAAAAAGAGGTAAGATATTTCATCTTACCTCTTTTTCATTATGTGATATTTATTTATCCACTATACGCTCGCTTTTGCGATGACCTTGATAAGATCGTCCGAAACAGCGCCCGTACCGCCTGATATATAGATATATCTTGGGTTCTTGGATTTCAGATAGCTGCTCTGAACGTCCTGGAGCTTGCTTCCGTCAGCGAGGAACAAAGGAACCTTGTTCTTTGCTGCGAACACGCCGCCTGCAAGAGCGTCAGGGAAATCGAGTCCCTTTGCAACGCAAACGCCCAGACCTGTCAGCACGCTCTTGAACTTGTTGTTTACAGCTGCGCCGGTCTCGTATCTGTTTGCACCTGCAACACGCACGACCGTCTTGCCCGATGTAAGTCCGAGAGTCTTTGCTACGTTTTTCATCATAGCGTTGGAGATAACTCCGTCGCCGCCGATAACGTAAGCGTTCTTTACCTTACCCTTTACGGATTTGAGATACTTAGACGTAGCAGAGTCGATGCTGCCTGTGTTTTTCAGATAGATGATAGGAGCGCCCTTGATAGCTGCAACAGGTGAAGCAGAAAGTGCATCTGCATAAGATCCCGATGTAGCAAAGAAGATAGTTGTAGGAGCTTTGCCCGACTTCTTCTGAAGAGCAGTTGCAACGTTAGCAGCTGTCTCGAAATAGTTCTTACCTGTGATGTTGGTTACCTTGTAGCCCTTGAGTTCAGCCTTTGCAGCTGCACCGATAGCGCTGCCAGTGCTGATAACGATAACGTTCTTGACTTTGAGACGTTTCAGCTCAGCAAGAGTCTGGTCAGTGATGTGCTTTTCTGTTCCCAGAAGCAGCGGAGCGTTATAAGCCTGTGCAAGAGGAACAGCAATGAGAGCATCGTGGAAGTCAAGACCTGTTGTGATAACAGCATAGTCAGACTTTGTATACATACCCTTTGAAAGCTTTGCAGCTGTGTCATATCTGTTAGCGCCTGCATAGCGTCTTACAGCATCTTCAACAGTCTTTGAGAATGCGAGCTTTCCGCAGGTCTTGCAGGTATCCTTGATCACCGACTGTTTCTTTGAAAGATTGAACGAAACTGTTCTCCAGTTGTTAGCGTGCTTGTGACCGAGAGCTGCAACAGACTCTGTCTGCTTCTTACCGCAGAGCTTGCAGAATCTTACCTTTTCGCCCTTAGCTGTGCAGGTCGCATTTTTGGTAACTGACCAGTTGCCGTATGAATGTTTGACTGCTGCTTTGTAATTTGTTTTTGTAGTCTTTCCGCATTTTGTACAGAACTTCAATGTATAACCCTGTTTTTTACAAGTCGGAGCAACTGTGATGCTCTTGTATGTACCGTGTTTGCAGTTGTCTACAAGTTTGTACTTTACATTGTAGTTTTCAGCGTATTCCTTTGCGAATATAGGTGTTTTGTAGCAATAAAGAACGAATCCATCTTTGAGAGTTTTACCGCCCCAATAGTATTCTGTATATCCAAAAGCACCTTCACCGATGGTTTTAACATTTTTGGGGCAAACAATTGAATTAGCTCCAACATTGCAAAAGGCATTTTTTTCAATAGTAACTGCTTTATTGCTTATATAAACATATCCGAGCGATGTACAATTCTGGAATGCTTGTTCAGATACAGTTACTACACCGTCTAAAAGAAATGCTTCTTTTAAACTTCCGCAGTTTTTAAACGCATATGCACCAACAGTCTTTACTGAACCAGGAACAATAATTCTTGGCAAACTTGCACATTTCCAGAAAGCAGCTTCACCGATCTCGGTGACTCCGTCATAGATAGTAACCTTTGAAAGCGATTCACACCCAGCAAACATATATTTACCGATTGTTTTACCTTTTATTATTGCGGTCTTAAGAGAAGTACAGTCTTCAAATGCTCCTCCGCCATCGTATTCATTGTAAGTTACCTCTGCTACGCTTGCAGGTATAGTAACCGATGTAAGAGAAATGCATTTTGCAAAAGCACCATAACCAATAAACGACACTTTGTTACCAATCGAAACGCTTGTCAGGCTTGAGCAATTATAGAAAGCATCTGCACCTATTTCGCCTGCACCATTTCCAATAGTTGCAGTTTTCAGCTTAGTACAATGGCTAAATGCTGCTACTCCAACAACTTCAACGTTGTCAGGTATCTTCAGAGATGTCAAAGAACTGCAGCTGGTAAACGCTTTTCTGCCAATTGACCTGACTTTGCTTCCGATAGTAACAGATTTAAGCGAGGTGCAGTTATAAAACATTTGACTTGCTATTATACTGCTATTAACATCTGCTTTTTCCAATGAAGAACAGTTTTGGAATACGCCTTCTCCGTCATAATCATTATAACCCACATCTGTAACAGTAGCAGGAACAACAACCGAAATAAGCGAAATACAATCACGGAACGCACCCGAACCAATAAAGTTCACTTTTTTCCCGAATTTCACACTTTCTGCGCTCTTACAGTTCATAAATGCCATATTCGAAATAGTCGTGACACCATCTCCGATAGTAATCGACTCTGCGGATATACACCCTTTGTAAGCACAATAACCGACAGATTCTACAGTGTTAGGTATATTGATCTTCTCGAGCGATTGACAATTATAAAAAGCTTTCTTACCAATTGTTTTTATATTACTTCCTATCTTAACGGATTTAAGTGCTGTACAACCATTAAACATATCCTCAGCAACAGCGTTGTTGTTAAGAGTGGCTGTTTCCAAAGCAGTACAGCCTTCAAACACTCCGCCACCAGCCCAATCGGTGTCCTCAACAGTTTTTACAGTTGACGGAATAGTGATCGAAGTCAAAGATGTACAACCCTGAAAAGCACCTGAATTAAGTCTATTTACAGTGCTTGGAATAGTCAGTTTGTCGATCGATTTACAATTAGCAAACGCCTTGCTACCAATAACGGTAACTCTCCTGTTATTGATTTTTGACGGTATAGAGACCTTACGCTTTATTCCGCTGTAGGCTGTGATCTTAATTGAACCGTCGTCCTGGACCACATACTTGTAGTCGCCGTAGGTGTATTCATCATAAGCACTCGCCGTGATGTTGGTGCTCGTCTCAAACACGCCCTCAGGCAGCGCCGCAGCCGAGCCGAAAATCATGCACAAAGCAAGCACGCCCGACAAAATTTTCTTCCTCATAAAACTCCTCCGTTCCCTGCTTTTCGCAGTAAAATTTACATTTTAAGTATACTCCTTTAGCAAGATAAAGTCAATGATAATATCCCTATTTCGAACCTTTTCGACACATTGCACAAATATCAGGTTTACAATTTGTTAATTACCACTCTATCTCGTCAATGTCTTTCGGCTTATCGTTCAGCTCCACCGCCTTGATCCTGCCCGATTTTACCGAGATAGTTCTGTCAGCTATCGGCTTTATCGCCGAGTTGTGCGTAATGATGACCACCGTAACGCCGAGGTCACGGCTCAGCGTCTGCAAAAGCTTTAATATCGACTTTCCCGTGACGTAGTCAAGCGCTCCCGTCGGCTCGTCGCAAAGCAGCAGCTTTGGCTTTTTGGCGATAGCACGTGCAATAGACACTCTCTGCTGTTCTCCGCCCGAAAGCTGCGACGGGAAGTTGTTCATTCTCTCCTCAAGTCCAACGTTCTTCAAAGCTTCCTCCGCACCCATAACGTCCGAGCATATCTGCGTAGCAAGCTCAACGTTTTCTTTTGCCGTCAGATTGTTTATCAGATTGTAGAACTGGAACACGAAACCCACGTCGTTGCGGCGGAAAGTCGTCAGCTGCTTTTTAGAAAAGCCAGCGATGTCCTGCCCGTCTATGACGATACTTCCCGAAGTCGCCGTGTCCATGCCGCCGAGCAGGTTCAGGATAGTCGTTTTTCCTGCGCCCGAAGCACCCACGATAACGCACAGCTCGCCCTTTTCAATGGTAAAATTGACATTGTCGTTGGCGAGTATCTTTGTCTCGCCCATTTCATATTCCTTTACAACGTCTTTAAACTCAATGTAGCTCATAACTATCTCTCTTTCTGCAAAGCAATTGAGGGGAACTCTTTTGGAGAAGAGTTCCCCTCAAACTCCCCTCAGAAACCTCTTAATATGTTTCAGGAATATGGGAATCTGTTCCCATATTCCCGAAACAAACTAAAAGACCCAAGAGAATCTGGGCAGAACTATTCCAAAGGAATGCCCACAATCGCTCTCCTCATTACTCATCTTGGCTCTGTTTCTTCATTTTCCATTTCCTCACTGTATCCACCGCCATAACCGTAAACAGCGGTATTTCTATCGGCAAAACTATCGTGATATTGCGGTTTATGATAAAATGCCACTGCGACTGTTGTATGACATGAAACGCCCAGAATGCCCAGAACACCGACCAGCACAATTTCAACATATCGCACAGCAGCCGAATTTCAAGGCGGATTTCCTCAGCTTCGCTTTCATTGTGCTTACCGCCGACCTTTTTAATTTTGCACGCCGCAAACGACAGCAGACTGAAAATCAAAAACAGCCCGTACCCTGCAAAGAACGGATAGAACGCCATCACCTTATTTTCACTGTAAATGTCAAAGTTCCCATCCACACCAAAGTGCATACCAAATTTCTGCGGAAGGTCTGAAAGCGAGAGGCAGGTCCACACAAAAAATGCCGTCAGCAGCACCAGTGCCAGCGCATTTGCGGTGATATGTACCCTTTTGAACATCTTCATCGTTATCCCCTGCTTTTTTCTTTCTATTTGTCTATTATACCGCACGACCTGCACATTTGTCAACACAAAAAGGGAGCTGTCCGTTTCGGACAACTCCCTTGATTAGCATATTAGGCTTGTTTCAGCGAAAATTACTTGTTGATCTTAGTAACAACGCCTGAACCAACTGTTCTACCACCCTCACGGATAGCGAAACGCAGACCTTCCTCGATAGCGATTGGAGTGATAAGCTCAACATCCATCTCTACGTTATCGCCAGGCATGCACATTTCCTTGTCAGCAGGAAGTGAGATAACGCCTGTAACGTCTGTTGTTCTGAAATAGAACTGAGGTCTGTAGTTGTTGAAGAACGGAGTATGACGGCCGCCCTCTTCCTTCTTCAGAACGTAAACCTGACCGGAGAACTTGGTCTCTGGGTGAATGGAACCTGGCTTGCAAAGAACCTGGCCTCTCTTAATGTCAGTTCTCTGAACACCACGGAGCAGTGCGCCGATGTTGTCGCCTGCCTCAGCGTAGTCGAGGATCTTTCTGAACATCTCGATACCTGTAACAACAGTCTTAGCTCTTTCCTCTGTGAGACCGATGATCTCAACTTCCTCACCAGTCTTGAGCTGACCTCTTTCAACTCTACCAGTAGCAACTGTACCACGGCCTGTGATTGTGAATACGTCCTCAACAGGCATAAGGAACGGCAGGTCTGCCTTTCTGTCTGGTGTTGGGATGAAGTCATCAACAGCATCCATAAGGTCAAGGATAGGCTTGTAAGCAGGATCGTTAAGATCGTCCGGAGCTTCAAGAGCAGCAAGTGCGGAACCTCTGATGATAGGAGTATCATCGCCAGGGAACTCGTACTTGTCGAGCAGCTCTCTGATGTCCATCTCAACGAGGTCGAGAAGCTCTTCGTCGTCAACCTGGTCAGCCTTGTTCATGAATACAACGATTGCAGGAACGCCAACCTGACGAGCGAGCAGAAGGTGCTCTCTTGTCTGAGCCATAGGACCATCGGAAGAAGCAACAACCAGGATAGCGCCGTCCATCTGAGCAGCACCTGTGATCATGTTCTTTACGTAGTCAGCGTGACCCGGGCAGTCAACGTGAGCATAGTGACGATTCTTTGTCTCATACTCAACGTGAGCTGTGTTGATTGTAATACCTCTTTCTCTCTCCTCAGGAGCAGAGTCGATGTTAGCATAGTCCTTCTTCTCAGCAAGACCCTGCAGAGCAAGAGTCTTTGTGATAGCAGCGGTAAGAGTGGTCTTACCGTGGTCAACGTGACCAATGGTACCAATGTTTACATGTGGTTTGGTTCTTTCAAAATGTGCCTTTGCCATAGGAATTTTCCTCCTTAAATTTCAATTTTCCGATTTAACAATACCGTAGTACTATTATATCAAACTTTTTTCCATTTTGCAATAGCTAAACGGAATTTTTTTAAAATTAGTCGTTATTCTTGTTCCTCGAAGCCATGATCTTCTCTGAAATGTTCTTAGGAACCTGGATATAGCTGTGAGGCTCCATAACGTACTGACCTCTTCCCTGTGTCTTGGAACGCAGGTCATTGGAGTAACCGAACATCTCTGACAGAGGAACGAGACAGTCAACCTGAGCTGCACCTGTTCTCTGCTCCTGACCGAGGATCTGTCCACGTCTGGAGTTGAGGTCACCGATAACAGTTCCGAGATAATCGTCCGGAGCGATAACGGAAACCTTCATGATAGGCTCAAGAATAATAGGCTTAGCCTTTCTCATAGCCTCCTTGAATGCCATAGATCCAGCGATCTTGAATGCCATTTCAGAGGAGTCTACCTCGTGATAAGATCCATCGTAAAGCTCAACCTTAACGTCAACTACCTGGTAGCCTGCAAGAACGCCGCTTTCCATAGCGCCCTTGATACCTGCGTCAACAGCAGGGATATACTCCTTAGGGATAGCGCCGCCGACAACGTGGTTGACGAACTCGTATCCTGCACCTGACTCGTTTGGCTCAACGTTGATCTTAACATGACCGTACTGACCCTTACCACCTGACTGCTTAGCATACTTGTAGTCCACGGTAGCAGGAGCAGTGATAGTTTCCTTGTAAGAAACCTGTGGAGTACCAACGTTTGCCTCGACCTTGAACTCACGGAGAAGTCTGTCTACGATGATCTCAAGGTGAAGCTCACCCATACCTGCGATGATAGTCTGACCTGTTTCCTCAGAAGTCCATGTTCTGAATGTCGGGTCTTCTTCAGCAAGCTTGGAGAGTGCGATACCCATTTTTTCCTGACCTGCTTTAGTCTTAGGCTCGATAGCGAGCTGGATAACAGGCTCAGGGAATTCCATAGATTCAAGAATGATAGGATGCTTCTCATCGCAGAGAGTATCACCTGTTGTTGTGTTCTTCAGACCAACAGCAGCGCCGATGTCACCTGCAAAGATCTCCTCGATGTCTTTTCTGTGGTTAGAATGCATCTGAAGGATTCTACCAATTCTCTCATTTTTGTCCTTAGTTGAGTTATAAACCGTAGAACCTGCTGTCAGGATACCGGAGTAAACTCTGAAGAAGCACAGCTTACCAACGAATGGGTCAGTTGCGATCTTGAATGCAAGAGCTGCAAAAGGCTCCTCGTCAGAAGAAGGTCTCTCGTCCTCCTCGCCTGTATCCGGGTTCACGCCCTTGATGTGCGGAACGTCCAGAGGTGACGGCATATAATCTACGATAGCATCCAGAAGCTTCTGAACGCCCTTGTTCTTGTATGAAGTACCGCAGCATACAGGAACCATTGTGTTATCGATAGTAGACTTTCTGATAGTCTTCTTGATCTCTTCTTCAGTCAGCTCCTGACCGTCGAAGAACTTCTCCATAAGCTCGTCGTCCATCTCGGCAACATGCTCAAGAAGCTCGTTTCTGTACTGCTCAGCCTTTTCCTTCATATCATCAGGGATCTCCTCGACCTTGATGTCTGTGCCGATATCATTCGTATAGATATAAGCCTTCATCTCGATAAGGTCGATAATGCCCTTGAATTCGTCCTCAGCGCCGATAGGCAGCTGGATAGGTACTGCATTGCACTGCAGTCTGTCGTGAAGCATATGAAGAACGTTATAGAAGTCAGCTCCCATAATGTCCATCTTGTTCACATATACCATTCTTGGTACCTTATAGTTATCAGCCTGACGCCAAACGGTCTCAGTCTGCGGCTCAACTCCTCCCTTTGCACAAAGAACAGTTACAGAGCCGTCGAGAACTCTCAGAGATCTCTGAACTTCAACTGTAAAGTCAACGTGGCCCGGGGTGTCGATGATGTTAAGTCTATGGTTCTTCCAATAGCAAGTAGTAGCAGCGGAAGTGATGGTGATACCTCTTTCCTGCTCCTGAGCCATCCAGTCCATAGTGGCTGTACCATCATGAGTTTCTCCGATCTTATGATTTATTCCGGTATAAAAAAGGATACGCTCGGTCGTAGTGGTCTTGCCGGCATCGATATGAGCCATGATACCAATGTTTCTGGTATCCTGTAAAGAACAATCTCTTTTCATATTTCCTCCTGTTTAAAATACCGAAATTACCATCTGTAATGAGCAAAAGCCTTGTTAGCTTCAGCCATTCTGTGTGTTTCGTCACGCTTCTTGCAAGAGCCGCCGACGCCGTTGAGAGCGTCCATGATCTCTGCTGCAAGTCTTTCCTTCATTGTGTCCTCGTTTCTCTCACGAGAATACTTTGTTATCCATCTCAGTCCAAGGGTCTGTCTTCTGTCAGGACGAACCTCCATTGGAACCTGATATGTTGCACCGCCGACACGGCGTGCCTTAACTTCGAGTTCAGGCATGATGTTGTTCATAGCCTCCTCGAATACCTCAAGAGCAGGTCTGCCTGTCTTCTCCTCTACGATCTGGAATGCACCGTAAACGATCTTCTGGGCAACACCCTTTTTGC
>CAMZIK010000093.1 GCA_947307175.1 uncultured Clostridia bacterium
GGTGAGAACAAGCTCATGGGCGAGTTCCTCACAAACGCACAGGGCGAGGACGTTGTTGCAGGCGTTCGTACTCCTATGCCTATCGAGGAGATGGCTCAGAAGTTCCCTGAGGCTTACAAGGATTTCGTAAAGGTTTGCGAGACACTTGAGAACAGATATCACGACATGCAGGATATGGAGTTCACCGTTGAGGACGGCAAGCTGTATATGCTGCAGTGCAGAAACGGTAAGAGAACAGCTCAGGCTGCTCTGAAGATCGCTTGCGACCTCGTTGAAGAGGGACACAAGACTGAGGCTGAGGCTGTTGCAATGATCGACCCAAGAAACCTCGATACACTTCTCCACCCACAGTTCGATACAAAGGCTCTCAAGGCTGCTACTCCTCTTGGCAAGGGCCTGGGTGCTTCACCTGGAGCTGCTTGCGGTAAGATCGTATTTACAGCTGACGATGCTGTTGCTTGGGCTGATAAGGGCGAGAAGGTCATCCTCGTCAGACTTGAAACATCACCTGAGGACATCACAGGTATGAAGGCTGCTCAGGGTATCCTTACAGTTCGTGGCGGTATGACATCTCACGCTGCCGTTGTTGCAAGAGGAATGGGCGAGTGCTGCGTTTCCGGCTGCGGCGACATCAAGATGGACGAAGCTAACAAGAAGTTCGAGCTCGGCGGAAAGACTTTCGTTGAGGGCGACTACATTTCTATCGACGGTACAACAGGTAACATCTATGACGGCGTTATCCCAACCGTTGACGCTACTATCGCAGGCGAGTTCGGCAAGATCATGGCTTGGGCTGACAAGTACAGAAAGCTCAAGGTTAGAACAAACGCTGATACTCCTGCTGACGCTAAGAAGGCAAGAGAACTCGGTGCTGAGGGTATCGGTCTTTGCCGTACAGAGCATATGTTCTTTGAGGCTGACAGGATTGCAGCATTCAGAGAAATGATCTGCGCTGACACAGTTGAGGAGAGAGAGGCTGCTCTTGCTAAGATCGAGCCAATGCAGCAGGCTGACTTCGAGGCTCTCTATGAGGCTCTTGAAGGAAATCCTGTTACTATCAGATTCCTTGATCCTCCGCTTCATGAGTTCGTTCCTACTGAGGAAGAGGACATCAAGGCTCTTGCAGATGCACAGGGCAAGTCCGTTGAGGACATCAAGGCTCTCATCGCAGGTCTGCATGAGTTCAACCCAATGATGGGTCACCGTGGATGCCGTCTTGCAGTAACATATCCTGAGATCGCTGCTATGCAGACAAAGGCTGTTATCAAGGCTGCTATAAATGTTAAGAAGGCTCACGCTGACTGGAACGTTGTTCCTGAGATCATGATCCCACTGGTTGGCGACGTTAAGGAGCTCAAGTTCGTTAAGAAGGTAGTTGTTGAGACCGCTGACGCTGTTATCGCAGAGGCTGGTTCAGACCTCAAGTACGAAGTTGGTACAATGATCGAGATCCCAAGAGCTGCTCTTACAGCTGACGAGATCGCTGCAAACGCTGACTTCTTCTGCTTCGGTACAAACGACCTGACACAGATGACATTCGGCTTCTCAAGAGACGACGCTGGTAAGTTCCTCGGCGCTTACTACGACAAGAAGATCTTCGAGAGCGATCCATTCGCTAAGCTTGATCAGGACGGCGTAGGCAAGCTCATGAAGATGGCTCTTGAGCTTGGCAGACCTGTAAATCCAAAGCTCCACTGCGGAATCTGCGGCGAGCACGGCGGAGATCCTTCCTCTGTTGAGTTCTGCCACAAGATCGGTCTGGACTATGTATCATGCTCACCATTCCGTGTGCCTATCGCAAGACTGGCAGCTGCTCAGGCTGCTATCGCTGAGAGCAAGTAATTGCACGGCTAAAACAGCATAATAAACTAATGGACCTCCGTAAGTCATATGACATGCGGAGGTTTTTTGCGCCCTTGCTCCTGTTGACTTGCGTTATATATTATGGTATGATAAACAAAAACAGGGGAGGACATAACTATGGGATATATCATGGATCTTCGCAAGGTGTTTGGCAGCAGACCACTTATACTGACGGGCGCAGGTGTGATAGTTATAAACGAAAAAGATGAGATACTTATGCAAAAGCGCAGAGATAACGGCTTCTGGGATTTCCCCGCAGGCTCTATGGAACTTGGCGAGAGCTTTGAGGAGTGTGCACGAAGGGAAGTCTTTGAGGAATCGGGACTTGTCTGCGGCGAGCTGGAGCTGTTTGTGACAAGGTCTGGAAAGGATACTTTCTACGAGTATCCCAACGGCGACCAGGGCTATGTCGCAGGATTGATATACATTTGCCGTGATTATTCGGGCGAGATGAAAGTGCAGGAGGAAGAAGTCATCGAGCAGGCGTTTTTCCCGATAGATAAGCTGCCCAAGGGCGTTGCACCCGCCAAGACGGACATCATTGCCAAGCTGAAAGAGCGCTTGAACAAAGAGTAATGAATAAAGCCCCCACAGTACGCTGTGAGGGCTTTTTCTGTGCCGTCTGTTCAGTTTTTCGGGTATTCCTCTTTCAGGTACTCAAGCAGCATATTGGATACATACTGCGAATGATGCGATTCATAAAGCTTATATGTCACATCTGCATTGTGAGACTCAAGGCGCTCATTCATCTTCTTAAGTGAAGTAAGTATGCTGTCATGCCCGTTGTAATAGCTTTGGAAATCAGGGTCTTCCAGCGTACCGCCGCACAGCCAGACTCTCTTGTCAAGAGTTTTGTGCCTGTCAAAATAGCCGTAGTCTGTCTCTCCGCCCTTTGCGTCATAGTCCTCTCCGACTGCGTTGTAAAGATTGAACGTTGCAGGGCTGCCGACTATATATTTTCCAAAAGGCTGATTTTCATACTTGTCAGAATTGAAAAGAGCATGGTGTGAGAACACTCCGCCCATTGAGTGACCGAGCAGCGTTGAATCTGCACAGTCAATGTTGTATGTGTCGCAAAGATAAGGCATAAGATCATCGGTTATGAAATCAAGCAGCTTATCTCTGTTGGCAATAAGCAGGCTGTTGCGGAACTGATCTGATGCACCGTTTATGTTGTACTCGTATGCAAGGCTGACAAGTATAGTGTCATCAGCCTCACCGTTTTCCATTGCCTTATACAGCGCAGGGTGGTCTTTAAGACGCCATATTCCGTCTGTCATAAAGAAAACAGGATATGTCTTGTTCTTGTCGTAGTTCGGCGGCAGCGTAACGTGAACGAGGAACTCGATACCGAGCTGCTCGTCGAAAACGGTGTATTCTTCTATCTTGTCCTTGATAGCTGAAAGCTCATTGCGGTCATAATCCCACATACGTTTCTGATCGTCAAACGGTTCGGTGCTCGCATGGCTGCTGTTAACATTCTCGTATCTGTCAGGCATCTCAGTGTATGTGTTGTTGATCACAGATTCGACTACTGCCTTTGTCTGTTTAAGCATGTTTTCCGTCATTACGGTACTGTAATCATTGGTTTTGCAGTATTCTTCGATGTCTGAATAGATCTCTTCTTTGTTGTTGAATGTCGTTTCGCCGACAACGAGCTTGCCGCCGTCATAGCCCTTTGGAGGAATAATAAATGAATACGGAACGCCGTTTATCATTGCGCAGTCGTATGATTCGTCTTTTGCATTAGCTATTTCCTTCTTTGCTTCTTCTTCAGTATAATAGCCTTTTTTTGCCCACTCTTTGTACCGTTCTATCTTTGTTTCCTTGGTGACAATGACCTTACCTATCTTTATATCAGGTTCGGGCAGGTCGCTGTCAAGCAGCGAAAAGCTGCGCTTTTTGACATAGGCTTTTTCGTAGTCGCTCATCTTGCTCTTGAGCTTTGTCGGAGTGGCATTTCCTTTTTTCTTCGCAGAACTGCTCTTTGAAGAACTGCTGTCCGGCATATCAGACTCACTTCCTGATGAAGAATTGCTATCAGACGGATCTGATTGACTGCTGCTTGCAGAACTGTTGTCCGATGCGCTTTGGCTTGCGCTTGATTTTTCGTCGCTCGAATCGTTTTTTGAGCCGCATGAGCTGAGTGATGTAAGCAGTGCAGCAGCCAGAATGATAGCGAGTGTTTTTCTCATGATTTTCTCCCCGTTTATTTAATCTTGCAGTTTGTATATGTATCTTCAAACTAATTATTATTATATCATATGGCAAAAAAATAGTCAAGCAAGGCCGAACGATGATCTTACGCACAAAAGCCAAAGCTGAGTAAAAAGCAGCCTGCACATTTCGTACAGACTGCTGTTAGATAATTCATAGTATAGTTTTTGAGCTGCTGCCTCATTCTATACCCGGCACAAACCCCTTGAGCTGTTCTGAGTTTTCCGGTGAGGTGTTGTAGGAAAGAGGAATATGGTATACAGTCTCGTATATCTCCTTCCACAGCTCGTAATTCTTTTTCATCATGTACTCAGCCTGCTTGCGGTGAGTAAGCTCTGGCTTAGGCATTATCGGCGGAGAAATGTGTATCGTATACTGCTGAACATAAAATCCGTCTTCGCCCATAACATCAGAATCCTGCATAGTTATAAAGCAGGGAAGCACAGGAGCGTTGCTCCTTGCTGCACACAGGAAAGCACCTCTCTTTAACGGCTTAGGCTTGCGGTAATTCCACCACATGCTCTGTTCAGGGTAGAAAAGAACGTAATCGCCGTTTTCGATAAGTTCATCTATCGCCGAGAAGAATTTCTTCATCGTGTCAACGTTCGATGAAAGCGGCAGAGTGTTGCAGTGTCGCATCAGGAATCCGTAGAATCCAGGGAAAGATGTGTAGTTGCCTTCTCTTATAACACGCCAGAAGCCTCTGTCGGGCTGCTCGGCAGCTTCATATGCAAGCTGTATCGCAAAGCTGTCAAATGCGTTGAAATGATTGCAGGTTATGACAGCGCCACGCTCCAGTCCCTTGAAATTTTCAAGTCCGATTATCTCCTTGATGATAAGCTTCTTGTCCTCAATAAGCTCATCAACGAACTTGTGAGCCATCTTGAATGCCAGTTTTGTCTTGAGCTTTTCGGCTTTAGTCCTGCGGATATATTCTATCTCATCAGGCATCAGAACACGTCCCGGAGGATCTGTCTCAACGTCCTCGTCAAAGCGTCCTTCTTTTTCGTACTGCTCGATCTTATAGAGTATCTCCACACGACCCTTATCACGTTTATCACGGTTTATGCGGCTGAGGAAATTATCCTCACGCTCTGTTTCTCTGACAGCAAGTTTGAGAAGATCCACACAGACTTTTTTATCACGCTGCTTTTGCTCATCGCTGTAAGCCTTCTGTACCGACAGTATCTCCTCGTAAACTTCTGTCTGCTTTGCATATTTCCAGAAATACTCTCCGTACATGCAATCCTCATAATGCCACGGTTTGTTGGTCATTATGTAGTGTATCATTTCTGCCTGCTCGATAGGGTAGGAGATCTCTCCGAAAGTCTCCGTGTTCCACCTCTGATCGAGCCAGTAAACGTGATCTTTACAGATAAGGTTCAGATAGTCCTCGTCCTGCGTTACCACAAAATCGTAATAATGCAGATAGTCGATGAACTTGTCAAGCACAAAATGCAGCCTGAACTGCTCGCAGTTTATGAGCATCAGTCCTGCGTTGAAAAAGTTGTAGCGTGAAACTCCCACGACCTTTTCAACATATGTGCCGTATTCACGGGTCTGCACCATAGCCTGTTCATGACACGCTCCCAGATAAGCGTCTTTTATATCCGTCAGATACAGCTTGCCGACATCTCCGAGTATCACCGTGTCACTGTCGATATACAAAGCCTTTGTATAATGCGGGAACATCTCTGCGATAAACAGCCTGTAATACGTGGTCTTTGAATAATAGTCACGCAGCGGCAGCTTTTCCGATATAGATTCCAGATAAGGAGTAACATCGACAAACCGGATCTCAAAGCATTCATCTGCCAGCTTATTCACTACCGCTTTCATCTCGTCAGAGATCTCTGTATAGAGAATGTGCAGAACATACTTGTGCTGCCTTGATGCGTTTTTTATCAATGATTGCATAGATACCACCGTAAACTTTACAAAGGCATCATCGCAAGCATAAAAAACTGGTATTATTGCTTCCTTCATATTTTCTCCTTTATTGGTCGCTTGATAATTTTAGTATATTCATCGAAAACATCATCGAACTGTCTGTATCCGAAAACAGAGTGTACCTTGTCGATATGCCACTGTTTGATATTGTCCGTATGCGGATAAGGCAGCCAGAAAAGACGTTTTGAGAAGTGCCGCACCACAGTATGCCTGTGCAGGAATTTCTGATCGTTGAATCTCTGCGGAAGCATTTTCTTGCGTGTCGTGGAGCGTATCAGCGCACTCTGATCGGCAAAGACCAGCTTCTGATGCTTGATCCACCATCGGGCTTTTTTGAAAAGCCCCGTCTGTTTTGATCGCTTCATATTGAAAAGCAGTACACCTGCGTTTATGTAATTTGGCTTGATAAGGTATTTGCCGTAGTGATCTCTTGCAGCAGCATACTCATACCCTGTGAGATCAGTATCCCAGAGAAGCCTGATGTCACGATTGAACATAATATCCGCATCAAGATACAAAAGCTTGTCGGGCATACCTTTTACCACGTCTGCAAACAGTCTTATAAGGGTATACGGCGAGCAGTACGCTCCTTCGTTCGGACAGCCCGAAAACGCCTTCATATAATACTTGGTCACATCATGCAGCCTGACGCAGTTTTCATCATTATACTCTCTGACCACATCTTCAAGAGTCTGGATATGCTCACGAGAAATGCAGGTATATCTCTCATCAAGGTGCGAAACGTCCATTGTGAAAATATGAAAGCAGAACGGCTCATCTGTCTGAGTACGTCTGAGTATTGACAGCACGCAGGTCAGCACCCCGTCAAATACTCCGTCGTTTCCGCAGAATAGAATATCTATCATTTGTTTTTCTCCCGTTTAATATATCTTATCTGTATATGATCGGACTTTTCGGCCCGCTTGCACATTGTCTCATAGACCTTGTTGCGCAGTTCCTTGCGGCGGGCTTTCAGCGACTTATCCATATCCGGATAGAAAGGACCGTCAATGTATGTCACGATCTTTGCTCTGCCCGTGATCTTCTGCTTGTGATAAGTGTTCGTAAAGCAGTAAACAGGAGTTCCCAATTTAGCAGGATAAGCAAAGCTCGTGTCCGGGAAATCCCTTATCTTTGTGTAGTAAGGCCAGATGTGCGCCTCAGGGTATATCACAACGCAGTGTCCCTGAGAGATCCTTGTCTCAACGGCATCAATAAAGTTTTTATATGCCTTCATACCCTCAGGTATCGGCAAAGCGCCAAGTGACGGAGTTATCTTTCCCAGCACAGGCATAGAAACGTTATTCGGATGAACTATCACATAATTCGTTTTCGGAAAATTAATCATGTTCGGGATAAACGGATCGGCAATGTCCTGAGTGTGATTGCCGTACATGAAATATCCGTCGCCCTGATGCTTTTTGAATTTGTGCCTGCCTTTTGCAGTGTGAGCGAATACCAGCCTGATATAAGCATATGCGATGGGCGTGGCGATGATCCTGTACCAGAAAAAGTGTGTAAACCTCTTGAAGCGGGAGTTGTAGATGTAAACGTAATCCTCATCTATGCTGCGAGGTGTGATCTGAGCCGAAGAGAACTCATCGTTAAGCTCATCGGAATAATATATCACCTTTCGCTTGTCCATTATACCACCCACTGTTCGATCATTTAAACCCTATCATTAAGATAATATCATAACTGTGCCGATATGTCAATATTTTTGCACAACTAAGACGATTTTAGTCTATTTAATGCCCAGTTTTTACCTTTGCTTGACATAACGGGGCGTTTAGTGTACAATACATCGTAGTGAAAAGCAGTTAAAATGCTGAAAACAATTAACACGGGAGGGAAAATAATGAAAAAAGTCCTTGCAATAGTTCTTGCGGCTATAATGGTTTTGTCTATGGCGTCCTGTAATGACAGCTCAAGCACCGCTGACAGCTCGAAAAAGGACAGTGAAACCCAGAACTCAGCATCGTCCTCTGATACTGACTCATCAAGCAAGAGCGAAACGACATCTACCGCTGAAAATGACGCAGCGCCTCCCGAATCCGTTGGCACAGATCTCAAAGAGGTCGCACAGTCTGTACTTAATGCCAAGCTGATAGATATTTCAAGAGACCCGGAAAATCTTTTTCGTGATGCCTGCGATAAGGGAGCAGGGGAGTATTCGATCGTTACCGACATAAAAACGAGCAAGCTGTTCGACCCGTTTGATGACCTTTATATGAGTTCCAGCCAGCAGGCGATGGAAAGCGCAAGGCCTTACGCTCAGATCTATGTTTACAGTAATTCCTATGATGTTGTGGAAGAAGATCAGCCTACTACCGAATCTGACGGCATGGTCTATGCACTGAGTTTCAACTGTAAGGACGAGGATGAGGCAAAACAGCTGTACAGTCTGGTGTTTACCGAAGAAATGAAGCAAAATGCACTGACAGATGAGGATAAGCCGGTTTATGATTTCGGAACGGATCATGCGATAATAAAGTTTAAAGATCATTACGGCGAAAATGTTGCTTTTTGCTATTACAGAGCAGGCAATAATGTGCTTGCAGCCGCTGAGTATACCGTTGAAGAGACCGTTTTCAAAGAGCTTGATCCGAAGAATTATACCAAGCAGGCTGATTATGACGGCTTGCTCGATAAGCTCTGCAAAGCTTTCGGCGCTGAAAAGCTCCCGTCATCTCTGAAATTACAATGATATGAAATAACCAAACCGACACCTGTTTTACGGCAGATGTCGGTTTATTATTAACATTGACAATTTATAATTATTATGGTATAATACTTGTGCTTTTGGGCGATTTGAGAGAGAATATGAAATAAACAGAGAAATGAAGGGTTAATATGTACAACAAACCGATCCTCGTGGTAATGCTTACCTGCGATGACCGTACGGTCAGCAATGCCTATGAGATATTTGACAAATGTAAGGATACAAAAGCGGAATACTGGGGATTCAAGGAGAAGCCTCTGCCGCTTGATGAAATGAAAAAACTGTATGAGTATATGAGATCCTGCGGAAAGAAAACTGCCCTTGAAGTAGTTGAGTATACCGAGGACGAGTGCCTTGAAGGCGCAAAAATGGCAATAGAGTGCGGCGTCGATCTTCTTATGGGTACGGTGTTCTTTGATTCTGTGAACGAGCTTTGCAAAAAGCACGGACTGAAATATTGTCCGTTTGTGGGTGAATTGAGCGAAAGACCAACCATAATGGAAGGCAGCGTTGAAAAGATGATAGCCGATGCAAATGAGTATCTGTCTAAGGGCGCTTATGGCATCGACCTTCTGGGATACAGATATACAGGCGATGCTTATAAGCTCATTGAAAAGTTCGTTTCAAGCGTCAATGCTCCTGTCTGCGTTGCAGGCAGCATAAACAGCTATGAGCGCCTTGACGAGATCAAAAAGATCAGTCCTAAAGCATTCACTATCGGCAGCGCATTTTTCAATAACTGCTTCGGTAATGAATTTGACAGTCAGATAGACACCGTGTGCAGCTATATGGAGCAGTGACATGATAGAGAAGTATTATCCTTATGAGTATGTGAAAAACATCTATTGCATAGATTATAAGAAGCTTTGGGATATGGGCTTCAGAGGTCTTATCTTCGACGTTGACAATACGCTGGTACATCACGGTGACGACTCTACTCCGAAGGTGGACAGGTTCTTTGAAAGGCTGCATAAGAAAGGTTTTAAGACCTGCCTTTTGTCCGATAACGAGAAAAGCCGTGTCGAGCGTTTCAATAAGAATATAGGCACATTATATGTGTGCGATGCAGATAAGCCCAATGTGTCGGGATATGAAAAGGCTATGGAGCTTATGGGAACGGATAAGTCAAACAGCGTAGTCATAGGCGACCAGATAATAACCGATATAAGAGGTGCGAACAATACAGGTCTGCCAAGCATACTCGTTCATTTTATCCGCCTGCCGGGAGAAAAGCATATCGGCAAAAGACGGTATATAGAGTATTTCGTTATGTGGACATGGAAGTGTAGGAAAAAATACAGATACAGACTTGGAGACATCAGGAGGAAAAAATGAGATTCGGAAAAAAACAGGTCCTGTTTTGCGATATCTGCCCGGCTACATATGCAATATCAGAAGCAAAAGAAAAGCTGAAACGCAATTATAAAGATCTGACAGGCAATGAAAAATTCGCAAAAAAGCAGACAAAAAAGCGCCTAAAAAATATAGTCTCAACTCACAGCAACCACCTTATCAAGAAAGGAAAGGGCATCGACCCTGTTCTGCAGCAGAATAAGGCAGTCAATATCGACATCGCCTGCAAAAAAATAAACGGTATAATAATCAGACCCGGCGAGACGTTCTCGTTCTGGCGCACAGTCGGAAAGATAACCAAGAAGAAAGGCTATAAGGACGGCAGGATAATCTCTGCAAACAAGCTCCAGCCGGGACTCGGCGGAGGTCTGTGCAATCTGGGCAATACCATTCACCTGCTCGTTATCCACAGTCCGCTTCAGGTAACTGAGTTCCATACCCACTCCGATGCGCTCGCTCCAGATGAAGGAAAGCGTGTACCGATGAGCTCGGGAACGTCGGTGTGCTATAACTATATTGATTTCCGCTTCAAGAATACCACTCATCAGCCTGTCCAGCTGTGCGTCTGGTGTGAAAACGGCGAGCTGAAAGGCGAGCTGAGAAGCGCAAGACCGTTCCCGCATAAGTACGAGATCGTAGAGGAAGACCACCACTTCGCAAAAGAGGGCGATAAATACTTCCGCATCTCAAAAATATACAAGCTGACAAAGGACAAAAAAACAGGAGAGCTTATCTATAAAAAGCTTATCCGTGACAATCACTCCGAGGTAATGTTCGATTATGACCAGATACCGAAAGAGCAGATAAGAGTATAGTTTTCAAAACCAGAACGCCTGATTTTTTATCGGGCGTTTTTGATTTGGTTAAAAATTTGACAAAGTTCGTGTAATGTGTTATAATCTATGATTAGTATTGCAGATGTGTGAAAGCACAGATGTAAAATCAGAAAAAGGAGCTGTTGTATGAACAAGTTCGTAAAGCGTACAGCGGCGCTGCTTGCAACGGCGTTTGTCTTTGCAGTCGGCGGTGCGTATGCCGGTGCAGACTCTCAGACAGGAGCAATATCCGCAGGCGCTTATTCGGCTCAGCAGCAGGCAGAGCTTACGGGTGTCAGCGCTGCGGTAACATCGCACAGCGCTGTTCTTAGCTGGAACAAGCAGAGCGATGTAAAAACGTACAGC
>CAMZIK010000094.1 GCA_947307175.1 uncultured Clostridia bacterium
AGACTGCATAATATGCGTACCCTGAATTACTGCCGTGATGAGAAAAGGCGTAATATAGCTCATGAGACTATGAACATTTATGCGCCGATAGCTCACAGGCTCGGAATACGCTCCATCAAGGACGAGCTTGAAGATCTCTCCTTTAAGTATCTCGACCCATATGCTTATAACGAGATAGAAAAACAGATGAATCTGCGAAAGGGCAGCAGAGATCAGCTCGTTGAGGACCTGAAGGAAAAGATAAGGGAACGTCTCGAAAAGGACATTCACCCTGTTCCTGTGATAGAAGGCAGAGTAAAATCCAATTACGGTATATACAAGAAAGTCTACCGTGACGGCAAGGAGATAGATCAGATCTATGACCGCTATGCGCTTAGAATAATCGTTAATACGGTGACAGAGTGCTATAACGTTCTGGGAATAATACACGATATGTTCAGACCTATCCCGAACAGGTTCAAGGACTATATCTCCACGCCAAAGGCAAATATGTATCAGTCGCTGCATACCACTGTTATCGGTAGAGAAGGTGTGCCGTTTGAGGTGCAGATCAGAACATGGGATATGCACAGAACAGCAGAATACGGCATCGCAGCTCACTGGAAATACAAAGAAGGCGTTGCAGGCGGAAGCACCAAGGACGACCAGCGCCTTGCCTGGATAAGACAGATAATAGAATCCCAGCAGGAATCAGACGATGTTGAGGAGATAGTCCGTGCTATCAAAAACGACCTTGCTCCCGAAGATGTCTTTGCATTTACTCCGAAAGGCGATATGATAACACTTCCTGTCGGAGCAACCGTCATAGATTTTGCGTATGCTATCCATACCGAAGTCGGACATAAGATGTGCGGCGCTAAGGTCGATAAGAAAATGGTTTCCTACGACTATCAGATAAAGACCGGCGAGATAATCGAGATACTTACCTCTAATGTCCCAGGACACGGCCCGAGCAGATCGTGGCTGAATATCTGCAAGACCAACGAAGCAAAGTCCAAGATCAGACTCTGGTTCAAGAGAGAAAGACGAGAGGAAAATATCTTTGAGGGCAGAAGTGCGCTTGAGCGTGAGTTCAGACGCAATATGATAAGAGTTCCCGAGGAAGAGCTTGAGGAGTTCCTCAAAATGGACATGAAGCGCCATAACTGTGATACTCTTGATGATTTCTTTGCAGCTATCGGTTACGGCGGAGTTCAACTTTCAAAACTTATAGCAAGACTGAAGCTCGAATATAACAAGAAGTACGGTGAGAAGCCTGTCGTTGAGACTCCTGAAAAGGAGATAAGATCGCAGTCAAGCAACTATTCCGGCGTTGTTGTAGACGGAGTAGAGGACTGCGTGGTAAGGTTCGCTCAGTGCTGCAATCCGCTTCCGGGAGACGAGATAATCGGCTTTATCACCCGTGGACACGGAGTTTCAGTTCACAGGAAGGACTGTGTGAACTATCTTGCCCAGAAGGACGACCCTGAATTGAAAGACAGATGGGTGTCTGTAAAATATGAGGGTACAGACGGAAAACAGGGCTATTTCAAATGTACGCTCGATATTATTGCCGTTGACAGGATAGGACTGCTTGCTGATGTTTCATCCGCACTTGCAATGATAAACATTTATATCTATGAATCTATGGCAAGAGAGCTTAAAAACGGAAATGCTATCCTTTCGATAACTGTAAGCATAGCAGGCATGGAGCAGCTCAACAATGTCATCAACAGGCTAAAAAAAATAAAGAATGTCATTTCCGTTGAACGAAGCGGAAAATGATCCAAGGAGGAACTATGAGGGTATACAGTCTTAAACCGCTTAGCATATGTGATACCAACAGCTACATCGTTGCCAGCGAGCAGAACAACGCAGTGCTTATCGATGCTCCTGCCGATGCGGATTATATTCTTGAGCAGATCGAGCTTTTCGGGCTGACGCTCAAAAAGATATTCCTGACACACGGGCATTTTGACCACATAGGCGCTGTTGCAGATCTTGTTGAAAAGACAGGCTGTGAGGTATACATCTGTGCATTTGACAAGAATAAAATATATGATGAAGACAGTATGCTGGTAAATCATTTTATGGTCAGGGGATACAGAAAGTATACAGGCGATGTTATCACCTTTACGGAAAATGATATTTTAAGGCTCGATGAGCTGGAATTCGATGTTGTGGAGACTCCGGGACATACCAGCGGTTCGGTGTGCTTTATCTGCAAAAATGTAATGTTTTCAGGAGATACGCTTTTTGCTCGTTCCTGCGGAAGAACAGACCTTCCCGACGGTGATCCCGAGGCGATGAAAAAGTCGATGAAAAAGCTTTATGAGCTTGGAGGCGACCTTAAAGTTTACCCGGGACATATGCAGTCTACCACCCTTGATACCGAACGCAGGTACAACCATTTTATGCAGGGCTTGTAAAGCAGAAAGATGACGGATAAGAACATGACACTGTGTTTCAGCGGCAACGATTTTAAATATGAGATAGAGGGCGTAATGAAGCTGTTTATTCCCGCAACGCTTTTCAATATCGTCTATGAGGATAAGCTTCCCGGAGATGACGATTATGTGTTTGTGAGAATGAAGCGGTTTGATAACTACGCCCTTTTGTATGTTATCTGCTATTATAAAGGGAAAAAGGGCAGAAAGGCGGAAAAGGCAAAGAATAATGCTGACCATGAGCTTTGTCTTTCAAGACTTCTTTTTAAGGTTATGTCTCAGATAACGGGCATAGTTCCGAAATGGGGAGTTATTACGGGTATCCGCCCTGTAAAACAGGTCAACAGATACCTTAACCTTGATATGAGCGAGATCGAGATAGCCGATGCACTTCAGAGGGATTATCTCTGCTCGCAGGAAAAGTGCGATATTGCTTTGAAAACAGCTCTTGCGCAGAAAAAGATACTGGACAGGCTTGATAAAAACAGCTTCAGCCTTTATGTTTCTATCCCGTTCTGCCCGACGAGGTGTTCCTACTGCTCATTCGTCTCTCAGTCAATAGACAAATGTATGGGTCAGATACCCGAGTATCTTGATAATCTCTGTAAAGAGATAGAATACACGGGTACGCTCGTTTCAAAACTTGGACTTGTGCTTGATACCGTTTATTTCGGCGGAGGAACACCTACCACTCTTGAAGCTCATCAGCTTGAAAGGCTGATGAAGACCATCGCTGCAAGCTTTGATATGTCACATCTGCGTGAATATACCGTAGAAGCGGGCAGACCTGATACGATAACTAAGGAAAAACTTGAAACAATAAAGAGAAATGGCTGTTCAAGAGTTTCTATAAATCCGCAGACGCTTTCTGATTCTGTACTGAAAAAAATAGGCAGGAATCATACGACAGAACAGTTTTATAAAGCGTATGAACTTGCCCGTGAAACCGGCTTTGACTGCATAAATACCGATATTATAGCAGGCTTGCCGTCAGACGATGCCGAAAGCTTTTCGTTTACAGTCGATAAGCTTATAGAAATGGGTGCGGAAAATATAACCGTGCATACGCTTTCAATAAAGCGTGCGGCAAGACTCAACAGGGATAGGGAGGAAGGATTGCTTGAGAATCCAGCCGATCAGATGGTGCAGTATGCAACAAAGAGATTGCTTGAAAGCGGTTATGTTCCGTATTATCTGTACAGACAGAAAAATATGCTTGAGAACCTTGAGAACATCGGCTGGTCAAAACCAGGCAGAGAAAGCCTGTATAACGTCTATATCATGGAAGAAGTGCAGACTATCCTTGCTGTCGGAGCAGGAGGCTCTACAAAGCTTGTTGACCTTGATGGCAAGCGCCTTGAACGTGTTTTCAATTATAAATTCCCGCTTGAATATAATAAACATTTTGACCTGATGCTCCAAAAGAAAAATGAGGTAGAAGACTTTTATGCTCAAAAAGAATGATGAGATATTACTTGAGATAACCGATATTACAAATGAAGGCAACGGTGTCGGCAGGCATGACGGTGTGGCTGTGTTTGTTGCTGCCGCAGCGGTCGGCGATTTGATAAAATGCAGGATAGTCAAGGTCTGTAAAAGCTATTGCTACGGCATTATCATAGATATTATCAAAAGCTCTCCGTTTCGGACGGAGGATAACTGTCCTGTTTCAAAGACCTGCGGAGGCTGTTCGTTCAGGCACTTTTCCTACGAACAAGAGTGTGAGGTCAAGGACAGATTTGTAAGAGCATCTTTTGAGCGTATAGGCAAGCTTCGCCCAGAATATGAGAGCTTTCTTGGCTGTGAAAAGCAGTCTCATTACCGTAATAAAGCACAGTATCCTGTCGGCTTGCAGGACGGAAAAGCCGTATGCGGTTTCTATGCAAAGCGCTCGCATCGCATCTGTTCACACATGGACTGCGATCTTCAGCCTGAAGTTTTTGCTCAGATCGTTGAGTGCGTTATGGGCTATGTAAATAAAAATGGCATAATGCCATATGACGAACAGGCAGGAAACGGTCTTCTGAGGCATATTTATTTGCGCAGAGGTGAACATTCAGGCGAGATAATGCTGTGTCTTGTCGTGACAAGCATTTCAAAAGCTAAATGTATTGAGGAACTTGCTTACGAGATCACTAAAAGCTTTCCTGAGATAAAAAGTGTTGTTCTCAACGAAAATCCGAACAATACTAACGTTATTCTCGGCAAAAAAACAGTCACCGTTTCTGGCTCTGAAACTATAACTGATATTATGTGCGGCAACACAATAACTATATCTCCGCAGTCGTTTTATCAGGTAAACACTGTTCAGGCTGAAAAACTGTATGCTGCTGCAAAAGAGTATGCTCAGCTCGATAATAATACTATCCTGCTTGATCTGTACTGCGGTGCAGGAACGATAGGACTATCTATGTGCAGAGATGTCAAAAAGCTTATTGGTGTTGAGATCGTACCGCAGGCGATAGAAAACGCAAAACTCAATGTTAAGCTCAATAATATCACCAATGCTGAATTTATCTGCGGTGATGCAGGAAAAGTCGCAAAGATACTGTTTGAGCGCGGTGAAAGACCAAATGTGATAATTGCAGACCCGGCAAGAAAGGGCTGCGACAGGCAGAGCCTTGAATATATGGCAAAAATGCAGCCTGACAGGATAGTTATGATCTCCTGCAACCATGCAACTGCCGCAAGAGACTGTGCAATACTCGGAGAATTCGGATACAGGACCGAAAGGGTCAGGGGAGTTGATCTCTTTCCGAGAACAACGCATGTGGAGTGTATAGTGTGTTTACAAAGGAGGTAGAGGAACGCAGATTAGAGATTTTGAGGTCAAATGTCGCATATTCGTATATGCGATACAAACCGAAAGGTAGTCAATCCTTCTATGAACAAAAGGAGCTAAACGGGTATGTAGATGCATATATTAACTTGTGTCATACACCTGTTATGCTTGGAGGGAATTTATTATAATATTATCAATTCTGAGGCTGACGAAAGTTAGCCTCTCATTTTTTGAAAGGAGTTTTTATTATGAAAAAATTAGGTCGATTTTTCTGCATGGCAGACTGGTAAGAAATTTATGGTGCAGGGTATCAAGTTTAATGAGAAGCGTTTATGTGTTAGTCTTGATGTGGTAATTGTTGAGGATAATACAAACTATGGTGACCCGAATGTAAGCAACCTTTTTGAGAAATTTAAGGTTCATTGTATTCAAGATGTAAATGAATCAGACATCAATAAATATCATATACAGGATATGATTATCTTCAAGAGCATTGGAAAGTGTTCTGTATATGGTGACTACGGAAGTGCTTTATCTGTCGAAGCCGTTGTTGAGGTAATAAAGAAATGATAATCAGTAAACGAAAGTATTACTGTAATTTTTTCATAGCTATAGTTGTTATAGGTGCGTTCATTTTTATGGGCGTACCTGTAGCAAACCGCTACTTGTTCCACATAGATGTAATCAATACTATTTGTGTCTATGCTTTGATTGGAGAGGGCGCTATAATAGCTTTTGTAATTGCAGTAACATTGATGAAAAACAAAGGATTGAAAAGATGTATCAGCAAACGGATATTATTAAGGACGATCGAGCGTAACCTTATTTCAATAGGAGCTTGTACTAAAAATGAGAATAAAGTCTATGCTGATTTGCCGAAAATAAAAATTAGAAAGAATAAGGTTATAATCAGATTAAGCAACATACGAATAAGAACTATACTCGAAAGATACCTTGATTCATTCAGTACAGCACTTCCAGAACGGTATGTGGTTGAGGATTATTATATCACTCAGAACAATGCCGAAGTCATAATAATGTACGAGGATATAAAGACCTATAAGCCTGAGAAATACACTTTAAAAGAATACATTTCAAAGGTCAAATCAATGGGATTGCTTGAGTTGTATTTTGATAGAAAACATACTGTCAATGTGAATGACTATCCGCATTTTCTGTTTAGCGGTTCAAGCGGTTCGGGCAAGTCGTATTTTGCAAATGAGATTGTTATACAAGCGATTGTAAAGGGGTGGGAAGTTGTCATATGCGACCTCAAACGCTCATATGGCCTCTATAAAGACTTTACTGATTATGTGTATGAGATAGAGGGTATCCTTGAAAAGTTGCTCTCCGTTGAATCTGATATGTCTGAGAGGATGCGTGTGCTTCAACCTGAACTTGACAGAAATCCAAGAGTGTTGGCGGTAGATGTAGGGTTCAAACCAAAGTTGGTTGTAATTGAGGAATATATCTCACTTCAATCTTCGTTGGATAAAAAGCAGAAAGAAGAGTTAGAACGAGTAGTCAAAAACCTGTCTGTGTTAGCTCGTCAAGCAAATATTCATTTGATGATAGTAATGCAATCGGCAGGAACAGAGAATATTCAATCTACAACAAGAAGTAATCTGACGAAAGTATTATTAGGAAACGCACAATCGAATATCCTTAATGCGACTTTCGGTAGTGGAGTTGACATTCCAACTGTGAACAGCAAACTAACTAAGGGTGAGGGCTTGATTCAGCTTGACAGAATAACAATGTTAAGGGTACCACAGATAGATGATATTGAGGACATAAAAAATCAGTTGTCTGCGGTGCCGTAGGCAGACCGCAGGACAATTTTTAATGTATACATATACACAATATCATATATATTCATTTTTATTAATCAGGGTAATATCTTGTTATCACATTTGACTTCCAATCATTCCTAGTCAAATGTATACTGTATACAGTATATTTGATATTTGACTGTCACAGAGGACTATAAACAGAACAGAAATCATAAAAGGACATTAGATGTGATGTGTGAAAAGAAAACAAAAGATTATGCAAAATTCATCTATATAGATTTGTGATATTTGAAAATATAAAAAAATGTCAAAAAGTTATAAGAACTATTTACAAGTCAATATTTTTGTGATAAAATGATTTTATCAAATTAAAATCATGGAGGTCAAAACAATGTCGAAAAAGATACTTGCTTTTATACTTGCTGCTTGTATGACTTTGAGTATGACTGCGTGTGGAGGTTCTGACAGCTCTGATGCCGAAACTCAATCGAGCAGTTTTTCTGAAACCGATTCTTCTGAGAACAATTCTTCTGAAACCGATTCTTCTGAGAACGATTCTTCTGAAACAGACTCTTCTGAGGATGAATCTTCTGAAGTTGAAAAGGTAACTACAAAAACTCCTAAGAAAGTAGAAGATAGTTCTTCTGAAGATGATAATTCTTCTAAAGTAACTACTACTAAGAAGACTGAAACCCATAAAACTACTAAAGCTACTCAACCAGTTGTAACTCAGGTACCTGTAACTCAGAAACCTGCAACTACTACTAAGACTACTACTAAAAAGACTACTACTCATACACATAGATGGGTAAAGCAGTGGGATGATGGTAATGGTACAATCTTCTATTGGTGTCCTGATTGTTTTGCAGAAAAATATGATCATTATACAGTAACTACTACCACTACAAAAACACAGCCTACTTCAAAAACAATTCAGTCTAATGAGTGGATTCCTGTATATTTTAAAACTGTTGTAGCAAACTGTGTTGCAGATGGTTATGATAAGAAAACCAGTAAACATCTTGATTGGATATCTCCTACTTATTGGGATGTAAAAGCTCTTTCAAGAGGAGAAGCTAAAGCTCAAGCTGATTATAAAAAAGCTAATGATGAAGCGCTTGCATGGTGTTATACTGTAAATGCTGGTGGTTGGACTCAGGGCGGTAATGATCATCCTATTAATACACCTGATAAGTCAAGTATTGCATTCTGGTATTATAGAGATTCTAATGGTAAGCTTGCAGTTCAGCTTCCAAATGGTCCTAATCAGCTTTATTCTGGAATTAAAACTGAAGCAGATCTTAAAACTTACGGATGTTATGATAATGTATCACTTATAGGTCAAACTTCTTATGGTTTTGGATATAACAATGTTTATTATACTGGAACTCCGTGGGCTAAATGATTTATTATATATATTATATCATAAAACAGTTGTTTTTATTGGAGGTCATTCTTAAATGAAAAATGTTGTAAAGCTCATTCTGATTTCTGCACTTGCACTTGTTGTTGTGTCGTGCGGTAATGTGAATGATAGTTCCGATACCGAAAAGGAGACAAGTTCTGTTTCGTCAATAAGTGAAACTGATTCTTCAAATGAATCTTCAGAAACTGAATCTTTTGAAGTTGAATCTTCTGAAACTGATTCTTCTGAAGATGAATCTTCTAAGGCAGTTACTACAACTAAAACTATACTTAAGGAAACTGCTAAAGCAACTACAACTAAGACTATATATAAGGAAACTGCTAAGGCAACTACAACTACAAATCAGACTACTACTCAGCCTGCAGTTACCACAAAGCCTTATATAGCGCCTACAACTACAACTCAGAAACCTGTAGTTACTACAAAACCCGCAGTACAGACTACAAAGACTACAACTAAGGCAACTGCAAAGCAGACTACAAAAGCTACAACTAAAGCTACACAGCCTGCAACTGATTTAAGCAAGCTTTCGCCATATTGGAGAGCGTTGTATAAAATGACTGCTGGAACAGCAACAAAGGCTGATTACGATACAGTACGCAACGAAATGCTTGCATACGGCAAGAAGCTCTATCCGCAGTTTGCAGTCAACACAAAGCTGCACCCTCTTATAACAAAAAACGGTAAGTACACAGACAGCTTCACTGAAGCACAGGGCGGTACAAACTCCAAAACAGAGTATTACACCGTAGTTCCGTTTGGCACAGTTGGTATCAAGTCTAACTACGCATCTGAAACTGCACGATGGAACGACATCAAAGCCTTCGATACGAATTTCAAAACCGTAATCAAGAACACCCTGCAAGACAGCACACGATTTGATGCTTCACAAACAGTATGGTACATTACCTACGGATTTGAAAACTACGGCAACGGTACAGGTTACTACTCTTGGGTATGTATGACCGCCTTCCCGAAGCATTGGAAATAAGCCAAAGAACACAATTTGATATGATTGATTAGACCACATCTTTTTAGCTGTGGTCTTTTTTATACCAGAAAATGATTTGAAGAAGGTGGAGATATATAAATAAGCATAAGCATTATGCGGTGTTGTTACCGCCATAACTCTCTTTTTAGAGAGAAAACGACACAAAAAATATAGAAAGGAAAAATGCTATGAGTAAAATATTCAAACGTATCATAAGTGGCATAGCATCACTTGCATTGAGCGTTTCTGCTCTTGCATCGTCATTCACATCATCGCTTACAATGACGGCATCAGCAGCGGGAATACTCAACAGAGAATATACGATGATACAAGAAGACAACCCTATTACCTCTAGCGGCTCTAACGCTGTTTGGTTTTTGGAGCTTGGACATCATATAGGCAACTATCAGTATGATGACAGATTTATCGTTCCTAGTCAAATGTATACTGTATACAGTATATAATGATATTTGACTGTTACATAGGTCTATAAATCATACTAAAGGCTAAAAAAACAGATAAAGTGATACTGTATAAAGAAGTCATATTAGAGGACAAAGAATCTTTATAACTGTTTGTAATATTTGAAATCTTGTCAATAAATGAAAAAAATCATCAAAAGTGTTTACAAGTGATGATTTCAGTGATATAATTGCATGTAGAAAATAAAAATATGGAGGTTGACATCATGTCAAAAAGATTGCTTGCAATTATCTCTGCGATATGCATATTATGCAGTTTAGCTTCCTGCGGTAACAGTGAAGATTCAGACACACTTGAAATCAGCAAAACTGAAAGTTCTTCATCTGAGCCTACCTCATCTGAGGATTCTTCAAGTGAGTATATTGTAGATTCTTCTGAGGATGAATCTTCTGAAGTTGAAAAGGTAACTACAAAAACTCCTAAGAAAGTAGAAGATAGTTCTTCTGAAGATGATAATTCTTCTAAAGTAACTACTACTAAAAAGACTGAAACCCCTAAAACTACCACTACTAAAGCTACTCAACCAGCTGTAACTCAGGCTCCTGTAACTCAGAAACCTGCAACTACTACTAAGACCACTACTCAAAAGCCTGTAACTCAGCTTAATGGTTCTCATACACATAACTGGGTAAAGTATAGAGAAGCGGATGGTATAAAGTATTATCAGTGTACTATTTGTGGTGAACTTAAAGAAGAAGGCAAGAAAACTACGACTACTACAAAAGTACAGCCTACTTCAAAGACAGTTCAACCTAATGAGTGGATTCCTGTATATAATAAAACTCTTGTAACTCACACTATTGGTGATGGTTATGAAAAAATTATAGATGCAAATGGTTATGCTAAACCTGGTAAAAAGGTAGAATTTGTTTCTAAAACTTATTGGAATGAAGCTGCTGCTAATCGTGGTGATGCCACTGAAATAGCCAAGCGTACTAAAGCACAAGATGAAGCAAGAGCTTTTATAAATCGAGATGATCTTACTGAATGCCATTGGGTATCTTCAGGTAATGATCATTATATAGATGTACCTGATAAGTATAATATTGCATTCTATTATTACAAAGATTCAAATGGTAAGTATGCAATAAGTGCAGGATCTACTAGACCTTCTATTACAACTGAATCTGATCTTGCAACTAAAACTGATTGTTATAGTGTAGCAAATAATTTTAATACTTATTTTACTAAAAATACACTTTATCTTACTGGTACCCCTTGGGCTAAATGATTTATTATATATATTATATCATAAAACAGTTGTTTTTATTGGA
>CAMZIK010000095.1 GCA_947307175.1 uncultured Clostridia bacterium
TTGCAACGTTCTTCATCATCGCATCGCTGATAACTCCGTCGCCGCCGATGATGTATGCATTCTTAATTTTACCCTTGACTGATTTCAGGTAGTTAGCCGTTGCCGAATCAATGCTTCCCTTGTTCTTCAAGTAAATGATCGGCGCATTCTTTATCGCTGCCACTGGTGAAGCTGAAAGCGCATCTGCGAAAGCAGAATCAGTTGCAAAGAAGATAGTGTCGGGTGCTTTTCCTGCTTTCTTTTGCAGCGCAGTCGCAACTTTCGACGCTGTTTCAAAACAAGTCTTGCCCGAAATCATTGTCGGATCGTACTTAGCCAGCGCAGCCTTTACAACTGAACCGACCGCACCGTTTGTGCTAACGATGATAACTTTTTTAGCCTTGAGACGTTTGAGCTCCTCCTCCGTCTGCTTAGTCACCTGCTTGTCAGTTGTGAGAAGCAGAGGTGCATTGTACGCATTTGCAAGCGGAACTGCAACAAGTGCATCGTGGAAATCAAGTCCCGTTGCAACGATGACCGTTTCTGTTCCGTTCTTATATTCACCCTGCGAGATCAGAGCAGCCGTGTCGTAGCGGTTTGCACCTGCGAAACGGGACTGCTTGGGTAATGGAGTAGGAATCAGAACACATGTGAGTTTCTTTTTATTTGCGTATTTTTCAGCATATGATCCCTTATAGCAGTGTATTCTTAGATTAGATTCCGAGCTGAACTCATCTTCATCAATTTGAGTAACGCTTTTGGGAATCATTATATTTTCAATACTACTGCAGGTAATAAAGGCATCACAGCGAATAGATTTTACTCCACTCGGAATTGTAACTTTCTTTTTTCCGTTCGGACAATAAAGAAGCCTTGTTTTCTCTTTATTATATACTACGCCGTCAACAGCTGTGTACTCTTTATTGTTCTTATCGATATTAATTGTCCTAAGACTATAGAAGTAATCCAGGCATCCATTCATTAATCCGCTCAAACCAGCAGGAATATTGATCTCGGTTATCTTTTTGCAATTGTTGAAAGCATCATTATCAATTTTTATAACACTATCAGGTATGGTGATCTTATCTTTATTAGGCGGACAAACTAATAACGTCTTCTTTTGTTTATCATATAGAACCCCATTTACCGAACTGTACACTTTATTGTTTTTGCTGACATTTATACTCGTTAGTTTATCAACGCCGTCAAAATTACCGAGACGATCAAAGCTGATTCCTTTCACACCGCTGCCGATATTAACAGTTTTAAGTTCAGGGCAATCATTTATTGCTTCCCGATCAATATACTCAACACTATCAGGAATATCTATAGTCGTTAAATTACAGTCAGAAAAAGCATCTTCAGAAATTGTCTTTACGGAATTGGGTATTGTCACCGTCCGTATGCTATCATTATTTGTGAATGCACCTCCGCCTATAGTATGAACAGTATCAGGTATAGTCAGATGTGTACCATTGAATCTTTCAGTATCAATAAGAATACCATTTACAACAGCAATCTTATTAGAACTGCTACATAAACAACTGAGCCATTGGGTATTATCAAATGCGCCCAAACCTATATATTCTACAGTACTGGGTATATCACTATAACTCAGGCAATAACATTTCTGAAAAGCATAGCATGCGATCATTTTAAGCTTGCATCCCGATGAAAAACTAAAGCTCTTCAGATTGCTGCAATAATTGAAAGCTTGATAATCAATAGTCATTAATGAACTTGGGAATTTTACACTTTCTATTGATGTATTTTCTTTGAAAGAATATGCTCCTACAGTTTTTACACCCTCAGGAATGACCAGTGATGATTTCTTATAAGTCTGACCGTCAATAAGGATATTGTTGACAATGACCAGTGGATTTTTAGCTCTCTGATCGTCTAACCATTGAGTGCCTTCAAAAACCTCCGATTTAATATCGTCAATGTTTTTACCAAACTTCACAGTCTTTAGCTTTGAACACTTTTCAAAAGCCAAATCTTCTATTGTTTTCAAACTGTCAGGCAAAGAAACAGAAGTCAGACTTGAACACTCTGAGAAAGCCTGAATCCAAATAGTCTTTACCGAATTTGGTATACTGACCTTTTTTAAATCACTGCAATATGCAAACGCTCTAGTTCCAATCTCAGTAACACCATATGGAATAGTTACACTTGTGATATTACTACTGCTAAATGCCTGATGACCTATGTTTGTTACCTTCTTACCACCAAGCTTTGACGGGATAGTTACTGTGGTCGAATTGCCTCGGTATTTTAAAATCTCAACTGTTCCATCTTCTAAAACGTCATATTTATAATCGCCCTCGGACTCTGCCGCACTTGCACTCATGATAGTGCTCTTTGTAAAAGTGCTTTCCGGCATTAACGCCATACTTCCAAAAGCCATACTAAAAGCTAATGCCAGACTTAATATGCGTTTACACTTCATATACCTTGCCTCCTGTTTAATTGAATAGACTGCTTTACATGCCTGCCTGTGCAATTACCTTTACAAGCTCGTCACTGACTGCTCCCGTTCCGCCGAAAACAGTGATCTTGGAAGCATTCTTGGATTTCAGATAGTCGATCTGAACGTCCTGAAGCTTCTTTCCGTCAGCAAGGAACAGAGCCTGCTTTGTCTTTGCAGCGTAAACGCCTCCAGCGAGTGCATCAGGGAAATCAAGACCCTTTGCTACACAGATGCCTTCTGAGCTGAGTACGCTCTTGAACTTCTTGTTTACAGCAACGCAAGTCTCATATCTGTTCTTGCCAGCAACTCTCTGAACCGTCTTATTGGCCTCAAGTCCAAGATAATTTGCGACCGTTTTCATCACATTATTTGAAATAACTCCTGCGCCGCCTATGATATATGCGTTCTTTACATCAGCCCAACCTAAACCCCATAGATACATTAACACATCATAATCAACAGTGTCCTTTTCCAGATAGATTATCGGTGCATTCTTGGTTGCTGCTACTGGTGATGCGGAAAGAGCATCGGCAAAAGCTTTTTCCGTAGCAAAGAAGATAGCGCTTGGGGATTTTCCTGTCTTTTTTTGCATCGCTTTTGCAACATTTACAGAGGTCTCACTGTACGTTGAGCCGCTTATGACCGTCGGATTGTATTTTTTAAGAGCTGTCTTTACCTTGCCTCCGACAGAACTGTTGGTACTTACGATTATGACTTTCTTGGCTTTGAGGCGTTTAAGTTCAGCCTCCGTCTGTTTTGTGACCATATTGTTTGTCACAAGCAAAAGCGGAGCGTTATATACTTTGGCAAGAGGCACAGCAACAAGTGCATCGTGATAGTCAAGACCCGTTGCTATAATGACCGTTCCGCTGCCGTTAAGATAAGATCCCTTTGAAATAAGAGCAGCTGTGTCGTAACGGTTCGTACCTGCGAAACGAGTGAACGCATTTTGAGTTGTCTTCTTTTCGGTTTTTCCGCAGTTCGCACATTTTCTTGTCTGCGTCGAGGTATTTGTTTTTAGGTTTATGCTTGTGGTCTTCCATGCCGAAAACTTGTGACCTGTAGCTTTTATTGTCTGCGTTTCTTTCTTGCCGCACGCAGAGCAAGTTCTCGATTTTGTTCCTGCCGTAGTGCAGGTAGCTTTCTTTGTGGTCTTCCACGCTGAAAAATTGTGTCCTGTTGCTTTTATCTTCTGTGTCTCTTTTTTGCCGCATACAGAACAAGTTCTCACTTTTGTTCCTGCCGTAGTGCAGGTAGCTTTCTTTGAAGTCTTCCACGCTGAAAACTTATGAATATGTAAGGAACCAATATCGTGTGGCTGAATAGCATAAAATACAGGACTGCTACTATCTGTAACATACCACCTGATGCAGCCATCATTACAAAGTATCGGTTGGCAATCGGAAAGATTACCATCTATCGTTCCGATATTTGATTTCAAATTTCCTTTTCTATCAATAGCAACTGCTCTGACTGTTGTTTTTTGATTTGTTGTCTCCTCCCACAAAACAACATATAGATCATTATCAGCTTTAACGATCTGAGGTGTTCTACATTCCACATCAAAAGATGCATTGTAATTTGTAAGCATCTTTTGATACGACTCTTCCAAGTCCTTACTTGTAATATTGACCAAAATACTATTGTCCTGATAATACGGAAATATGATCGTATCACCTGACACTTCCAAGCCACCTATTGAAGCTCCTGTATAATTTTCGCCTATCTCGCCTTCAAAAGTAACTGGGACTGTATAAGAAACACTTCGTATACTTCTGTCAGCTTCGTTTACAATTACAGGTATCCCTCTCGGGTATGCATCACCGTGATCAATTCTATAAATATACTTTCCATCAGTCTTGATGAACTGGTTGAACGAATGGCTAACATAACCTATCGAAAGATTCCAAACTTCATAATGGCAGTGAATAACCTTCATTTCTGATTCGTCAATTTCAAAGCACATATTTGCCTGATGGTTTAATCCATCATTTTTGCTTGGATACATCTTGTGACATGTATCAACATACAATTTGCCTGATGTCTCTGTCATCCTGCAAGAGCCAGCGTGGAACGGTATATATGTATTTGCGCCGTAAACTGAAACATGGCTTACTTTTTTCCAATCCTTCGTATACTTTGTTACCCTTAGAACTTCTACATTATCATTATATTCAGGATTATCATGTCCCGAAACAACATAGTTGTAGTCCTTTCCAAAGAATATGCCGCCAAATATCGGAAGCTCAAGGTTTACCGAATACGTTTTTAGAAGCTTTTCAGCACCCTGTGTATATTTTTCCACCTTAATCATAGTGTCAATATACTCGGCACGCCATAGGTTTTTTTCAGAATCCTCATAAATATATGATTTGACGGTTTCAGCCCTAACAGAATAATTATTTTCAGAACAATTACGGCTCTCAAAGCCCTTCGTATTTGTTTTTAACGGTGGTATATAATATTCACTGATACTATTCTCATTTGTGGAAACTGTATTGCAAAAGTTCCCACAATTATATGCACTTGCATCGATCTCGGTCTGCGAAGCAAATACGTTTTCAGGCAGCGCCGCCGAGCCGAAAAGCAAAGCAAAAGCCAGCACGCCCGATAGAATTTTCTTTTTCATAGTTTTCCCCCGTTCCCTGCCTTAGCAGAATAATACAAATACAGTATACTACTCTGCCACGCTAAAGTCAATAGGAATCACATTTTCAGCACACAAAAAAGGCGCACATCTCTGCACGCCTTTTAGTCTGTATTTAGTTTACGCTTGCCTGTGCGATGAGTTTTACGAGGTCATCGGGTACTGCGCTCGTTGCACCTAATATTGTTATCATGCTGATGCGTCTCTAACAGCCTGTACCATTGCTGCGGGAACAACTCCTGTTCCACCGATGACACTGATAGCTACTGCTTTTCTTGCCTTTAGGAAACTCTTTTGATTTGCACTCAAAACCTGATCCGCAAGCACAAGCGGTATCTTTTTGTTTGCTGCATACAGTCCGCCGCACAGTGCATCAGGAAAACTCTTCCCTGTTGCTATGCTGACATCCTTGCCAATAAGGTTTGCCTTGAATGCGTTGTTTACAATACGGTTCGTTTCGTATCGGTTTGCTCCGCCGAATCTGGTTATTTTTGATTTCGGCAGCTGCGCAGCGATCGTTCTCTTCATGCTGTCACTGATAACGCCTGTTCCGCCGATTATGAAAGCATTCTTTATGGTTCCTTTGACTGAAGCAAGATAAGCTTTTGATGCGCTGTCTATTGCGCCGTTTGTATTAACATAGATTATCGGAGCATTCTTTATCGCAGCAATGTGACTTGCGGAAAGAGCATCTGCAAAGCCGTTTGCGTAAACGAAAAATACAGTTGTCGGTTTGACCTTGGATTTAAGCTTGTTTGCAACATTTGCAGCTGTCTGAGAGAAGGAGTTCCCGGTTACAGTCTCCTTGCTGTATCCGCTCAGAGCGCTTATGACTTTGCTTCCGATCTGACCCTTTGTGTAAACAAGAACTATTCTGGTCGCCTTGAGTCTCTTGATCTCAGCAAGAGTCTCTTTAGGCATTGAATTAGGTGCCGTCAGGAGCAATGGTGCATTGTAAGCCTTTGAAAGCGGGACAGCTGCAAGTGCGTCATGGTAATCCATGCCTGATGCGAGCACCACTGTGCTTGATGATGTGTATGATTTTTTGGAAAGCGCTGCGGCTGTTGCATATCTGTTCGCACCCGCAAGTCTCTCATAATAGATAACAGGCTTAGTCTGTGTATTGCCGCATATGCTGCATTTCCGGCTCATAGTTCCTCTTGTTGTCGGGGTTGCGGCTTTTACGATCTTCCAGTCACTGAATTTATGTCCTGTCGCTGCTTTATAATTATCCTTATAACTCTTTCCACAAGTCTTACAAGTATAAAGTGTATAGCCTTTTCTTGTGCAGGTAGGCGCAACTACTTTTTTGATATACGAATGAGTATGCTTACTGAACCAGCTGGTCGAAAAATTGCTGCTCGGAACAGATGAAATGATATAATGCCCATATCTCGGATTGCTTGGCACAACAGCTGAATTATAACCGCTGTCAGGTGTATGATCCGAATAAAATGACTTTGTACCAACAGCAAAGTAATCGTGACTGAGATTATTGTCTTTGTTTGTATAAGTGCTAACAGGATCATCCCATGTTGTATCAACAAAATAATAGTTACCATCATCAAGCTGAACTATATTCCAAGCATGAGCACCTCCGCCTCCCGAGGAAAATGCAAAACCATGCGAATAGGAACAGTTTCCGCCATAATAGTTTAAAAGCAGCTCGTATGCACGGGAATAACCTTCACATACAGCAGAATTCTTCGTGATAGGTCCTGTAATATCATGTGCCCAACTCTCAGAGACAGGAGATACTGTGCCTGGAACAAATGCATACGTTGTTTTTCGGATCAATGTATCATGAATGGCAAGTGCCTTGTGATAAAGTGTGTTTTTACCGCTCAATGCACTTGAAAATGAATTGATGTAGTTCTTTATCTTTTTGTCCCAGTTCCTTCTGACGCTGCTGGATACATATTCCTTTTTTATCTCTATGCCAACTGAATCATAAGAGCTCCAGATACCCTTTTCCGCAAAAAACATCATAGGGTTTGCATCAAGAAATACAGTTGCAGTGAACATAGCCTCATCAACAGTAAGACCATAATTACTGCAATAGAAGAAATACTCATAATCTCCCCAGCCCGAATCCGAAACAGGCATATTACCTGAAGCATACCACAAAGACTCCATTTTCTTTAGGAGATCATTGTACAGCTTCTGCATTTTTGCACCGTTTTTATACTTTGCAAGGCAAGAATACATATACTTGCTTTGAGTACGCCTTAAAAGAGATTCCGATGCAGAAATTCCGATGTCTGAGGTAAACGAAGAGTCATTCCTTGTTTTTTCGGTTTTTGGCGGAGTGGTTTTTTCATATACCTTGATCGGAGCAGCACCGCCGACAGGCAGTATATAATTAGACTTTTCCTGAACAGAAATATGACTGACTGCTTCAGCATGGATCTCATTTGACAGTATTGCAGAACTGCTGAACAACATAGTAATAGCCAGCGCCAGACTCAATAATTTCTTCTTTTTCATGCATGATACCTCCCAATTAATTAAAATAATTACTATATTTGTTGTCTCTGATTAACTATAACATATTTTAGCGAAAAAGTAAAGCTGATTTCTATTTTTTGTATACCTGCACAATTTTCCCGTTCACAATTTGACACACAAAAAAGGCGCACATCTCTGCACGCCTTTGAGGTTTGTATTTGGTTTAAACGCATGCCTGAGCGATGAGCTTTACAAGCTCATCGGGAACAGCACCCGTTCCGCCGAAAACAGTTATCTTGCTTGCGTTCTTTCCTTTAAGATAGCTGCTCTGAACGTCCTGGAGTTTCTTGCCATCAGCGAGGAACAGCGCCTGCTTTGTCTTTGCAGCGTAAACTCCGCCAGCGAGAGCGTCAGGGAAATCAAGTCCCTTTGCAACGCAGATTCCATCGCTTGAAACTACCGACTTGAACTTGTTGTTGACTGCAACGCAAGTCTCGTATCTGTTCTTACCTGCGACACGATCCAAGGTCTTGTTTACAGAAAGTCCAAGTGCGTCTGCAACGTTCTTCATCATAGCGTTTGAGATAACTCCGTCTCCGCCGATAACATACGCATTCTTCACCTTGCCCTTAACTGTCTTGAGGTAAGCCTCGGTATCAGCATTAAGCTTACCGTCAGTCGTCAGATAGATTATCGGTGCGCCCTTAGCTGCTGCAACGCCGCCTACTGAAAGTGCGTCAGCAGAGTTCAGACCGTAAACAAAGAACAGTTCTTCGGGTGCTTTGTTCTGTTCAGCTGCGATAGCTGTTGCGGTACCGAAACGGCTCTGTCCGGCGATTCTCTTTGTCTTCAATCCGTTTTTCTTCAGCGTCTTTTCAACGTCCTTGTTGATAGCACCTTCTCCGCCAAGGATAATGACTTCCTTTGCGCCAAGACGTTTGATCTCTGCAAGAGTTTCATCAGGGAGTGTCTTTGTGTGCGTGAGAAGTATCGGCGCATTCAGCTTTTCTGCAAGCGGAACGCCTGCAAGTGCATCTGCGTAATTCAGACCGAATGCGAGGATAACCGTATCTGCGCCGTCAGGGTAGCTTGCCTTTGAGATAGCTGCTGCAGTAGAGAATCTGTTTGTTCCTGCGAGTCTTTCTATATTGGGAGCATCTAATAACTCATAAGCAAAACCGTTCTTTATTGCATATTTTTCTCCTGCACTACCCATATAACAACCGATTTTAAAATCATCAACTTTTTTAACGCTGCTCATATCAGCCGTCCCATCATCTGATAGGCCATTTGTTTTACTTTCTGCTATCGTATCTGCTGAATTCATAGCAGAAATAGATGAATTTTTACTTTCATCATAATATCCAAATGCGTAGTCACTCAATTCTGAAATGCTTTTAGGAATCTCCACATACGTTAGTTTATCAGAACACAGAAAGCACCCATAGCCAAGGCTTACAACACTTTCAGGAACAGTTAAGCTCGTAACCTTTGTACAGTATGCAAAAGCAAACTCACCTATTTTTTCAATGCCATCAGGAAGATCTATACTTGTAATAACAGCTCCGCAAAAAGCATAAGCTCCTATACTCTTAATTGTATTTGGCATTGTAAGGTTCTTTAGATTTTGGCATGTAAACGCAAAATCCTCTATACTAATAACCCCATTTTCAATTGTTACAGTTTCAAGATTATCACAAGATCCAAATGCACCACAACTAATGTTTTTTATGCTTCCCGGTATCGTTACACTTGGCAAACGACACAAAGCAGAAAAAGCATACTCGCCGATTTCCGTAACACTATCAGGAATTATTAATTCTGTTGCATCAGTACAAAAGTTAAATGCATAGCATCCAATTTTATTAACACTATTAGGAATAACAATTCTTTTTATAGCTCGGCACTGATAAAAAGCATAATCTCTTATGCTTGTAACACTTTCGGGAATTGTAACATCTTCTCTGTAACGGGAAGGACAACAAATAAGCTCAGTTTTATCCTTGTTAAATATCATTCCGTCGTATGAGCAAAAGCATGTATTATCTTCAGTAATATTTATCTCGGTAAGGAATTGACAGTCATTGAATGCACGCAAACCAATACTTGTCACCGTACTCGGGATAGTGACGCTTCTATGCATTCCATAATAAAATGCATCATCACCTATGGTTGTCACGCCTTCAGGAATAATAACATTATTAATATACTGCAAGCAACGGATAAGCTTGGTCTTATCTTTATTATATAACACTCCGTTTTCTGAACAGAATTTCGGATTTTCACTGTCAATATTGATTTCAGTTAGTGACTGACAATTAAGCAAGGCGGTCTGATCAATTTCAATAACACTTTTAGGGATATTTATAATTTTTAAAAAACCACAATCCTGAAACCATGCCGAGCCTATGCTCGTAATACTTTCAGGAAGAGTTACGCTTGTTATACCACTGCCTCTGAATGCAAATTGTCCGATAGTCTCAACGCTGTTGCCAATAGTCAGATTTTTCATTTCGAAGCATCCATCAAAAGCATATTCTCCAATGGATTTAGTACTATTGGGGATATTTATACTCGGTATATTCTTGCAATCAGAAAAAGCAGCTCGTCCTATACTAACAACGCCGTCAGGTATCTCGATTTGTTCAAGGTTTTCGCAAAGAATAAAAGCCATATCCTCAATTTCAGTAACACCTTTTGGAATGGTTACACTTTTTAGGTTTCCGCATTCTGCAAGCACACCATCCTTAATACAAGTTACACCCTCAGGGAACTCAAAGTTTTCAAGCTTTTCACATTGACAAAATGCTGCATTGCTGATACTTGTAACGCTTTTAGGGATAGATATACCGATCATACTGCTACAGTTCGCAAAACCTGCATATCCAATACTCGTAACGCTGCTTGGAATAGAAACATCAGTAAGATTTACACACAATGAAAAAGCTGCTTCACCAATGCTTTTCACACCGTCAGGGATCACTGCACTCGTGATGCTTTGACATTCAGAAAAAGCATTTTTACCTATACTTGAAATGGTTTTTCCGCCAAGCGTTGATGGGATTGTAACATCACCGCCCGCGCCTTTGTACTTGGTTATCTCTGCCGTACCGTCGTCAAGCATCCTATACTCATAGTCGCCTTCGACTTCCGCACTCGCCGACACGCTTGTGAACTCATCGAAAGCGCCCTCTGGCAGCGCCGCAGCCGAGCCGCAGATCATCGCCAGCGCCATTGTTAAACTCAACAGTCGTTTGTATTTCATAAGCCTGACCTCCCATTGATTAATTGTTTTAATATATTTGGTTATCCTTACTTAACTATAACATATTTGGGCGAAAAAGTAAAGCCGATTTCTAAATTTTGTATACCTGCACAATTTTTCCGTTCATAATTGACAAACAAAAAGGCGCACATCTCTGCACGCCTTTCAGTCCGTATTAAGTTATACGCTTGCCTTTGCAATGAGTTTTACAAGGTCATCTGGTACTGCGCCCGTTCCGCCGAAAGCGGTTATCTTGGAAGCGTTCTTGCCTTTCAGGTAGCTGATTTGAACGTCCTGAAGCTTCTTTCCGTCAGCAAGGAACAGAGCCTGCTTTGTCTTTG
>CAMZIK010000096.1 GCA_947307175.1 uncultured Clostridia bacterium
CGTAACATCGTGCAGTATTGCGTAGTTTTATACAATAATAAAGACCAAACAAAGACCACTTTCACAGCTTGTTGAGTTATGGAGTGAGTTAATACATTATAAACATTATTACTTCTTCAGCTGATACTGATGAACGGCATATGCAGCTTGAGTGATAGCATTTCTTGCAGCTGCCGTATCAGACGGATCCTGTATCATGTACACATTATATACACTCCTTTTTACTATATTTGTTTTATGATTGTATATGGACACTTGTAAATAATGGCACACTATCAACTCCACTTATAAACGTTTTGCAATATTTACTAAGTATTTGTTGAGCTCTTTGAAACCCTTTCCACTTTGAAAACAACAGTTCCTACATTTGTATCATCTCCGCCATTGATAATGATTATCTTATATTTTTTACCCATTTTCATATCTTTTCCCTCAGATGTACTTGCTTCTGTATATCCATGTATACCTATTTTTTGACCATAAGGAATATCAATGAAGCCAAACTCCTTGATTCTTACTTGTTCAGCGCACTTAACAAATGTAATACAATAGTCTCCATCTTCCTGTGGAATGAATTCAAATTCAAGGTGCTGATTCGTATACCTGATATCGGTTTGAACAAAATCTTTACTTGAATCTATACTGATAATATCATCCGGATTTTTAATAATAAGAGTAAAACTCCCCACTTTATTATTTCCGTATTCATCGTTGATTACTATAGTGTATTCCGTATCTTTAGTTAATTCTACATCTGCTCCGTTCATATAGTTGGGGAAATTTGCGTACCCAACCTTTTTATTGTAAGAATCATAAATATTTATTTCAAAATTCTCTTGAGCATATACATCTACTAAAGTTATCCAATGTTTCCCGGACGTTAAAGCTTTAAAGGTAATAGTTGCTTTTTGGACACTTACAGCCGTTCCTTTAAATGATAAATCATTTTTGTGAGACACAATTTGTGTGTTATCGGCTGTTGGTTGTATGGCATTTGATGTTCCGCTGTTCTCTAAATCGTTTTTTTCAGTATTCTTGACCGGTTCACTATTTGAAGTTTCATATTCATAGCTATTTATAGCTTCTTTATTAGTTAAATTAGCACTCTTATTACCTGATGAACTAAAGCCAGACATATTATTGATTACCACAAAAACTGCTAACAAGGAGACTGCTATTATCAATACTACAATAATATTTCTTGCTCCATTTCCTGAACCGTTATCATTAGTTTGCATAGGGATGTAATTTGATGGCGCATGGTATTTTGAATAAGATATTTCTTGCTGTGCTTTGATTCGCCCTTTTTCAAACTCGTATCCAACTTGCTCTGCATTATCAAGCACTGTGTGCTTAGCTTCATCATCCCAATATACAGTAGACCCGCAATAAAGACATTTTGTTTGCCTTTGATTATTAGGGAACTCGAGCGATCTTCCACACTTTGGACAATCAATAGTTACTGTTTTCATAATTCTATACTCCAAGCTATTATGATCTGTGCCTATGCCGCTTTGTTTTTAACAGCGTTAGCTTTAACTGCATTAGCGCTGCCATTTGTACCGGCGTCAGCAAATTCCTTCTTACTATTGGTGTATTCGCTTATCTGCTTTTTGTCAAGATCCGGATCCAACTGTGCTAAAGATTCATATGATATTTTCCTACCACTAACTATGATTTTGCAGATAACAACACTTGCTCCACTTGGAGAATTAGGTTTTACCGGCATATTACTTACAGTTGAAGTTATTAAACCGCCGGTTTTATCTGAATAATCCAATAGGGCTAAGCACGGTCCCTGTGCTTCGAGAACAGATTTACCAATATTTGAGTCGTACTCATATATCTCTGCTTCACCAATTCTCGCTCCTGTTAAATAATGTATGATCAGTTCATCTTTTCCGTCCTTATCATAATCAAAGACCATATATGCTATATCGAGTGCATTTGGCATTCTGTTTTTTGCACCTGACAAAACTGCACTGTAGCTTGCATAAATATCTGCGCCTGTTTGCTGCGGCTTCTTTGTCGTTGTTGTGGTTGTGGCTGCTGTTGCTGCAGCCGACGGCATCTTATCAAAGACCTCTTTGCCATATGGCTTTATCGTCTTGTCCTGCGTATAAGAAAATGCATAATACGAGTCCATAAGTGCCTGCTTACGCTGCTCCTGCGACATATTATTCATATAATTCTGATAGTTTATCGTTTTTATATTCGCCTTCAGCGGAGTCTTTGACGCATAATAATTATTAAACAGTTTCTTGGCATTTGCAGCAGTTATCCGGCTTCCATTGCTGTCAGAGCAGCTGAAAGCATCTTCGCCGGAACCGAGTTTAGGATTATAAGTATAATACAGTATTTTCTTTTTGTTATCTTCAGGTAATTCTTTTGCAAATGAGTATTCAAAAATAGTGAAAGCACCTGCATACTTGGGATCGCTTTCGGGATCAGGTGATGTATAGGCATAAAAATCTGTATGTGTAAACAGCAGCGAGCCGTTATTATCCTTGTATGCCTGCATCATAAAAGCGTCATGACCGTGCTTGTCCTTGGAGGAATAATCAAGAAGCAAATGAATTGTACCGCCGCCGTTGCCTTTGCTTAATTGTATCTGAAAACAATGAGTTCTGCCCTGTATGCCGTCTACTATTGCAGAATAACCGCCTACAACGAGATCGGGAATGTTATCTCCGTCCATATCCTGAAACCACATTTCGTCCTGCATTGCTCCTTCATGTCCACGATAACCGTAATAAGTCATAAATGCCGCAGCAGGTCCGCCGGGCTGCCCACGATAATCCGGTTCGGTATATTCAAGCATCTCCTTTATCTTATCAGGCACAGGGCTATCAGCCGGTTTAGCTGTTGTAGTAGCTGTAGTAGTTTCCTCAGTTATTGTTGTCATCGGCGTTTCTTTATGTGTTGTTATTTGCTGCGATGCATTATCTGATTCACTGCTTGAGCATGAACTGAAACAGGTCAGGCTAATAATTATTGCCGTTATCAATGATAAAGCTTTTCCTATCATAATATCATCCTTTTCGTATAATATCCAACAGCACAGCTCCAAACCAACAGTTTTCACCCGGTTCGGAGCTGATTTGTTTATCAAAGCGAGGCAGCTTCTATTTTGCTTACATATGATAAACTTAAGCCGGTATGTATTTTACATATTTCTTTACGTTAGAAATGCTTCCGCCGCTGCTTACAGATGTACTTGATTCTCTTGACTCGACTTTCTTGTGATAATATGTATATATCTTACTTCTGTCACGGTAGCGGTACTGCGTATAACCAGATGTAACCTCTACTTGTCTAGACGTTTCATTAAACCAGCCTCCGTTTAGTATACCGCTTTGACTATCCCACCAGATATCAAAGCCCTGATTCTGCTGCCACGGCAACTTACTACCCCAGCCATGCTCTTGATAATATCCACAGTATGCACCACCCCATGTGCCTTTAGTTGGACCAACTTTACAACTTCCGACTGGTGCTGATCTATAGCGTGAATAATTATACTCCGTACGATAAGTCGGGTTTATATACTGTGTTTGTACATCTCTTGAATCTGATTTTGAAACGTAAGAATTCTGCCAGCTGCTCCACGAGCCATAATCGCTCCAGCGCCAGCTTGAATCATATTGCGTCCATCCTGGTTCGTATGAATTTGAAGACGACTTGGTACTTGTATAGTCATACGTCCATTTCTGACCAGTGATCTTCGCATTAGACGGAGCGTTAGATTCAAGCACCCAGTCAGACTCGGATTTCTGGCTCCAGTGTGCATAAAGTGTTGTACTGTCAGATGCCTTGGCAACAGTACTTGACGTTACTTGTGTTCCGCCGCTTGAACTTGTATACCAGCCGGTAAAGTTATAATAATTGCGTTTTGGCGTTGGCAGATTGTATTTTTGACCAACTGTTACGCTAATTGATGACCCTGATACAGTTCCGCCGTTGGCATTAAGACTGATCGAAAGCACCTTTGCTGCCGGGGTTTCTGTTTTCTTAGTCTGAGCCTGTGTTTGCTTAGTAGTCTGCTTGGTTGTCTGCTGAGTGGTACGAGTTGTTTGCTCAGGCCTTGCGCCCTTGCTGACTACGATAGTAACGGTGTCACCCTCCTTGGCTCCTGATCCGGCAATTGGACTTTGATCGATTACCGTTCCACTCGAAACACTGCTGCTATACTCTTCACTTACTAATACTTTAAGCTTACTGTTCTTAATTGTTTCTTCAGCATCGCTCCTTGAATCACCTACTACATCAGGAACTTTTATTACACTTGACTTAGTGCAGACCACTATCTTGACCTTAGTTCCTTTTGTAACCTCTGTTCCTTCCTGCGGTGACTGTTCAAGAACAGTGTTTTCTTTATCCGCATCGCCTTCCTTATATGTTATCTCAACTACAAGTCCAAGCTTGTTTATCTCCTCTACAGCCTTATCGACCTTCATATCGACAACATTTATCATCTTGAAGCCCTTAGAACCCTTTGAAACGACCAGCTTCATCTTCATTCCTTCGGTTATTTCAGTACCGTATGGAATACTTTGTGATATTACTCGTCCCTTTTCAGTCGAATCGCTGTATTCGTAATCCACATCAGGTCTGTCAAGCCCTGCTTCCGTCAGTTTTGATACTGCTTCAGCCTGCTCTTCCCCTTCTACAAAAGGTACTATACCCTTGCTGACGGCGCCTCCGCTGCTTAACACAAGATCAACAGGTGAATTGATTGGAAGATACGAGTCTCCGTTTGGTGTCTGAAGTATTATCTTGCTTGCATCAATATATTCTGACTCTATTGTTCCTGAAATATTAGCTATAAGATTGCTGTCTTCTATTTTACGTACAGCCTCATCTTTAGTGATGCCTTCAACATCAGGTACTGTTACATATCCATCAGGAATAACTATCTCTTCCGTATATGGTGATTTGAATGATATTACTCCCGTCAGAAGCAGTCCGCCAAATACAAGCGCACCACACAAAATAGTTGGCAAAAGAATTTTCAGCCATAACGGCCATGCCATTACGTCTATCTTTTTTACTTTACCGACTCTGCGCTTAACAGGTTCCTCAGACAGCAGTTCTTTTTTAAAGGTTTCTATATCAGGCGTTCTGTCCTCGATCCTTATATTCATTGCATTAAGAATCGCATTTTCTACATTGACAGATATTTTAGTACCTTTGACAAGATGCGGCTCAACAAGTATTTCCTTATTAAGACCCTCTTTCTGTGATCGTCTTTCCATCGCATCCGGAGGTGTTTTCCCCGTTATCATCTTGTAAAGTGTGGCAGCAAGTGAGTAAACATCAGTATGAGGGCCTTGATCGCCCCTGCTCCTATACTGTTCCTCCGGGGAGTATCCTTGTTTTACTACAACTGTGAGACTTCGGCTGTGTGACGTGGTTGCATAACGTGATGCTCCGAAATCTATGAGCTTTACATCGCCGCTTTTTGTTATGAAAACATTATCCGGTGATATATCTCTGTGGATTATTCCTTGTTTATGAATGTTATCCAGAGAATCCAGAATCGGCAACATCATCTGAATTGCCTTTTCTTCCGGTATACTCTTTTCTCTTTCAAGCATTGTTTTCAGGTTTTCTCCATCGAGATACTCCATTACGATATATGCAGTCCCGTTCTCTGTGAAGCTGTCGAAGACTTTTACAATGCCGTCCTCATTCTGGAATTTTGCCAGACGCTTAGCTTCATCAACAAACTTTTCTAAGCCATCATAAAACTGTTTTCTTTTTTCATCTCCGAAAACTACTAATGCAGTCTGTCCCGGTATTCTGCTTGAAAACTCGCTTGGAAAGTATTCTTTGATCGCAACTTTCTTTTCAAGTTTTCCGTCCCAGCCGATATATGTTACTCCGAATCCACCATATCCAATAACTCTGCCAACAATATATCTATCCTGCAATATGGTGTTGGGATCCATATGTATTGCTTCTTCTGCTGTTTCACCCTCATAGTACCCGCAATGAGGACAAACATCAAAATCATCGCTATATTTTTCCATACAGCCCATACACAGTTTCATATTTTCACCTTCTGTTCAATAATGATTTAAGAACTAAACACAAATCTTTCTTTTATTTTTTTCAGTTCTTCATAATTCTTGCTGCTGCACTTGCTGTTAAAACAAGTCTCATTAATAGGGATCTGCCCATCGGAACACATACTTATCATCAAGTCGCTCTGGTAAACGTTTCCCATCATCCAACTCAGCAGTCTATCAGCAGCTATCTCTTCATTCCTTCCAGCTTTTCCAAGACTCCATTCGTAAGTATAATTACAGTATATCTTGTCCGAATTGTAAAAAGAATACACTTTTGGATGCTTCTTGATTGCGCTTCTTATATAATTCATTTTCATTGAAGATGAAATAAGAACTGCTGCTTTGTTATGATCGTCATCACTAAAGTCATTTTCATTCAGATCAAACGAATCAGTAAAGTTATTAGTAATAAATCTACACTCCGAATCAAGCGCGATCTTATTAGTTCCAAAATCAGATACAGCAGTAAATGTTGAACTGCTATATTCAGAAGACTGTTCTCCCTTTGAAATTATGAATGCCATAGGTACTTCGATTGCAAGAGGGATCTTTTTATTGTCTGAATAGTAATCATTATACTGATCAATAAACAAACACTCCTTAGATTGTTCACTTTTCAAGACCTTATCAGCATCACGAGCCTTTTTTACAACCGAATCGGGAAGATCGGTGCTTTCAAACAAGGTTGGGAGCTTATTATCTGACGCTGCTTTTTCAAGTTCCTGAACATATTGATCCTTTTTTATAGCTCGCAAGTCAACAGTTACATTTGAAAATTTTTCTTCAAAATCCTTTTTTACAGCGGTCATAGCCTCTTCTTCGGTTGAATTCTCATCAACACTGAACCAAACACTTATTGTTGCAGGGTTTAAGTTTTCCTCAAGTTTTTTCTGACTAAACGAATAATATACTGCTCCACACACAGCAGCAACTACTAGCGTTGCAGCAAATATACCTGTGTGTCTCCTTCTTTTTCTGCGCTTTTTCTCCTGCTCGATTGTATATACTTTTTTATCGCTGTTGAGAGTTTGCATAAAATCATCAATGCTTTTAAATCTCATATGTTTCTCGACAGCCATGGCTTTCATTATTGTATTACTAAGGTTTTCCGGTATCTCTGGATTGATTTCATGAGGAGCTTTAAGGGTATCATTGATCTTTCTGTTGGTTGATTCTTCCGGTATTTTTCCAATGAGCATTTTATAGAACGTAGCTCCTAAGGCATAGATATCTGTCCACGCACCCAGTTCATTGTCCTGAGAATACTGCTCTGGGGGAGAATAACCAGGCTTCATAACTACATCAATAGCTACCTCATTACTGTCAGCAAGCTTCGCAGCGCCGAAATCATAAAGTTTGATTTGATAACCATCGTAGACTTGTATATTATCAGGAGCAATATCACAATGAATTACCTTTTCTTTATGAAGCTCCTTCAAACCGCTGCACAATTGGTTTATTATCGTTATCGCTGCCTTCTGATCAATTGTTCCTCCATGCTGCTCAAGGTACTGACTCAGTGTTATTCCCTTAAGAAACTCCATAACTATATAAGCAGTTCCGTTTTGTTCAAAATGATCATACACATCAACAATGCTTTTTTGATCTATAAACTTAGAAATATATCTTGCTTCAGTCAGAAATCTCGATTTACGATACATAAATTCATCTTTATGTTTTTTGCTTATCCTAACTTCTGATTCTCCCGGATACCTGATAGCTATTTTACTCGAAAAGAATTCCTTAACAGCTACGATTGTTCCTAGTTTCTTGTCCCACGCCTTATATACTATACCAAATCCGCCCTGTCCGGCACATTTTCCGATAATGTATCTCCCGTTTAGGATGACGCCCGGATGTAAATAGATAGGTTCTTCAGGTTCGGTTATCATTTCCTGTCCGCAGTACGGACAGACATCATATTCATCATCATACTGTTTAAAACAAGAATAACAGATCGGCACAATTATTGCTCCTTTTCAATATATTTATCCCATGAAAATGCTTCACCGCAAAATGGGACAAAGACCAATGAACAATCTCCCAACTCAATGACATCATAACTGTTTAGTTTTGTCATTGATGTAACCATATCATCATTTACATACGGCATAGTATTGCCTTCTCCGGGTTTAAGATAGAACTCTGATTTCTTATAATCATAAAAAATTGATGCATGGTTTTCTCTGGATACAGAATTCTCACCAATAAGAGCTATCTCATTGGTTTCTCTTCTTCCAATTGTATTTCTTCCTGAAACGATCTGATAGCTTTCACCTTGATTCTCACCCTTGACACATACCAGCCAACCTACAACAGGATCATTATTCTTTTTGCCATACCAATGACCTGTCGTTTTTGCATCGTTTACAGAATTATTTGTTGTTTCAGCAACGGTTTTTCTTACCGGTTCTTCGGGAAAACTCTGAGATTCAAAACTGCTGTTCTGCTGAACAATCGGCGTGCTTATCTGCTGACTCTGTATCGGATAATTATACCCCATACCACCGCTTGCGGTATGTGGCGGTTTAACGATCTGTGCCTGCTGCATTGGAGGCATCTGCTGAACATGAGATACCCCTTGTTGCACAGGCTGATGCATTGGAGAACTATTCACAGTGTTCTTTTCAGCAGTGTTTGGTTTCACATTAACCGTATTTCCCGTTTTATCAGAGAATAATCCTTGAGTTTTAGTATTATTCGTATTTTTCCCAAATACTCCTCCGAAAAAACCATGAGGCTTTTTTTCTTCATGACCATTAAAAGCTGCTGCTCCGCAGTGCGGGCATTTATCATATTTATTTGCATCATAAAAATGCTTTACCGGTCCGTTGCATTGAACAACATTTTTTTCTCCGCTCATTATACACACTCCATGAAATCATTTTATTCTTATAATCACAAAAGTAGTGTTGTCACGCATTGCTTTTGCATTTCTCGATGTTCTGTTTGCTTTTGATTCTATTGCCGACGCTGCCTGCCTTATATTCGTGAAATTTGATAACAGCGTTTTAATTGAATTTTCATTCAATGTTTTATAAAGTCCATCAGATGTAATTAGTATTCTATCCTCTGATTGTAGATCGCAAGCCTGCTCATTGCAATCGATATACGGTAGTCTGCCTGCGCCCATAAAGCTAACAAGAGATGCTCCTTTTGATATTTCACTGTCATAATACTCCTGATCGATCTTACCGTTTTTAATCTTTTCTTCAAGTTCAAGTTTATAGTTATGGTCTCTTGTTAGCAGCTTCATATCATCGTTGCGGAAAAGGTAGATTCTGCTGTCTCCCACAGAGAGCCAGTTTATTTTCTTATTTTTGATTATCACAGCTGAAAGGGTTGATCCTGCCATCATTTTTTCGCCATTGTCTTTTTTGAGCATTGATATCATCTCGTCAATATCATAAGCACTTTCTGTCAACAGTTTATGATAATCAAGGCATGGGTAGTTTTGGTTGTACATATCCAGCAACATTTGAACGGATTTAGTACTTGCCAGCCTGCCGCCCTCATGTCCGCCCATTCCGTCACATACGACAGTGATGCCTTCATCGCCTTTTATATCGTACCCGAAGCAATCCTGCTGCTCTTGTCTGTCTCCGATAACAGATTGAGCAGCTATTTCATATATACCGTTTTCATCAAACAGACTGAAACTGTCTTTATAGCTAACCAAGTCATCACATCCGTTCATATTATGTATTCAGCGCGGCTATTGCCGTATAGTTATCCATATCGGTACCTTTACCATTAGTTTGAATGATCTGTACCATTGCATCCATCCACTCATTTACAGATGTACTGTTCTTGAGCGTTTGGCACATTTGCTCCTCGTTTATTAGTTCCCAGAACCCATCGGAGCATAACAAGAAAGCCTGACACTTTTTGAGAGCAACAGGCTTCTCAAGTTCATATTTTGGTTCGTCCCACTCGGTACCCATTACTCTGAGCAGTAAACTCCTGTCTGGATGATGCCTGATCTCGGATTCCTTTATTTCTTTTGTAAGCACAAGCATCTGCGGTATACTATGGTCAAGAGTTCTTAGCATGACCTTATTCTTCCTGAATACATACGCTCTTGAATCTCCGACATGACCGATATACGCATTTTTATCGTCTGTTACAATTATTGTTACAGTCGTTTTCATTTTCATCTGTGCATGAAGCTTCTCCTGCTGCGCAAGCAGCTCCTGCTGTGCATACTCAATTGCGGTGGGAATGAACTCTGAATTATTATTGCATACTGCAAATCGCTCGCCAATACAACTTACAACAAGCTGCGATGCAACATCTCCCATACCGTGCCCGCCCAATCCGTCACATAGCACATAGCATTTTCCAAAAGGGTTCTCAAACACTGCTGCGCCGTCCTCATTAACGGGGCGGGAGCCAATGTTAGTTAGCGAATAAAATTTCATAATTAAGGTCTTCTTACTTCAGTAAATTTTATAGTGCCGTTCTTAGGTGTAAAGGAATTAGCGTCAACAACATCATAATTAATAACTCTTGTTCTATCTGTCTCTGGATCCCATGCATTGCCTTCGGCTAAGTAAAGTTTTTTCTTACCATCTGCTTCTTCTATTTTGTATACAAATCCCCAATGCTCCGAAGGGATAACTTTTCCAGTATTCTTGTCTATGTAATATGCTCTATAACCCTCGTACCTAACCATATCACCAACTTTTACTTGATTTATATCATTATTAATATATATTGGAGCATGTTCATGTCCCCAAACTCCTGTGCATTCATACTGAAAAATCGCAGCTATTGCAAAACAATTTGCTCCTGATATAGTGTGTCCTTTATATGTTGGATTATTGTAATTATATGGATTTTCCTCACCATCTCTGAAGCCGTCTTGATCTTTTAGTTTTTTAATTTTCGCTTCAATACCACCATAATTGTTATCATACAAATCTTGCAGCCGTACAACCTCATCGTCAAGATCTCTGCACTGCTGACCACTTATTCTTGACCATTCAGCACTTGCAGCTGTTATTTCTTTTATGCTGTTTTGAAGCGTGCCTTCCTCCGGAACATTACTCTC